>JACPOW010000099.1:3540-104296 GCA_016191335.1 Elusimicrobiota bacterium | reverse complement strand
GGTTCTCGGCCGCCTATTCTACCGCTTCACCCTCAGGTTTTCGCGAAGCGAAAACCCTGGCGCCGCAAGGCGCCATGCCGTTTAAGCGCCGGTATCAACTCGGTCCAGGACCGAGTTCAAAACCCCGTGAACTTGGAGTCACGGGCGAGAGCGCGACCTCGCCGCGTTCCGCAGGATCCCCGGCCTCACCTTCCTCGATGAGAACGGCGAGATGGAGTTCACCGTGCCGGCCCCCCGCCCCCCGGGGGCCGAGCTCGCCTACCCGGATTACGCGCTGATGCTCGCCGGCGCCAAGGGCGACGTGGAGAAGTTCAATTGGTACCTCCCCAACGGCCTGGACTCGGGCTGGTTCGCCTATGACAAGCGGAGCTGGACCCCCGGCCGCCCCTCGAGGATGGCGCACCTCGTGACGTCGAAAGGCTGCGTGGCGCGCTGCACGTTCTGCGAGCGCCCGACCGTCGGCTACCGCAACTACGACCTCGACCGGCTCGACGCTCATCTGGGCATGCTCAAGCGAGACTTCAACGTCGGCTTCATCAACATCTTCGAGGAGAACTTCGGCTCGAACAAGAAGCACTCCTACGAGGTCGCCCGGCTCTTCAAGAAGCACGACATGATCTGGGTCGCCGGCGGGACCCGCGTGACGAACGTCTCCTACGAGGACCTCAAGTTCTACCAGGATCACCAGTGCTCGGGCCTCAAGTTCGGCGTCGAATCCGGGAGCCAGACGATCCTTGACGTCATGGAGAAGAAGTTCACGGTCCAGCAGGTGCGCTCGGCCCTCGAGAATTGCGGCAAGCTGCGGCTGATGGCCCCGCTGTCGGTGATGGCGGGCATGCCGGGCGAGACGCTCGACACGGCGCGCGAGAGCGGCCGCTTCATCGGCGACATCGCCTACTCCTTCGGGACGCCCCCGCACCTCATCGGCGGCGTCGGCGCGTTCTACGCCCTGCCCATGCCCGGGACCCCGCTCTACGAGTACGGCCAGCAGACCGGCCTGATCCCGACCGATGTCGACGGCGAAGAGGCTTATTTCAAGAGCCTCGCCTACGCCGGGTCGGACAAGGTCCACTACCTCAACTTGAGCGGCGCCCCGGTCCGGGAGGTCCTGTTCTGGGACATCCTGATGGCCCTCGAGGCCAACCGGACCTTCTATCGCAAGATGGCGCAAGCCCCCCGCCCCCCGCTGGGCATCTACGAGGTGGCCGCGGCCCCCGCGGCCGCGGTGGCCGAGGAGCCCCGCCTGGGCGCCATGAGCCGGGTGCTCTGGCGCCGCATGGAGCGGCTGCGCAACCGGCTCGGCCGCGAGACCGCGACGACCTTGCTCGCCAAGCTCGCGACGGGCATGTACGTCGAGCGCTTCATCATGCGCAAGGTCGTCCTGAGCCCGTTCGTCGCGAGCCTTCCGGCCGCCCCCGTGGACGCCGTGCTCAAGTACGCCATCTACGCGGAGTACCTCCTCGGCGTGAGCGTCCTGAGGCTGTTCGGCCTCCGGGCCAACAAGGCCGTCTTCGACCGTCCGCGCCGGGCGCCGGAGCGCCTCGAGGGAGACGCTGCCCTCACCAAGCAGGGCCGGACGCATTCGCTGCGAACGGTGGTGCACCGGCAGCGCACGGCTCCCCGGTCCAAGAGCGCCCTGCAAAGCCGGCTTCTGTACTCCTGACGCCCTTCCTTGACGCATCCGGCGGCAAAGTCGTAAAATGTGTTCAATCCTTGAACGGTCTTCCGGACACCCGACCGGGGGATCAATATGACGACTCCCTCCTGCAATTCCTGCGGCGCCGGTAGATTCGAGAAGCTCGTCGATCTCGGACCGACCCCGATCGCGCACCGGTTCCTGGACCAGCCCGCCGGACCCGGCGAGTTCCGGCACCCCATGGTCGCCCACCTCTGCGAGGGCTGCGGCCTCGTCCAGATCCTCGATCCCATCCCCCCCGAGCAGCTGTACCGCGACTATAACTTCTGCTTCACGGCCTGGAAGCCCCAGCCCCACATGGCCGACGAGATCTCGCTCATGAAGTCCAAGATCGGCCCGGCCGACACCATCGTCGAGCTCGGCAGCAACGATGGGACCTTCCTCGGCGAGATGCGCAAGGCCGGCTTCTCCGGCGTGATCGGGGTCGAGCCCAACCGCGTGGCCAACGAGCAGTCGCGCAAGACGGGCGCCGCGATCTACGAGGGCTTCTTCAGCGAGGAGCTCGCGGGACGGATCGTCTCCGAGAAGGGGCCCGCGTCCCTCGTGGTGTCCCGCCAGGTCGTCGAGCACATCATCGACCTGCGCGGCCTCGCGCGCGGCATCATGCGCCTCCTGCGGCCCGGCGGCTGGCTCATGCTCGAGGTGCCCGACTTCGAGTCGCCGATGCTCTACGGCGACGTCTCCTCCCTTTGGGAGGAGCACGTCAACTACTTCACCGAGGCGACGTTCTGCGACTTCCTCGAGCGCGAGGGCTTCGGCGTGACCGAGGTCCGGCGCTACCCGTTCAGCGGCGGCGCCCTCCTGGTCCTGGCGCGCCTCGGGGCGCCCGTCAAGGCGTCCCGCCGCGGCGAGCTCGAGGCCTCCAAGGCCGTCGCGCGCGGCTTCGACGCGCAGGCGCGGGCCTTCCGGGAGAAGTTCACCGCGCGGCTCAAGGCCAACCGCGCGGCGGGGCGGCTCAACTTCCTCTACGGCACGGGCTGCCGCGCCAACATGCTGGTCAACGGCTTCAAGCTCCACGACCTGCTCGACCGCGTGATCGACGATCAGCCTGAGAAGCAGGGCCTCTACATGCCGGGGTCCAAGCTCAAGATCGAGTCCGGCGCCGCGCTCAAGGACGCGGTCGGGGACTGCTTCCTGGCCGTCAACGCGGAGAACGACGAGAAGGTGATCGCCAAGCACGCGGCCTTCGTCGCCAACGGCGGGCGCTTCTTCTCGGTCAACGCCCCGAGCCCCCGGCTCAAGGACCTGGCCATCGAGCCGGCCGCGCCGTCCCTGAGATGAGCGGGCTGCCGCCGGCGCTCGAGCTGGTGCAGGACCCCACGGCCAAGTCCGAGGCCTACTACAGCCGCAGCCGAGCGCCCCTGATCGACGACGCCGTCATCGCGGCGCTGAAGGGCCGTCTCGCCGCGAGCGGCGGGGGCACGGTGCGCATCTGCCTGCACGAGGGCCCGGACGCCGCGTTCCACGAGATGGCCGTCGTCCATAAGAAGGGCGGCGTCTTCAAGCAGCACAAGCATCTCGCGAAGGACGAGTCGTACCACATGATCGACGGCATCCTGCGCATCGAGATCTTCGACGAGCCCGGCCGCCTCGTCGAGACCTTCCGCCTCGGAGGCGCGGGCACGGGCCTGCCCTTCTGGGTCCGCATCCGCCCCGGCGTCTGGCACGCGACCATCCCCGAGACCGATTTCGCCGTTTTCCACGAGGCGCGCCCCGGACCTTTCAAGGGCGGCGACAGCATCTTCCGCGATGAAGCCTGAGCTCCCGAGGCCCCACTCGATCGTCGTCGGCGGCACGCGCGGCAGCGGCCGCGCCCTCGTGCGCCTGCTCCACGGCCAGGGCCACGCCGTCTCCGTCGTCGGGCTGCGCTCCGCGCCCCCCGAGCGCGGCCTGCCCAACACGCGCTTCGTGAAGGCGGACCTCGCCGACGCCCGGCGCCTGCCGGCGCTGTGCCGCTCTTTGGTCGCCTGGGGCGGTCCGCTCGACAGCCTCTTCTTCTTCCAGCGCTACCGCGGCGGCAAGGACTCGTGGAAGGGCGAGCTCGACGTGAGCCTGACGGCGACCAAGACCATGATCGAGGCCCTCTCCGGATCGTTCCTCGAGGGGGGCGCCCGCTCCGTCGTCGCGATCGGCTCGGTCGGCGGTCACCTGATCGCCGGCGAGCAGCCCGTGGGCTACCACGTCGGCAAGGCCGGCCTGATCCAGCTGGTCCGCTTCTACGCCGCCGCGCTCGGGCCCAAGGGCATCCGCGTGAACCTCGTCTCGCCCGGGACCGTCGTCAAGGAGGAGTCGCGGGCCTTCTACGCCGGCAGCCGCAAGCTCCAGGCTCTCTACAAGCGCCTCATCCCTCTCGGGCGGATGGGCCGCGCCGAGGAGGTCGCGCAGGCCGCCGAGTTCCTGCGCGGCCCGAAGGCCTCGTTCATCACCGGCCAGAATATCGTCGTCGACGGCGGGCTGTCCCTGCTCTGGCAGGAGTCCCTCGCCCGAAAATTGACGCACTCCTAGGAGAAGCCATGCCGACCAAGACCCCCGCCGAGTCCGCAGCGAAGGCCGCGGACGCCGTCGTCCGCCGCGAGATCTGCCGCCTCTGCGACAGCAAGAAGCTCGAGCTCGTCCTGCACCTGGCGCCGACGCCCCTGGCCGATTCCTACGTCCCCAAGGACAAGCTCTCCGAGCCCCAGGAGCTCTACCCGCTCGACCTCTTCCTGTGCGGCGACTGCGGGTTCTCGCAGGTCCTCGACGTGGTGCAGCCTCAGGTCATCTACTTCGACTACCTCTACGAGACCAAGACCTCCCTGGGCCTCGTCGACCATTTCAAGGGCTACGCCGCCGACGTGCTGAAGAGCGTCAAGCCCGGTCCGGGCGCGCTCATCGTCGACATCGGGAGCAACGACGGATCGCTGCTGGGCTTCTTCAAGTCCGCCGGCATGAAGGTCCTGGGCGTCGACCCGGCGCGCGAGATCGCCCGCCGCGCGACGGAGGGCGGGATCGAGACCTGGGCCGAGCTGTTCAACACCCGCCTGGCCGCGAAGATCCGCGCGGAGAAGGGCCCCGCGTCGGTCGTCACCGTCAACAACCTCTACGCGAACGTCGACGACCTGCACGACATGACCGACGGCATCCGCTCGCTGCTCGCCGACGACGGCGTGTTCGTCTTCGAGAGCTTCTACCTCTCCGACCTGATGAAGAACATGGTCTTCGACTTCATCTATCACGAGCACATCTCATACTTCTCGGTGGCGCCGCTCCAGAAGTTCTTCGCGAAGCACGGCATGGAGCTCATCGACGCCCAGCGCGTGACGACGAAGGGCGGCTCCCTGCGCTACACCGCGCAGCTGGCCGGCGGGCCTCGCAAGGCCTCCCCCGCGGTCGCCGCGCTGATCGCGGAGGAGAAAGCGCTCAAGCTGGGCAAGCCCGACTCGTTCGCGGCCTTCAACGCGCGAATCGACGCCGCCAAGAAGAAGCTCGTCGACATGCTCCGCGACCTGCGCTCGCAGGGCAAGAAGATCGCGGGCTACGGCGCCTCGGCCACGACGACGACCATGATCTACCATTACGGGATCACGGACATGCTCGACTTCATCGCCGACGACAACCCCCAGCGGCAGGGCCTGTTCAGCCCGGGCAAGCACATCCCCGTCCTCGCGCCTCAGGCGCTCCTGGACAAGAAGCCCGACTACGTCGTGGTCCTCGCGTGGCGCTACGTCGAGCCCATCGTGAAGAAGCTCGACGCGTTCCGCAAGCAGGGCGGCAAGTTCATCGTGCCGCTGCCCGAGGTCAAGGTCCTCTAAAGTGAAAAACCCCAGCTCCAACCTCAGCGACTACTACGGCCGCATCGGGCTCAACCCGGTCGGCCACGACATCTCGCGGGAGAAGAGCCTGAAGCTGCACGAGCGCAAGCGCCGCAGCCTGCTCGAGCACCATCTGAAGATCCCCTTCCAGGCCTGGAAGGGCGCCCGCGTGCTCGAGTTCGGGCCCGGGTCCGGCGAGAACGCGGTCGTGCTCGCGCGCCACGGAGCGAAGCTGACCTTCGTCGAGCCTCTCGACTACCTGATCGCCGAGCTCAAGGGGAAGTTCGCGGCCCTCGGCGTGCCGGACTCGATCGAAGCCGTCCACAACGAGGTCCTCGAGAAGTTCGAGACCTCCGAGCGCTACGATTTCGTCTTCGGAGAGGGCTTCGTGCACTTCCTGGACGATCCGGTGGAAGGCGTGCGCCGCATGTCGGCCTGCGTCGCGCCCGAGGGCTTCCTGGTGCTCAGCGTCGTGCACCCCGTCGGCACCTTCATCGAGTTCGTGAAGAAGGCCTATCTCGAGATGGCGGCGGCCGCGCTCGGCCGCGAGAGCGGCGAGTCGCGGTTCGCGCTCGCCCGCAAGCTGTTCGAGGGCCCGTTCAAGGCCATCAACCACAGCCGCGGCTTCGAGAGCTGGTCCAAGGACTGCGTGCTCAACCCGCTCTACCGGCCGCGCCACTTCCTCGACCTGCCCGAGATCCTCGCCGGGCTCCCGGAGAGCTTCTCCCTCTACTCATCGTGGCCGAACTACGCGAGCGCCGACGACCTCATCTGGCACAAGAACATCCAGGACGCCGCCGCGGTGCGCGCGGCGACGCTTCGCGGCTACTACGCGCGCGCTCCCCACTTCCTCCATTCGATCCCGCAGCCCGGCGGCGAGCTGCCGCTCTTCACGCCGGAGGCGGGCAAGAAGATCCTCGCGGCGCTCGGCGCCTGCTACAGGAAGCTCGACGGCGCGATCGACCGGCGCGAGACGGGGCCCAAGACCGCGCTGGCCGCCTTGGCCGGCCTGCGCTCCGCGCTGCGCCCCCACCCGCAATCGAAGCAGGCGCTGAGCGTCGTCGACGAGGCCCTCGCCCTGTTCAAGGACGCGGCCCGCGCACCGAACGAGGCCGCCCTCGTGCGCGCCTGGTCCCGGCGCGCGCTCTTCCAAAAGGTCTGGGGAAGCCCCGGGCACTACTTCGTGCTCCATAACACCGGCCTCTTCAGCGGCCGGAGCTGATGGCCGCCGCCGGTCGTTCGATCGCCGTCGTGGGCGCGGGCGGCATCGGCCGCCGTCAGATGAAAGCGCTGGCATCCGCGGGCGCGCGCGTCATCGCGGTCACGCGGCGGCCGGAGGCGGCCGCGGCGCTGCGCGCCGAAGGGCTCGAGACCGCCGCCGATCTCGCGGCCGCCGCCGCTACGGGCGCGACCGCGTGCGTCATCGCGAGCGAGACGGGCCGCCACGCGGCCGACGCCGAAGCCGCGTTCGCGCTCGGCCTCGACGCGCTGATCGAGAAGCCCCTGGCGGTCGACGCTCCCGAAGGGCGGCGCGCCGCCGAGGCCGCGCGCCGCGCGGGGCGCCGCGCCTATGTCGCGTGCGTGATGCGCTTCTCCCCCTCGCTCGCGCTGGCCAAGGCCCGCCTTCCCGAGCTCGGCTCGCTGCACGCGGCGCGCGCCGAGTGCCGCGCGTATCTGCCGGATTGGCGTCCGGACCGGGACCATCGCACGAGCTACGCGGCGGATCCCGCTCAGGGCGGCGTCATGCGCGACCTGATCCACGAGATCGACTACTGCGGCTGGCTCTTCGGCTTCTCGGACGCCCCGACCGGCTCGTGCGCCAACCTGGGCCGCCTGGGCCTCGCCTCCGAGGAGGTCGCCGAGATCGCCTGGCGGCTGCCCGGCGGCGGAGCGCTGACCATCGGCCTCGACTACCTGACGAGGCCCGCGCGGCGGCGGCTCACCGTGCACGGGGAGCACGGCACGCTCGAATGGGACGCACGGGCGGGGACGTCCACGCTGACGCTCGCCGGCAAGGCGCCGCTCGTCGAGACCGCGGCCGAGGACGCCGACGCCCGCCTGCGCGCGCAGGCCGCGGCCTTCCTCGCCGCCCTCGACGGGCGCCCCGACGAACGCCTCGCCGGCCTCGACGACGGCGTCCGCGCCCTGGCAATCTGCGACGCGGTGCGCGGAGGCGCCCATTGAGCGCGCCGCGCCTGCTCGCCGTCATCCCCGCCCGCGGCGGCTCGAAAGGCCTTCCCGGGAAGAACATCCGGCCGCTGATGGGCCTGCCGCTGATCGCCCACTCGATCCGCCTCGCCCGGATGTGCCCCGAGATCGCTCGGACCGTCGTGTCCACCGACTCACCCGAGATCGCCGCGGCCGCGCGCGCGGAGGGCGGCGACGTCCCGTTCATGAGGCCCGCCGACCTCGCCGGAGCCGACACTCCGATGTGGCCCGTGCTCCGCCACGCCCTGGACGAGGTGGAGCGCCTCGAAGGCAAATCCTATGATGTCTTGATGCTCCTCGACCCGACCTCGCCGACGCGTCTGCCCGAGGACGTGCGCGCCGCCGCCGCCCTGCTGGGCGAGGGCGACGACGGCGTCGTCTGCGTGTCCCGGCCGGAGTTCAACCCGCTGTGGCACACCGTCGTCGAGAAGGACGGCCGCATGGCCGACTGGCTGCCGGAGGCCGGCCGGATCGCGCGGCGCCAAGACGCGCCGGAGCTCTACCGGATCAACGGCCTGCTGTATCTCTGGCGGACGGAGTTCGTGCGCCGCGCCCGGGACTGGCGCGCCGAGGGCCGCCACCGGATGCTCGTCGTGCCCGACGCGCGCGCGGTCTCGATCGACGATCTGCCGCAGTTCGAGCGCGTGGAGGCCCTGGCGCGCGCCGGGCTGCTGCCGATGCCGTGGCTCAAGGAGGGACTTTGATGCGCTCGATCGCTGAACTGTCGCGCCTCGACGGACGCAAGGCCCTCGTCGCCGGCGGCGCGGGCCACGTCGGCCTCGCCGTCTGCGAGACGCTCGCCGAGCTCGGCGCGCGCGTCGCCGTGCTCGACCGGGACCCGGCGGCCTGCCGCCGCCGCGCCGCCGCCCTGCCGGGCGGCGCCGTCGCCGTGCCGTGCGACCTGTCGAGCGAGGCGGGGACGCGTCGCGCGGTCCGCGCGGCTCAGCGCCGCCTCGGCGGCCTCGACATCCTCGTCCACGCGGCCGCCTTCGTCGGCACCACCAAGCTCGCCGGCTGGGCCGAGCCGTTCGCGCGCCAGAGCACGAAGGCCTTCGACGCCGCCCTGCGCGTCAACCTCACCTCGGCGTTCACCATGGTCCAGGAGGCCGCGCCCGCTCTCTCGCGCTCGGGCAAGGGCTCCGTGATCCTGTTCTCCTCGATCTACGGCCGCGTCGGGCCGGACATGAGCCTCTACGCCGGCACGAAGATGGCCAACCCCGCCGGCTACGGCGCGTCCAAGGGCGGCCTGGCGCAGCTGACGCGCCACCTGGCGACCGTTCTCGGGCCGCGCGTGCGGGTCAACGCGATCTCCCCCGGCGGCATCGAGCGCGGCCAGCCCGCTTCATTCCAGAAGCGCTACCGGTCACGCACGCCGCTCGCGCGCATGGCCGTCGAGGAGGACCTCAAGGGCGCGACGGCCTTCCTCGCCGGGGACCTGTCCGCCTACGTGACCGGCCACGACCTGCTCGTCGACGGAGGCTGGTCCGCTTGGTAGCCCCGCCCGCCAATTTCAAATGAAGCTGCTAAATCGAATCGTCGATGCGATCAATGACCGCGGCCCTTTCATATTTTTCACGCCCTGCGTTTCCGTCATCGGCAACTGCTCCGAAGAACTCGTGTTCGGGCTGCTCCGAGCGAGGCGCGAGAATAAGAAGCTCGTGGTATTGAGACCCTACGAGCTTCCCTGGAAATTCAGATTCCCGATCACGAACCGGGAAATTTTCAACCTCACATCTCCATTTCACGCCGAAGTCCCCGCGCCGATCCGGATATTCCTCCAACTGATGCTGACTGCGATATACGGCCCGTTTCACGTTCTCAGCCGCCTCCTCGGCAAAGCATTGGGGCAGTGGGCCCATCTCGATGGACGGCTCACCCACCCCAACCTCGGGAACACGACCCTCTGGATGCCGACGGCACAGCCCGCCGAGTTCCATTGGGGCGCCGTCGACGCTTTCGACTGGCCCCAGCAGATTCAAAAACCACTTTCAGTGGGAATGCGGCCCGACAAGCGCGCTCTCGCCCACGCGATCCGTCTTGAAATGGGCATCCCCGAGGACGCCTGGTTCGTCGGACTGCACGTTCGCGAACGAGGATTTTACAATCCAACCGAGGAAATCACTTGCCGCAATGCGACTATCGCCAATTACATCCCCGCGATCCGCGAGATCACCGATCGCGGAGGCTGGGTCGTGCGTCTCGGGGACAAGACGATGACGCCGCTTCCTCCGATGGAACGCGTCATCGATTACCCGCATACTCGCTTCAAGAGCGACCTGATGGATATGCACCTCATCGGCGAATGCCGGTTTTACATCGGCATCCCGTCGGGAATCCTCGACACGGCTTTCCTCTTTCAGCGCCCGACGCTGATCATGAATATGACGACGACGGCCCTCGCATATCCGCGACGAAGAGGGGACCGTGGAATAATGAAGCACATTTACTCGAAATCGAAGAAACGCTTCTTTTCCGTGAAGGAGATTCTCGAGTCTCCCTGGGAAACTCAGATTTTTTATACGCTCGGGGATGACATCGAGATGTTCGAGAATTCACCCGAGGAGCTGCGTGAGGCGGTCGTAGAGTTCATGCGCAATCTGGACGATGGGATCGACGCGCCTACGCCATTGCAGGCTGAGGCTAACCGCATTCGTATCGAGCACGGCCGACAACTCCTCAGCCGCGTCCTTTTTGCCGATCACTATGTCGATATGCACAATCGCTACCGGCTGGCCTCTCGGCTCGAATCGTCCGCCGGGTCTCTCTCTCAGACTTTCCTGGAAAAACATTGGACGACGAGCGGCCGCAACGTCGCCGCCGCGACATGAACCTTTCTCGGCAAATATGGAAGCACCTCCTCCCCGGCCAGCGCCGCCGTTTCGCGCTGGTCCTCGGCGTCGGCCTAGCGGGCGGCTTGATGGAACTCATCGGAGTCGGTTCCGTCATGCCTTTCCTGGCCTTATTGAGCCGCCCGGAGCTCATACACACCCAGCCTGTGATCCACAAGGCGTTCCTCTGGGGAGGCTTCGCCGACGACAGGGCCTTCCTGATGTTCTGCGGGACCGCGGCGATTTTTTTCCTGATCTCGGCCAACGCATTTGTCTTTCTCAAAACCGCGCTGATCGTGAGCTTCTCGACGCGCCAGATGCCGAAGATCGCCGCGCGAGTTCTGCGCGCCTTCCTCGCGAAGGATTATCCATTCTTCCTTGCGAGCCATTCCGGGCAGTTGGCGAAGGATGTGCTCATGCTGTCGGACTCGGTCGCCAACGCGGTGCTCCAGTCATGGCTGACCGCTTTTTCGGAAAGCACGACGATCCTGCTGCTGACCGCGCTGATCTTATGGGCGGACCCGCTCATCGGCGTCACCGTGCTTGTCAGCATGGGAACGATCGTCGCGGGGAGCTACTACCTCATCCGTCGCCGGATCGCTCATTTCGGGGAACTGACCGACGAGACGAACGGACGCCGCTTCGAGCGCTGCCTCGAGATCCTGGGGGCCGCCAAAGAGATCAAGGCCGCCGAGGCCGAGGCCTATTTCGCCCGCTCCTTCGAGCCGTACGCCGATAAGCACGCGGAAGCGTACCGGTTGTCCTCGATCTTTCAGACCTTGCCGTCGAGCTTCGTCCAGGCCGTCGCCGCGAGCTTCATATTGGCTATCGCGCTATGGCAGCTGTCGCGAGGCTCGGACCCGGCGCAAGTCGTCGCCCTGCTCTCCCTATATGCCGTTGCCGGATACCGCCTGCTGCCCTCGCTGCTCAAATTCTCGGGCGCGGCTTCCCAATTGCAGCACCATCGCTTCATTTTCGATAAGCTCATAACGCTTCTCTCCGCCACGCCTCCGGCCGCGCCCGACACGCCTCCCCTGCCTCTCGAGCGCGAAGTCCGCCTCGACACGATAATCTTCCGGTATCCCGGCCAGACGTCGCCTGTGTTCGACGGCCTCGACCTCACCATCCGCTGCCGCGAGTTCCTCGCCCTCGCGGGAGGCTCCGGGGCCGGGAAGTCGACGCTTGCCGACCTCCTGCTCGGCCTGCAGAGACCTCAGTCCGGACACCTCAGCGTGGACGGCGCCGTTCTGGACGATAAGGCCCTAGCGCGCTGGCGGCGCTCGGTCGCATTCGTCCCCCAGTCCGTGTTCCTCTTCGATTCGACGATCGCCGAGAACATCGCCTTCGGCATCGAGCCGGGCTCCATCGACCGCGATCGCGTCCGCAAGGCCGCCGAGCTCGCCCAGATCGCCGATTTCGTCGACGGCCTTCCCGAAGGCTACGAGACTCGCATCGGAGAGAGGGGCGGCCGGCTCAGCGGAGGACAGCGCCAGCGCCTCGGGATCGCCCGCGCGATGTACCGCGAGCCTTCCGTGCTGATCCTCGACGAACCGACCAGCGCTCTGGACGGGATCACGGAAACGGAGCTCGCCCGCGCGCTCGAAGGCCTTAAGGGACGGCTCACGCTCGTGGTCATCGCCCATCGACCGTCGACCGTGAAGCTCGGAGACCGCGTGATCGTGCTCGAGAACGGGCAGATCTCCTGTTCCGGGCGGTACGACGACCTGCTTCTTCGAAATCCTCATTTCGCGCGCTTGATGTCGGAGCCCGAGGATCGAGACACCTCGGGTGGGACCTCCCAAGTGCCGGCCGGACTCGGCGGCCGACCCGAATGAAGGCATTCCACCGTTTCGTAAACATGGTCAGCGAGCATGGGCCATTCATCTTCCTCTCGCCCTCCGCGTATGCGATCGGGAACTGCTCCCATGAGATCCAGTTCGGCCTGATCCGCGCGCGGCGGGAAGGGAAGAAACTCGTGATCCTTTTTCCCTTCGCGCTGCCCAGAAAGTTCCGTTTTCCGGTCGCCAATCGCGATATCTTCGACCTGACCTCTCCATACCGAGCCGACATTCCCGAGCCGATTCAATTCCTTGCACGCGCGGCGCTCACCGCCGTCTACGGTTCTTTCAGCGCGCTCAGCCTGGTCCTTGGGAAGATCCTAGGGCCAGCCGCACATCTTCCGGGCCGGTTCACGCATCCGGCTATCGGTCTCTCGGCTTTATGGAAGCGAGAGGAGGAGCCGGCTGATTTCCGCTGGGACGTGGTCGAGGGCTTCGATTGGCCCGAAGAACTCCAAAAGCCCCTTGAAGTCGGGCTTCGCCCGGAGAAGCGCGCGCAGGCCCACGCCCGGCGGCTGGAGATGGGTCTGCCTGAGAACGCGTGGTTCGCCGGTCTTCATGTCCGGGAACCGGGATTCAGCAATCCGAACGAAGAGGACACCTGTCGCAACGCCGCGATCGCCAATTTCATCCCCGCCATCCGCGAGATCACCTCGCGCGGAGGCTGGGTCGTGCGTTTGGGCGACAAGTCCATGACCCCTTTGCCGCCGATGGAGCGAGTGATCGATTATCCCCACACACGCTTCAAGAGCGGCCTGCTGGACCTGTATCTGATCAGCGAATGCCGCCTTTACATCGGCATGCCGACGGGGATCCTCGAGACGGCGAGGCTGTTCCAGCGTCCGACTTTGATCACGAACATGCACAACATGACCATGTGCTATCCGCGCCACCCAGGAGATCGCGGCATTCCAAAGCATGTCTATTCCAGGTCGAAGGGCCGATTCCTTTCTCTGCGCGAAGTGATCGACGGACCGTGGGAGGTCCAGCATTATCAAACGATCGGGGATGATTTCGTTCTTTTCGAGAACTCCCCAGAGGAGCTTCGCGAGTCCGTCGCCGAGCTTCTCGACAGCCTCGACCGCGGCTATCAACCGCTATCGCCCCTGCAGGTCGCCGCGAATCGATTGCGGGTCGAAAACGGCCGGCGTCTGATCCAAATCCCACTCATAAAAGATCACTACGAGGATATGCATCAGCGCTATTGCATCGCCGCGCGGATCGAATCGTCACTGGGATCGATTTCCCGCCGATTCGTCGAACAGAATTGGGACAAGGACTCCGGCGCCGGGATCGGGACCATCCCCTCGGCGTCTTCCGCTCCTGCGGTTCGCCCGGCAATGATACAATGACGAAATCGTCCACACGCCCCATCCGCGCCTCGAGGTTCGCACGGGGCTATCACCGTTCAAAAAAATGAAAGCCATCCACATCGCAGGCCCCGGAACCCTCGAATTGGGAGAGGCCCCCTCCCGCCCTTTAAGGACCCGGGAAGTTCGTATTGCCGTCGCCTCCACCTGCGTCTGCGGTTCCGACCTGAGGAACATAGGCGCCCCGGCCCTGACGCCGCAGGTACCGGGCCACGAATTTTCCGGAATGATCGTGGAGCTATCCGCAAAGGCGAGCGCGACGTTGAAAGTCGGCGATCACGTGACGGCGTTCCCCATGAGGCCCTGCTTCGAATGCCCGGATTGCCTGGCCGGCAGACTTCGCGACTGCGAGAACAAGCTATCGCTCGGATTTCAGCTGCCGGGCTCGCTCGCGGATGAAGTCATCGTGGATTCACGACTGGTCGTCCCCCTAGCGGACGGGCTCACGTACGAACAGGGGGCGCTGGTCGAACATCTGTGCTGCGGATATCGGCTCGCCAAGGAATTCGTCGGCCATCGGATTCCAACCGACTCCCATAGCTTGCTCGTCGGCGACGGCCCAATCGCGCTGGCGGACCTCCAGGCCTTGAGACTTTCCAACTACAGGGAAATCACTTTGATCGGAAAGCACCCGGCGCGAATGGCGCTCGCCGAACAGCTGGGGGCGACCCGCGTTCTTGACGCCAAGAATCTCGATGAATTCCTACGAAGCAAGACCCTCGCACGCGTGGATGCCTGCGTCATGGCCGCCCCGGCGGAGCAGACCCTCCAACAGATTCTTCCGCTCCTCAAGCCGCGATCGATGGTTTTCCCGCAAACTCGCATCAACGATCCAAGATTGTTGCGGCATTTCACCGATTCCGGCATAAAGCTCGGGCGGGCATTCGCTTATGACCTCGCTGTTTTTTCGGACGTAATGGCTCTTATCAAGACCGGGAAGTTCATCTCGGATCGTTTGATCACAAAGCGAGTCGACCTCCTGGATTTCGCGCGGGAATTCACGGCCTTAACCCGAGAAAAGACCCCGGCAAAGATCGCGGTCGGGAACAACCGGTTCAACGAAGTCGTTGGGCGATATCGGAAGGCGGCACTATGAATGAACGAATCAAGACGACCGTGCTCGATGCCGGTGGACGTTACGGCCTCCATCCCAGCTGGAAGCCGTTCACCGGCGAGCTCGAATACTACCTGTTCGAGCCCGATCCTCTCGAGAGCGCGCGGCTTCAAAAGAAATACGACCGGCGCTCCGCCGAGGTCAAGGTCATCGGGCAGGCGGTCGCGGAAAAAGATGGGAAGCTGACGATCAACTTCTTCAAAAATCGCGCGATGAGCTCGGCCCTGGTCCGCAATCCCGTATCGTCCCTTTTCAAAGGCGAGCGCCTGCGCGAGGTGGACATCGTCGAGAGCATCGAAACCACCGCCGTGTCGATCGATTCGTTCTGCGGCAAGAACGGCCTCGCTCTGGATTTCCTGAAATTGGACACCGAGGGGAGCGAATTCCAGATCCTTCAGGGCGCGAAGAAACAGCTTCAGGACAACATACTAGGCGTGCGCTGCGAAGTGAGCTTCGACCACATCTTCGAAGGCATGCCGCTCTTCAGCACGGTCCATGATTTCATGTTGAGCCAGGATTTCTATCTGCTGAATATCGACTATGAGGGAAGGGGCGACTATCAGAATGATTTCGTCAAGACCGACGGCCGCTATGGGATTCTCACCGCATCCGACGCCGTTTGGCTGAAGCGCACGAGCAGCCTATTCGACCGGCCGAGCCGGTTCAGCGGAGACGTTGAATCGCGAGTGATGAAGTATGCGGCTTTCTGCATCAACAATAACGCCGGCGATGTCGCGATCGACATCCTGCTGAAGGCCCGCCGCGATCACGGACTGAGCTTTGATGCGCTTCAGGATTCCCGTCTGTTCAAGTTCCTCGACCTTTCGATCCACAAGCTGTTTTACGGGCTCAAATGGCAGCCGGGCCAGTCACTTCGAACGCACCAAGAGATTTTTTCTTCGATCTTCGGGAAGAAAATGAAGGAAATGAACGAGTTCATGCAGTCGGAAGAGCTCAATCCGGATTGAACCCTGTGACCCAATGACCGGCAATGAGATGGGCGTGTGGGAATTGGTCAAAAGCGACCTGAACCGCTATGTCCAGCATTCCTGCTCTTATGAAGGCAGGAAATCCCCGTCATTTCGAAAGTACGCGGACTGCATCCTATTCAAGGCCGGATTCCACGCGTCGTTGATTTACCGCATCAGCCATTGGTTCTATCAGCACGGCTTGATTTTTTGCGCCCGGATCCTCATGCGCCTTAACATCACCCTGAACGGTTCCGACATCGGGTTCACCGCGAAGATCGGCCCCGGTCTCGTCCTGGGGCATCCCGTCGGCATCGTGATCGCTCAAAACACGGAGATCGGCGCAAACGCCTTCATCCTTCAAGGCGTGACTTTCGGGGTGAAGAATTGGGAGCCCGGTTCGGTCAATCATCTTCCCAAGGTCGGCGACAACTGCATTTTCTGCAACAACAGCACGATCCTTGGCGGCGTGAAGATCGGGAACGATTGCGTCGTAAGCTCCTACACGCTTCTGACCAAGGATATGGAAGAAGGATCGTATGCGTTGGGAATCCCCGCCAAGATCGAGCCGAACCGTGGCCGGGAGAGCATCGCCTCCTGGGTCGTCTGAATGAAAACGAATACTCCTCTCCGCGCGTACGTGATCGCCGAGGCGGGGGTCAATCACAACGGCGACATCGCCCTCGCCGAGAGGCTCGTCGACGCCGCGAAGGCCGCCGGGGCGGACGCGGTCAAATTCCAGACCTTCCGCGCCGACCTGCTGGCCACCGACGCGGCCTCCCTCGCGCCGTACCAGGCCGCCTCCGGAGAGGCCGCCGGGCAGAAGTCGATGCTCGCCCGCCTCGAGCTCGATGAGGCCGCTCACCGCCGCCTGCAGGCCCACTCGCGCCGCGCGGGGATCGAGTTCCTCTCCACCCCGTTCGACGAGGACAGCGCCGACCTGCTCGAGCGCCTGGACGTGCCGCTCTTCAAGATCCCCTCCGGCGAGATCACGAACAAGGCGCTCATCGAGCACGTCGCGCGCAAGGGGCGGCCCCTGATCCTGTCCACCGGCATGAGCGACTTGGGCGAGGTCAAGCGCGCGGTCGGCTGGATCCGCGCGGTCTCCGCGGCCCCGCTGACGGTCCTGCACTGCGTGACCGAATACCCGGCCCCCGCGGATCAGGTCAACCTGCGCGCGATGGCCGCGATGCGCGACGCGCTCGGCCTGCCCGTCGGCTATTCGGATCACACGCTCGGCGCCGAGATCGCCGTCGCCGCCGCCGCGCTCGGCGCGTCCGTGATCGAGAAGCACCTCACGCTCGACCGGACTATGCCCGGCCCCGACCACGCCGCCTCGCTCGAGCCGGCGGAGTTCGCCGCGATGGTCCGGCAGATCCGCGCGGTCGAATCCGCGCTCGGCGACGGCGTCAAGCGCCCCGCGCCTTGCGAGGAGAAGAACCGGGCCGCCGCCCGGCGCGGCCTCGTCGCCGCCCGCGACCTCCCGGCCGGCCGCGCTCTCGTGCGCGCCGACCTGGCCGCCAAGCGCCCCGGCCTCGGTCTCTCCCCCGCCGACCTCGACCGAGTGCTCGGCAAGGCCCTCAAGCGGCCCCTACGCCGCGACGAAGCCCTCACCGAGGATTGCGTATGAAGCGCCGGACCGTGGCCGTTCTGACCACCTCCCGCGCCGACTACGGCCTGCTGCGCGGCACGATGCGGGCCATCGCGCACGAGCCGTCGCTGCGCCTGCGCGTGATCGCCTGCGGCTCGCACCTGGACCGGACCCGGGGCCTGACGGTCCGGGAGATCGTCCATGACGGCTTCCCCATCGACGCTCGAGTCCCGTCGACGCCCGCGGGCGACGACGCTCTCGCCGTCGCCCGCGCGGTGGGCCGCGCCGCCTCCGGCTTCGCCGAAGCCTACGCTCGCCTCAAGCCCGACCTGCTCGTCGTCCTCGGCGACCGCTGGGAGCTGCTGGCCGCCTGCTCGGCCGCCGTCGCGGCGGGCGTGCCGATCGCGCACCTGCACGGCGGAGAGTCGAGCGAGGGCGTCATCGATGAGCAGGTGCGCCACGCGGTCACCAAGCTCGCCCACCTGCACCTGCCCGCGGCCGAGCCCTACCGGCGACGCATCCTGCAGATGGGCGAGGAGCCGCGCCGCGTCGCGCTCGTCGGGGCGCCCGGGCTCGAGAACATCTCACGGCTCTCCCCGGTCCCGCGCCAGGAGCTCGAGCGACGCACCGGCCTCTCCCTCGCCGAGCCGTTCGTCGTCGTCACGTGCCACCCGGAGACCGCCGGCCGCGTCGACCTGTCCGTGGTGGACGCGGCGCTCGGCGCGGTGGACGCCCTCGGGCTGCGGGCGGTCGTGACTTTGGCCAACGCCGACGCCGGAGGCGCCGCCATCAACCGGCGCGTGCTGGCCTGGACGCGCGGACGCCGCGGGCGTGCGGCCGCAGTGGCCTCCCTCGGCGCCGACGGCTATCCGAGCCTCGTGCGCCTGGCCGCCGCCGTCCTCGGCAATTCCTCGAGCGGCATCATCGAGGCGCCGTTCCTCCGCGTGCCGACGGTCAACGTCGGAGACCGGCAGAAGGGCCGCCTGCGGGCGTCGTCGGTCATCGACGCGCGAGCGACGCGCCCCGCCGTGGCCGCGGCCCTGCGCCGGGCGCTGTCTCCTTCGTTCCGCCGCCGCTGCCGCGGCGCCAGCCCCTACCGGAGCGGGGCGGTCTCCGCCCGCGTCGTCGCGGCGATCCGGCGCGCGCTGAAGGACCCCCGCTTGGCCTACAAGTCTTTCCGCGACCTGCCCGGGAGGGCCGCTTGAAGAAGAAGACTTTCGTCTTGCTGGGAGCGGGCGGCCACGCGAAGGTCGTGCTCGCGGCCCTGGACTCGATGGGCCGCGAGGCCGCCGCGCTGCTCGACGCCGACAAGGCCCTGTGGGGGACCGACCTCGAAGGGGTCAAGATCGCCGGCGGCGACGACAAGCTCGCGGACTATCCGCCCTCGCGCCACGAGGCCGCGATCGGCGTCGGCGCCGCCCGCGACACGCGCCTGCGGCGCAGGCTCCATGAGGCCGCGGCCGCGGCCGGCTACGCCCTGCCGCCGGTCGTCGCGGCGTCGGCCTTCGTCGCCCGCTCGGCCCGTCTGGGCGCGGGAGCGCAGGTCCTCACGCGCGCGGTCGTCCACCCGGGCGCCTCGATCGGCGCGGGCGCCGTCGTGAACACGGCCGCCGTCGTCGAGCACGACTGCGCGGTCGGCGACCACGCCTTCGTCGGCCCGGCCGCGGTGCTCTGCGGCGGCGCGGCCCTCGGCGCGGGCGCCTTCATCGGGGCCGGCGCGGTCGTCCTGCCCGGCGTCCGGATCGGGGCCGGGGCGCTCGTCGCCGCCGGCGCGACGGTCAGCCGCGACGTCGCCGAAGGCGCCGTGGAGAGAGGACGATGAACGACACCTTGAAGGAGCACCGGGGCCTCGCCCTGAGCGCGCGCGCGACCTTGCGCGACGCGATGAACGTCATGACCAAGCACCGGGTGGGTCTCGCCCTCGTGGTCGGCCCGGACCGGCGCCTGCTCGGCGTCGCGGCCGACATCGACATCCGCCGCGCGCTGCTGAAAGGCGCCAAACTCACCTCGCCCGTCGTCAAGGCGATGAACCGCCGGCCCGTGACCGTCTCGTCGCTCGCCACGCGCGAGGAGATCGCCGCCGCCTTCCGCGCGCACCCGAAGTCGCACCTCCCGATCGTCGACGCGCGCCGCCGCCTCACGGGCCTCGCCGCGCTCGTCGAGTACGCGACGATCCCTCGCCGCTATCCCAACCGGGTCGTCGTGATGGCGGGCGGAGCCGGCAAGCGCCTGCGCCCGCTGACGGCGAACACCCCCAAGCCGATGCTGCGGCTGGGCGACAAGCCCATCCTCGAGCATGTCCTGGAGCAGATGATCGCGGCGGGCTTCACGCGCTTCTCGTTCACGGTCAACTATCTGGCCGAGCAGATCGAGAGGCATTTCGGCGACGGGTCGCGCTGGGGCGCGGAGATCGAGTACGTGCGCGAGACGCGGCCTCTGGGCACCGCCGGTGCGCTGGGCCTTCTCAAGCATCCCGGCACGGAGCCCCTGCTGGTCCTCAACGGCGACATCCTGACCAAGGTGGACTTCCCGGCGCTGATCGAGTTCCACCGCGCCGAGAAGGGCCTGGCGACGATCTGCGTCAAGCATCACGAGATCCAGGTCCCCTACGGCGTCGTCGAGCACGCGGGCAAGCGCCTCACGCGCTTCGTCGAGAAGCCGACGCAGCGCTTCCTCGTCAACGCGGGCATCTACGTCCTCGACCCGCGCGCGCTGGCCGGCCTGCCCAAGCGCCGCGCCTGCGACATGCCCGAGTTCCTCGAGCGCATCCGCCGCGGCCGGCGCGGCGGGGTGGCCTGCTTCCCGATCCAGGAGTACTGGCTCGACATCGGCGGCCCCAAGGAGTTCAGCCGCGCCGAGAAGGACTACGAGGACCTTTTCCGCCGATGACCATGAAGAAGCTGTCGCTGCACGAGCCCAAGTTCGCCGGCAACGAATGGGCCTACGTGAAGGAATGCCTCGACACGGGCTGGGTCTCTTCGGCCGGGAAGTTCGTCGACCGCTTCGAGGCGGAGCTCGCGCGGCGCTCCGGGACCAAGCACGCCGTCGCGGTCGTCAACGGCACGGCCGCGCTCGACCTGGCGCTCAAGCTCCTCGGCGTGAAGGCCGGCGACGAGGTGATCTGCCCCAGCCTGACCTTCATCGCCACGGTCAACGCCGTCGCCTACCAGGGCGCGACCCCGCTCTTCCTCGACGTCGAGGAGACCACCTACGGGCTCGACCCGGACGCGCTCGAAGCATTCCTCGCCGCGGAGACCGAGATGCGCGACGGGGCCTGCGTGCGCAAGGCGAGCGGCCGGCGGATCGCCGCCTGCGTGCCGATGCACGCGCTCGGGCACCCCGTCCGCCTCGAGCCTCTGCTCGCGGCCTGCGCGGCGCGCGGGATCCCCGTGATCGAGGACGCGGCCGAATCGCTCGGCTCCTCCTGGCGCGGCCGTCCGCTCGGCTCCTTCGGGCGGATCGGCACCTTGTCCTTCAACGGCAACAAGGTCCTGACCACCGGCGGGGGCGGCGCGCTCGTCACCGACGACGACGGGCTGGCGCGGCGGGCCAAGCACCTGTCCACGCAGGCCAAGTCGGACACGGAGGCGTTCTGGCATGACGCCGTCGGCTACAACTACCGCCTGCCCAACATCAACGCGGCCATCGGCTGCGCCCAGCTCGAGCAGCTCGACGGGTTCGTGGCGCGCAAGCGGGAGATCGCCGCGCTCTATCGCCGCCATTTCGAGAGCTCGGCCCTGCGCCTGGTCTGGGAGCCGGAGGGCGCGCGCAGCAACTTCTGGCTCAACACCGTGATCGCCCCCGACGCCGCGGCCCAGGCGCGCGTCCTCAAGGCCCTCAACGCGAAGGGCTTCGGGTCGCGCCCGCTGTGGGCCCCCGCCCACCGCCAGCCGATGTTCGCCGGGTGCCCGCGCGGCGACCTGGCCGTCACCGACCGGCTGTGGCGCACCAGCGTCAACCTGCCCTCGAGCGCGAGCCTGGCCGACGACGAGGTCGCCGCCGTCGCCGCCGCCGCGCGCGAAGCCGCCGCCTAAGCGATGTTCCTCGCGACGACGGCCCTGACGGAGTTCTGGGACGCGAAGCGGGAGCTCCTCTTCCTCGGAACGTGGTGCCGGCCCCGCGCGCGCCGCTCCGACTGGGAGGGCGCGAGCGGAACGACCCTGCCCAGCCCCTGGAAGGAGCCGGGCGCCGTCGCCCGCGGCGGCGAGGACATCGCGGCGCTGCACGAGGCGCTGCTGGCGTTCCTCACGGGGTATCTCAACGAGGCGCACGGGGCCGCGCATGGGGAACGCTATTGGCGCATCGTCCTGGGTCCGTGGCTCCTCGGCTTCACCGCCGCGGTCGTCGACCACGGCCTGCATCTCGACCGGGCGCTCGCCGGAAGGGGCGGCCTCGAGACCTTGCTGCTCGACCCGAGGGACCGCGTCACCCCGCTCGACACCGCCGACTTCGCGACCCGCATCGTCACCGACCTCTTCCAGCTCCAGCTCTACTCCGAGCTGCTCGAGGCGCGCGGCGTCCCGGGCGCGCTCCGGCGCGGTCCCGCGCCAGCGGCGGCGCCCCCCGCCCCCTCCCGCGCGAAGGCCGCGATGCGGTCCGCGCTGGCCCGAGCCGCGCGCGCGATCTTAGGCTCCGAGCGCGTCTTCTCGGACCTCTATGCGAGCCCGAGCCAGCTCCTCGGGCTCATGCGCTCCGTCTCCCTGACTCCGCTGGGCGACCTCGTCGCCTCGCCCCCCGCGCCGGCCGACCCCGCGCGGCGCGCCGGCCTCGCCGCGTTCCGCTCGCCCGCGCCGTACGCGGCCGCGGCCGCGGCGCTGCTCCCGCGGCACCTGCCCGTCCTGTTCCTCGAGGGCCACGCCGGCTTCCGGGAAGAGGTCCTTTCCCGCTGGCCGCGCCTGCCGCGCCAGCTGCTGACCTCGGTGGGCTGGTACTCCAACGAGACCTTCAAGCTGCTCGCCGCCGAGGCGACCGAGGCCGGAGCCGAGCTCGTCTTGAGCCAGCACGGCGGCGGCTACGGCCTCATCGAGCCGATGTTCTCCGAGGCGCACGAGCGCCGGGTGGCCGACCGCTACCTCACCTGGGGCTGGAGCGACGCGCATTACCCGGGCGCCGCGCTCGTGCCGCTGCCGAGCCCGAAGCTTCTCGGGGGCCCGCCCGCCGCGCGCGCCCGGACCGGGCGCTGGCTGCTCATCTCCGTCTCCTACCCGCGCTATCCGTACTGCTGGTACTTCGCCAACGCCGAGGCCGCCCACCGCTTCGAGGACCAGATCGAGGTCCGCGCCCGCTTCCTCCGCGCGATCGGCGCGGGCGCCCGCGAGAGCCTGCGCGTGCGCCCGCATCACGCCGACCTCGGCTGGGACCATCGCGGCTTCCTGGCCGCGGAGTTCCCCGGCCTCGCCTTCGACGAGGACCCGCGCCCCTGGACGGACCGGGCCGGCGACTTCGACCTCGTCGTCATCGATCACCCCCAGACGTCCATGCTCGACTGCTTCGCGCGCGACACGCCCACTTTCGTGTTCTGGGAGCCCGCTCTCTGGACCACCCGCCCGGAGGCGGCCGAGGTCTTGGACGGCCTGCGGCGCGCCGGGCTCGTCTTCGACTCCCCGGAGGCGGCGGCCCGGGCGCTGCCGACGGCGCTGGCCGACCCGCGGTCATGGTGGACGCGACCCGAGGCCCTCGCCGCGAGGGCGGCCTTCCGCGAGCGCTACGCGCGCTCCTCGCCGGACTGGCTCGCCCAGTGGACGCGCGCGCTCGACGCGCCGCGCGTCAGTCCTTAGCGACGACGAGCAGGTAGTTCAGGCAGAGCTTGTCGTTCCAGAACAGCCCGTCGAGATGGAGTGCCTTCCAGTTCAGGACCGGCAGCAGCAGCAGGTTCCACGCCTTGCGCAGGATCCGCCGCGGCAGGCTAGAGATCTCGCGGCAATGGATCGAGACGATCTTCGTCTGGATCAGCGCCGCGTACGCCCCCCCGATCGGGCGCAGCTCCACGATGCGGAACCCCCGGGCCTCGAAGATCCTCTGGAGCGCGTAGCGCGTGAAGCGGTAGAAGTCGTTGGGCTCGGCGTGGCACTGCCACAGGAAAGGGACCGTGAAGATGCCCTTCCCCCCCTTGGCCAGCAGGCGGTGGCACTCGGCGACGAACGCCTCGGTGTCGAGCACGTGCTCGAGCACCTGCGTGCAGAGGATCGTGTCGAAGGAGCCCGCGGGCAGCTTCGTCTCCGCGCCGTCGACGAGAAGGTCGGCCTTGGTCGCCTCCCCGTAATGCAGGCCGGCCGTCGCGCCGAAATCGACGCCGAAATGGGACGCGACGTGAGGGGCGAAGAGCCCCGCGTAGGGCTTCGAGCCGCAGCCGAGGTCGAGGAGCCGGCCGCGCGCGTGCCGGGGCGCGGCCTCGGACAGCGCGCGCAGGGCCAGCTCGGAGGCGATCTTGGTCGAAGACCAATAGGACTCGGCGGGCTCGGAAGCGTTCATTTCGAGGGGCACCCCGTTAAAGTACAATATACCTATGGCCTCGTCGAACCGCCCTCTGCGCGTCTATTTGTGCGACCTCACCCACGACACCGTCGTCCTGGTGTCCGACACCATTCCGATCAACGTGGGGTTCATCGCCGCGTACGCCAAGAAGCATCACGGCGACGCGATCGACGTGCGCCTATTCAAGTATCCCCAGTCCGTGATCGACGCGATCAAGCAAGCTCCCCCGGACGTGATCGCGCTGAGCAACTACTCCTGGAACAGCAACCTGTCCGAGCGGATAGCGGGCTACGCGAAGGAGCTGCGCCCCGACACGCTGACCGTCCAGGGCGGCACCAATTTCCCGCACAAGCAGGAACATCAGACGGGCTACCTGCTCGCCCGTCCGAACACGGACCTGCACGTGGAGCTCGAGGGCGAGCAGGCGTTCTCCGGCCTGCTCTCGACGCTTCTCGCCGGGCCCGAGCGCGGCTCGAAGGCGCTCGACGGCCGGGAGATCCCGGGCTGCGTCTACATCCTCCCCGAAAGCCGCCGATCCGCGAAGCCCGTGCTGGTCCACGGCCCGCGCCCCGAGCGCCTGCGCTGCCTCGACGACATCCCCTCCCCCTACCTCAACGGGATGCTGGAGCATTTCTTCGACGGCCGCCTGACCCCTTTTCTGGAGACGAACCGCGGCTGCCCCTTCCTGTGCACCTTCTGCCACACGGGCTCCGGGTACTTCAACAAGATCAACATGTTCTCCCTCGAGCGCGTGAAGGAGGAGATCGCCTACATCGCGCCGCGCGCGGCGAAGCACGGCATCGTCAACCTGCACATCGCCGACACGAACTTCGCGATGTATCCGCGCGACCGCGAGATCTGCGAGATGCTCGTCAAGACGCAGAAGGACCTCGGCTGGCCGCGGCAGATCATGGCGACGACGGGCAAGAACGCGAAGGAACGCGTCATCGACATCACCCAGATCATGGGGAACACCTTCTCGGTCAACATGTCCGTCCAGTCCATGGACGAGACCGTGCTCAAGAACATCAAGCGCGACAACATCAAGATCGACCACTATGTCGAGGTCAACAAGAGCCTCAACGAGGCCGGTCGCGCGACTAAAGGAGAGCTGATCATCGGGCTGCCCGGCGAAACGCGGGAGTCCTTCGTGCGCGGCATGCGCCAGATCATCGAGGCGGGCGTCAGCAGCGTCTGCACCTACTCCCTCATGCTGCTGCACGGCACCTATTTCAAGGATCCGGAGTACCGGGACAAGTTCGAGATCAAGGGCAAATACCGCATCGTCCCCCTGAACTTCGGCGACTACGCCGGCGAGCGGGTCTTCGACGTCGAGGAGAGCGGGATCGCGAATAAGGACATGAGCTTCGACGACTACCTGTGGATCCGCGGGCTGGCATTGATGGTCGAGGTCATGCACAACAGCCGTCCGTTCCATGAGCTCTTCAAGCAGGCGAGCGCTCGCTCGGGGATCACCTTGTTCGATTTCATCCTGCGCCTGTACGGCGACCTCGGGAACGCGCCGCCGAAGGTGCGGGAGCTCGTGAAAGGATTCATGGACGAAACGCGCGGCGAGCTGTGGGACAACGAGCAGGACCTCACCGCCCACTACCGAAAGGAAGAGAATTACCGCAAGCTCGCCACGGGCGAGGTCGGCGGCAACGTCATCTACAAGTACAAAGCGATGAGCCTCGCATTCGGCGCGGAGGCGTGGATCGATTACCTCGCCTCGCACTGCCGCGCGATCGCCTCCGAGAGCAAGGCCGGGCCCGAGGCCGAGACGGAGATCGCGCTGCTCGCCGCGTTCACGAAGAACAAGCTCGCCGGCCTGCTCGACGCGGCGGGCGACGTCGCGCCGCGCTCCCTCGAGACGCGCTACGACCTGATCGCTTGGAAGCAGGCGCCTCTCGGCACGCCCCTGTCGGCGTTCCTGGGAGAGAAGCCGGTCGTCTACGATTTCTTCTACACGAAGGAGCAGCTCGCGACGCGCGCCGACCAGTTCACGCGCTATGGCACGCACGCCAACGCGCTGAGCAAGATCGTCACGCGCGTCAGCAACGTCGAGAGCCTCTTCCGCAAGATCGTCCCGCGCGGCCAGCGCGACGGCGACGCCGCGAAGGAAGCCGTCGACCAGTTCACGCGCTACACGCTGTCCAACTAAGGCCGGGCCGATGCTCAAACCTCTTCTGAAGAACCTTTTCGCCGGGCTCGGCTACGAGCTCCGGAGAAAGACAGGCCCTGCGCGCCGCGGCTACGAGCTCGAGACCGAAGCCGAGACGGCGATCGCGAAGATCCGTCCTTTCACGATGCTCCCGCCCGAGCGTCTGATCACGCTCTATCAGCAGGCGGCCCACTGCGAGGAGGTCCGCCTTCCCGGCGCCTTCGTCGAATGCGGCGTCTGGAAAGGGGGCAGCGTGGCCCTGATGGCCTTGGCGAACCTGGAGCGCGGCGCCGCGCGGCGCGACCTGCATCTCTTCGACTCGTTCACCGACATCTGCGAGCCCGACCAGGCCGTCGACGGCGAACGCGCCGTCCGCGAGGTGAAGGCGTGGAGCAAGGACGGCGGCACGGCCGGCAAGCTCGCGCCCGTCGCGGGGTTCTACGACTCGATGGGCGGGGCGGGGACGCTCGCCGGCAACAAGGACCTCCTCGAGAAGACCGTCGGCTACCCCGCCGAGAGGATCCACTATCATGTCGGCTGGTTCCAGGATACCTTGCCCAAGGCCGGGATCCCCGAGATCGCGATCCTGCGCCTCGACGGGGACTGGTACGCCTCGACCAAGGTCTGCCTCGAGCACCTCTACGACAAGGTCGTCCCCGGCGGCTTCGTGATCATCGACGACTACGGGGCCTACGAGGGCTGCCGCAAGGCCGTCGACGAGTTCCGCAAGAACAAGGGCATCACCGCGTATCTCCACCACATCGACGGCGAATCCCGCTACTGGATCAAGTGACATGACCCGACAGAGACTGCTCGAGTACGCCGCCGGCCTCACCCGCCGCCTCAAGGTCGGCCTCTGGACCACCGCGGTGCGCGGCCGCTTCCGCCGCTTCGGGAAGGGCTCGACGGTCGAGCCGACCTGCGCGATGAGCAACCCGGCTTCCATCGAGGTCGGCGAGCGCGTGGAGATCCGGGAGCTCGCCTGGTTCAACTGCCTGCCCCGCGAGGACGGCAAGCCCTCTTTGATCATCGGCGACGGCTGCTACCTCGGGCGCTTCGTCCACATCAACGCGTTCAACGACATCCGCCTCGAGGACGACGTCATGATCGCCGACCGCGTCTACATCGCCGACACGGACCACTTCTACAAGGACCCCGAGGTCCCCATCATGCATCAGGGCGACCAGATCAAGGGCCCCGTGCTGCTCAAGCGAGGCTGCTGGATCGGCACCGGCGCCGTCATCCGTCCCGGCGTGACCGTCGGGCGCAACGCGGTCGTCGGCCCCAACACCGTGCTCCACAAGGACGTCCCCGACTACGGGATGGCCTTCGGCAGCCCCGCGAAGGTCGTCCTCCGGGCGGACGCGCCGGCCGCATGATCCGCGTCCGGTTCCATTCGGACTGCGACTATTTCGCCGGGTGTGAAAACATGCTCGCGAACTTTTTCTCCGATGAAAAGTTTCTGCGTGAATACGAGGTCTCCTTCAGCTACCGGACTTCTCCGGAATACGAGGAGGGCTTCAAGGCGCGAGTCCCTGCTCCTCCTCGTCTGATCCCGCTGCCGCTGCTCGACTTCCACCAGGTCTCGGGGCTCGCGAACGGCTGGCCCAATCCGTTTCGCGGCCTGTACAAGGCCCTCATGCGGGTCTTCCTCGTCAAATACTGGCTCATGCTCTGGAATGTCCGGCTGCTTTACCGGTCCCTGGGCGCGGAGCCCATCGACATCCTCCACATCAACAACGGAGGGTTTCCCGGCGCGGCCTCCTGCCTCGCGGCGGGGATCGCCGCGCGCCTCAGGAACGTCGAGAAGGTCGTGCATGTGGTCAACAACCTCCCCGTGCCCTACGCCGGTCCCGACCGCTGGCTCGACTGGCCGCTCGACCGGCTCGCGGTCCGCTCAGCCTCCCTGTTCGTGACCGCCTCCGAGCACGGCCGCCGGGCGCTGGCCGCCGTGCTGGGGCTGGGCGCGGACGCCTCGGTCTCCGCGCCCAACGGCATCGCCGCGCGCGAGGTCACCGAGACCCCGGAGCAGGTCCGGCGGCGCCTCGGCGTCCCCGAGGGAAGGCCCCTGATCGCGGTCGTCGCCGTGCTTGAGCCGCGCAAGGGCCACCGCGTCCTCTTCGAGGCCCTGGCCCGGCTCAAGAAGGAGGGGCTCTCGCCCTTTCCCGTGACGGCGCTCGGCGGCGACGGGTTCCTGCGCCCCGAGCTCGAGGCGTATAGCCGGGAGCTGGGCCTCGAGCGCGACGTGCTCTTCCTGGGCTGGGAGTCGCGGCACTTCAACCTGTTCAACGCGGCCGACGTCGTGGCCCTCCCGTCGACGGGCTACGAGGACTTCCCCAACGTGACCCTCGAGGCCATGAGCCTGAGCAAGACCGTGGTGGTCACGGCGGTGGGCGGGGTGGCGGAGCAGTTCGAGCACGAGGTAAGCGGCCTCCTGGTCCCGCCGGGGGACGTCGCCGGGCTGACGGCGGCCCTGGCGCGGGCCTGCGGGGACGCGGCCCTGCGGGAACGTCTCGGGAAGGCCGCCGCCGCCCGGTTCCAGGAGCGCTTCACGGCCCGGGCCTCCGTGGAGCGTTACGCTGCGTTGTACCGGTCGCTCCTTTCGCCGCGAATGGTATAATGTTCACTCATTGAACATGAAGACCACCCCCTCCAAGAAACGCAAGGATTTCCTCGTTTTCGGCAGCCCCCTCATCGAGGAGGCCGCCATCCAGGAGGTCGTCGCCACCCTCCGCTCAGGGTGGATCGGCACCGGCCCCAAGGTCAAGAAGTTCGAAGACCTGGTCCGCGACTACAAGGGCTCCAAGCACGCCATCGCGGTCAGCTCCTGCACCGCGGCCCTGCACCTGTCCTTGGCCGCCCTCGACCTCAAGCCCGGCGACGAGGTCATCACCACCCCGATGACGTTTTGCGCCACCCTCAACGCGATCATCCACGCCGGGGCCAAGCCGGTCCTCGTGGACTGCGAGCGGGGCACCCAGAACATCGACCCGGCGAAGATCGCCTCCAGGATCACGTCCCGGACGCGCGCCATCCTGCCCGTGCACTTCGCCGGGCGCCCCTGCGACATGGACGCGCTCGGGGAGCTCGCGCGCAAGCATAAGCTCGCCATGGTCGAGGACTGCGCCCACGCCATCGAGACCGAGTACCGCGGCCGCAAGGCCGGGACGTTCGGGGAGTTCGGGACCCTGAGCTTCTACGTGACCAAGAACATCACCACCGCCGAGGGCGGCATGGTCCTGACCGACAACGCCGAGCTCGCCGACAAGATCAAGATCCTCGCCCTGCACGGCATGAGCAAGGACGCCTGGAAGCGCTTCTCCGACGACGGCTACAAGCACTACGAGGTGCTCTACGCCGGCTTCAAGTACAACATGACCGACATGCAGGCCGCGCTGGGCCTGCACCAGATGCCGAACATCGACGTCTATTGGCGCCGCCGCCAGGAGATCTGGAAGCGCTACGACGAGGCCTTCGCGGGCCTGCCGTGCTTCACGCCGGCCGCCCCCGAGGCGGGCACGCGCCACGGCTATCATCTCTACACCTTGCTCATCGACTCCGACAAGCGGGGCAAGACGCGCGACCAGGTGCTCTCGGAGCTCAACGCCCTCAACATCGGGACGGGCGTGCATTACCTCGCGCTGCACCTGCAGCCGTTCTACCGCAAGCTCCTCGGCCACAAGGCCGGGGACTTCCCCAACGCCGAGTTCATCGGCGAGCGCACGCTCTCGCTGCCCCTCTCCGCCAAGCTCACCGACGAGGACGTCTCCGACGTCATCGACGCGGTGACCTCGATCCTGCGATGAGGAAGCCCCGCGTCGACGTCCTCGCCGAGATCCGCCGCGTCCTCGACTGCGAGGCCGCCGAGCTCAAGCGCACCCGGCGCGCGATCGGCGCTCCGTACGCGCGCGCCATCGCGCTGCTCGCCGCCTGCCGCGGCAAGGTCATCCTGACCGGCGTGGGCAAGTCCGGCGCGATCGCGCAGAAGATCGCGGCGACGTTCTCCTCGACGGGGACGCCGGCGGTCTACCTGGACCCGACCGAGGCCCTGCACGGCGGCCTGGGCATGGTCCAGCGCCAGGACCTCGTGCTGGCGTTGGGAAAGTCCGGGGAGTCCGACGAGCTCAACGCCCTCCTGCCCCACCTGCGCGCCCGCGGCGCCAAGCTCATCGCGCTCACCGCCAACCCCCGGTCCACCCTCGCGCGCCGCGCCGCCGTCGTCCTCCACACGCCGATCGCCGAGGAGGCCTGCCCGCTGAACCTCGCTCCGACCTCGAGCACGACCGTGGCCCTCGCCGTCGGCGACGCGCTGGCCGTTGCCCTGATGAAGTACCGCAGCTTCGGCGCGGGCGACTTCGCGCGCAACCACCCGAGCGGGCGCCTGGGCAAGCGGCTGAGCCTGACCGTCGCCGACGTGATGCGCTCCGGCGAGGACAACCCCGTCGTGCGCGCCGACCAGGACGTGCGCCGCCTGCTGCTCGAGATCACGCGCAAGCAGGCCGGGGCCGCGTCGATCGTCGACGCGCGCGGGCGCTTCATCGGCCTCGTCACCGACTACGACCTGCGGCGCTCGCTCGAGACCGGCAAGAACCCCCTGTCCCTCTCCATCCGCACGATCATGAACCCGCGCCCGACGACGGTGCGCCCCGAGGATTCCGCCGCCCGGGCGATCGCGGTCATGGAGGAGCGCAAGAACCCGTTCAACGTCCTGCCCGTCGTCGACCGGCGCGGGCGCGCGGTGGGCCTGCTCCAGGTCCACGACCTGCGCGCGCGGGGGCTGTAGAGATGCCTCCTTCCCTCGCCCGCCCCCTCGACGAGAGCGAGCTCGCCCTGATGCGCGAGATCTCGCGCTCGCCGGTTCAGACGCAGCGGGACCTGTCCCGCGGTGCAGGCCTGTCGCTCGGGATGACGAATCTACTGCTCAAGCGCCTGGCGCGCAAGGGCCTGATCAAGGTCGGGCGCCTCGACTGGAAGCGCACGCAGTACCTGCTCACGCCGAAGGGCGCCCTCGAGAAGGCGAGCAAGACCTACGACTACGCGCTCTACACCGTGCGCCTGTTCCGCCAGCTGCAGGACAACGTGACGACGGTCCTTCGCCGCGAGCACGCCGAGGGGCGGCGCTCGTTCTGGATCGTCGCGCAGGACGAGCTGGAGGGCGCCTTGCGCGAGACGGCGGGTACCCTGGAGCTGCCCGGAACGGCCTTCTCCTTCGCCCGGACCTTCGCGGAGGTCCCCGCGGACGCCGAGCTCGTCCTCGCGGCGACGCAGGACGCTCCGCCCGCGGGCCTGAGCATGCGGGTGGTCTCCTTGGTCGATTTCCTGGACGCGGAGCGGAGGCTCAGATGAAAAACTCGTTCTGGAGCGGCGTCGCGGTAGGCGTGACCGGGGCCGGCGGGTTCATCGGCAGCCATCTGGCCGAGGAGCTCGCGCGACGGGGCGCCAAGGTCCGCGCGATGGTGCGCTACAACTCGGCCTCGCGCTGGGGCTTCCTCGACCGCACGCCGGCCGCGCTGATGCGGCGCATCGATGTGCGCGCCGGCGACCTGGCCGACCCGTTCTTCGTCCGCGAGTTCGTCGCCGGGCAGGAGGTCGTCTTCCACCTGGGCGCGCTGATCGCGATCCCCTATTCCTATGAGGCGCCCGCCCAGTACGTCGAGACCAACATCCACGGCACGCTGAACGTGCTCGAAGCCTGCCTGCGGGCCAAGACGCGCAAGGTCGTCCACACCTCGACGTCCGAGGTCTTCGGCACGGCGCGCTACGTGCCTATCGACGAGGCCCATCCGCGCCAGGGGCAGTCTCCCTACTCGGCGACGAAGATCGGCGCCGACGCCCTCGTCGAGAGCTTCCACCGCTCCTTCGGCCTCCCGGCCGCGATCGCGCGCCCCTTCAACACCTACGGCCCGCGCCAGTCGGCGCGCGCCGTCCTGCCCTCGATCGCGGCCCAGCTGCTCTCCGGGGCCCCAAGGCTCGAGATCGGCGCGCTCGACCCGGTCCGCGATTTCAACTACGTCGCCGACACCGTCGAGGGATTCCTCGCCGTCGCGCGCTCTCCGCGCGCGATCGGAGAGGACTTCAACCTCGGCTCGGGGCGCGGCGTTTCGATCGGCGCGGCCGCGCGCCTGCTCATGAAGATCACCGGCCGCCGCGTCCCTTTCTCCACCGACCGCCGGCGCGTGCGCCCCGCGAAGAGCGAGGTCATGCGCCTGCTCTGCGGCAACGCCAAGGCCCGGCGCCTGCTCGGCTGGCGGCCTCGTTGGACGCTCGAGAAGGGCTTGGAGCAGCTCGCGGCCCACGTCCTGGCGCACCTCGCCGACTACAAGCCGGGCCGCTACAACGTCTAGCATGGCGAAGACCGTCCTCGTCACCGGCGGCACGGGCCTCCTCGGCAAGGGCATGGAGGAGACCGCGCCCGCGGGCTGGGACATCGTCAGCGTCCATCAGAGGGACTACCGCCTTCCGGGCTCGCGCGCCGAGCAGCTCGTGCTCGACCTGAGGGACAAGCGCGCCGTGGACGCGCTCTTCGCGGAGCGCCGCTTCGACGCGGTCGTGCACGCCGCGGGCATCGCGAGCGTCGACTTCGTCGAGAAGAACTACGCCGAGAGCCTCGAGTCCAACATCGTCTCGACGCTGAATGTGACCGCGGCGTGCCGCCGCGCTCACATCCATCTGCTTTATATCTCGACGAACGCCGTCTTCGACGGCGCCAAGGCCCCCTACCGCGAGTCCGATCCGGTCAACCCGGTCAACAAATACGGCCGGCTCAAGGTCGAGTGCGAGCGCCTCGTCCAGGAAACGCTCAAGCATTGGACGATCGTCAGGCCCATCCTCATGTACGGCTGGAACCACGCCGAGACCCGCTCCAACCCCGCGACCTGGATCCTCGAAAAATTGGAGAAGCGCGAGCCGGTCTCCCTCGTCACCGACGTGCACGAGAACCCGCTGTTCAACCTGCAGTGCGGCCGCGCGCTGTGGGCCGTCCTCGATAAGCGCCCCGAGGGGATCTTCCACCTCGCCGGCGGCGAGCGCGTCGACCGCCACCGGTTCGGCCTCGCGGTCGCCGAGGCCTTCGGTCTCGACGCGGGCCTGATCAAGCCCGTGACGAGCGGCGCCTTCCCGGGCATCGCTCGTCGCCCCCCCGACACGACCTTCGTCGTCGAGCGCATGGCGCGCGAGCTGGGCGTGGCCCCGATGACGGTGAGCGAGGGCCTGGCCGCGATGCGCGCGGCGCGCGCCCCCCGCTGATGGGCGCCCCGCGCGTCTCCGTCGTCATCCCGGCCTGGAACGCGGCCGCGTTCATCGGGAAGACGCTGGAGACGGTGGCGGCGCAGACGTTCACGGACTACGAGATCATCGTCGTCGACGATGGATCCTCCGATGACACGAAGCTCGTGGTGGACCGGTTCCTGAAGGAGAAGGGGCTGCGCGGCCTCTGCATCCGGCAGGAGAACAAGAAGATCGCCGGGGCGCGCAACACCGGCATCCGCGCGGCGACCGCGGACCTGATCGCCTTCCTCGACCACGACGACCTGTGGTTCCCGGAGAAGCTCGCGCGGACCCTGGCCGAGTTCGACGCGCACCCCGACGCCGACCTCGTCTGCCACAACGAGAACATCGTCAAGGACGGCGCGCTCGTGCGCGTCTCGAGGAACGGCCCGCTGGTCGAGAACATGTACGAACGCCTTCTGTTCGAGGGCAACGCCCTGTCGCCGTCGGCCGTGACCGTCCGCAAGTCCAAGCTGGTCGAGGCCGGCCTGTTCCGGGAGGACCCGGCGTTCAACACCGTCGAGGATTACGACCTCTGGATGCGCCTGGCCAGGATCGGGCGCATACGCTTCCTCGACGACGTCCTGGGCGAGTATCAGCTCGTCGAGTCCGCCGCCTCCAACCGGATCGTCTATCACAACACGAACCTGGAGAACCTCCTGCGCGACCACTTCCGCGGCTTCGCGGACCCGGGGCCGCTCACACGCGCGCGCATGCGCCGCCGCCTCGGCGTGATGTGCCGCTCGGCCGCGCGGCGGCTGCTCGCGCAGGGGGACCGCGCGGCCGCGCGCCGCTACGCCGCGCGCGCCGTCGCCGAATGCCCGTGGGACCCCAAGAACATCGCGGTCGCCGCCCTCTGCCTGCTGCCGCGCGGAGCCGCGCGATGAGCCCCGCCGAGCTCGCCCGCACGGTGTACGCGCCGCCGCCGGCGGCCGCGCCCTGGCGCCTCGCGGAGCTTTACGCCCCCGCCCTCGCGCGCTTCTACCGGTACGGCCGCCACGCGCTCGCCGACGCCTTCCGCGCCGCCGGAGGCGGGCCGGTGCTCCTCCCGGGGTTCTTCTGCCGCGAGGTCCTGGCCGCCGCGAGCGGGCAGACGCTGTTCTACACGGTGGGGCCGGATCTCCAGCCCGACGCGGACAGCGCGGCCTGGCCGGCGGCGCGCGCGGTCCTGGCCGTCGACTACTTCGGCTTCCCCTGCGACCTGGCGCCGTTCCGCGCCTACGCGCGCCGCACCGGCGCCGCGATCGTCGAGGACGCCAGCCACGGCCTGTTCTCGCGCGACGGGGAGGGCCTCCTCCTGGGCACGCGCGCGGATTTCGGCGCGCTGAGCCCGCGCAAGACCTTGCCTCTCGCCGACGGCGGCGTCCTGCTCGTGACCGATCCGGGGCGCGCCGCGGCGCTGCCTCCCGCCCCCGGAGCCGGCGGGCCGGGGACCGCGCGGTCCGGCCTGAAGGCGGCCGCGCGGCCCCTGCTGGCCGCGGCCGGGGCGAGAACGGCCCGCGTCCTCCTCGAGGCCCTGCGCGCCGCGCGCGGCTTCGATTGGCGCGACCGCCTCGGCCGCGAAGGCAGCGAGGACGCGCCGCTCGGGGACCCGGCGCCCGCCGCCGCGCTCTCCGGACCCATCTCCTGCGGCGACGAAGCGGGCGAGCGGGCGCGCCGCCGCGCGCTGTACGAACTGTGCGCCGCGACCGCGCGGGAGCTCGGCCTGCCCCCGGTGTTCTCCTCCCTCCCGGCCGGCGTCGTCCCGTACGCCTTCGCCTTCCGCGCCGGGCCGGCCGCCGCGGAAGCCGCCTACGCCGCCTATCGCCGCCTGGGGCTCAGCGTCCTGCCCTGGCCCGACCTGCCCGGGGCCGTCCGCGCGGACGCTCCGGCGCATTACCGCGACGTCTATCTCGCGCACTTCCTATGGTGAACGGCATCCGCTGGGAAATCCTGACTCCGGAGGCCGCCGCCCGCGACTGGGACGGCCATGTTTCCTCGTTCGACGACCGGCACATCCGGCAGACCGCGGCATGGGGGCGGCTCAAGACCGGAGGCTGGACGCCCGCGCACGCGGCGCTGTTCAACGGGCCCACGCCGCTGGCCGCCGCCTTGATCCTCGAACGCCGCCTCCCGATCGCCGCCGGCTCCTTGCTGTGGGTCAACGGCGGGCCGATGTTCCGCAAAGGCCTCACGCGCGGCCAGGACCTGGTCTCCCTCAAAGACTTCCTCGCCGGGCTCAAGGAGCGGGCCCGCGCGAAGGGCCGGTCGATCATCCGCCTCAACTTCGACGTCGCGATGGACCTCGAGGCCCAATTGATCGTGCGCGCCGCGGGCTTCTCCCGGCCGCTGACGCCCCTGGGCAGCGGCCTGACCTATCGCGCCGATCTCACCAAGCCCCTGGAAGTGATCCGGGAAGGCTTCGAACGTAACTGGCGCAATCAGCTCAATCGCGCGGAGAAAGCCGGCGCGACGATCGAGTTCGGCCGGAGCCCGGAGCTGCTGCGCCGCTACCAGCCCCTGCACGACGCGCTGTGCGTGCGCAAAGGCCTGCACGGCCAGCGTCTGTCGGTCGCCGACCTCGAGCGCATGACGGACGTTCTCGGGGATTCGATCCTCTTCTTCATCGTCTCCGCCGGCGGGAAGGACGGCTGCGGCGGGGCGATCTGGGTCCAAGGCGATCGAGCCTGGTTCGCGCTCTCCGCGGCCGACGAGCACGGCCTTCGCCTCAATCTTCCCAACGCGATGTACTGGCAGGTCATGCGCCGTCTCAAGGAGATGGGCGTCGAGGTTTTCGACGTGACGGGCATCGATCCCGCGGAGAATCCCGGCGTCTACAATTTCAAGCGCGGGCTGGGCCTGCCGCCCGTCGAGACGTTGGGCGAATGGCAATGGGCGACGGCGCCGTGGCTCGGGCGGGCCTTCGACGCCGCCATCTTCGCGCGTCGAGACTCCCTGCAGTGAGCCGGTCCCACCGCCTCTGGAGGGCCTTGGCGCGCGGGCGCGAGGCGTTCGGGGCCCCGGCGACCGCGGGCCTGCGCGTGCTCGGCTATCACTCCGTCGGCTCGGCCCTCCCCGGCGACCCCTACGGCCTGAGCACCCCGGCCGAGGCCTTCGCCCGGCAGATGGAGTCCATCGCCTCGGGCCGGTTCGGCTCTCCCGTCTCGATCGGGCGAGCCAAGCTCGACGGAAGCGCCGAGATCGCGGTGTCCTTCGACGACGGCTACGCCGACACGCTGACGACGGCGGCCCCCCTGCTCGCCCGCCTGTCGATCCCGTTCTCCGTCTGCGTCACGCCGGGCCTGCTCGACTCCGGGCGTCCCCACCTCTCCTGGCCGGAGCTCAAGGAGCTTTCCCTGGTCCCCGGCTGCGAGATCGGAGCCCACGGTCTCACCCATGCCCGACTCGACTCCCTCGCCGCGGGGGACCTGGCGCGCGAGCTCTCGGAGTCCCGCCGCCGCCTCGAGGATGCGCTCGGCGGCGCCGTCGCCGTCATGACCTGGCCCCACGGCGCGGCCTCCCGCCGGACCGCCGACGCCGCTCGCGCGGCGGGCTACGCCCGGGCGGGCTGCTCGCTGTACGGCGTCAACGGCCCGGACCGAGACCCGCTCCTGCTCAAGCGCACCGAGATCGTCTCCTTCGACGACGAGCGGGACTTCGCCGGCAAGGCCTCCGGGACCTGGGATTGGTTCGCCCTGCGCCAAGGCGACCCGGCGGCCCGATGACCGCGCGCCCCTTCGATGTGGTCATCCTCTCCAGCGTGGAGTGGAGCGCCACCCGCCAGCGCCACCACTCCTTCGCCGAGCAGTGGGCCCGCGCCGGTCACCGCGTCTTCTTCGTCGAGAACACGGGCTTCCGCGAGCCGGGCTTGCGGGACCTCGGCCGCGTGAGGGAGCGCCTGAGCCGCGCGTGGCGGGGACGGCACGCCAAGCACTCGCGCGTGCCCAAGGGAATCACCGTCGTCAGCCCCCTGGTCCTGCCGCCCACCCGCCGCCTCTTCCTCGAGGCCAACGCCGCCCTGCTGGCCCCGCGCTTGGCCGACATCCTGCACGACCGGGGCCTGCGCCGCGGGCCGGTCGTCTTCGCCTATCTCCCGACGGCGACGACCTTGGCCCTGATCGACCGTCTCGCGCCCTCGCTCACGGTGTACGACTGCGTCGACAACTTCTACGGCCTGCCCTCGCCGCCGCCCAACCTCGCCGAGACCGAGGCCGCGCTGATGGCGCGCGCGGGCCTGGTGCTGACGACCTCCCGCACGCTGTACGAGGACAAGAAGCCGCTGCACCCCAACGTCGTGGAGCTGCACCACGGCGTGAGCCGCGAGTTCTTCCTCCCCCCGCCCCCGGACCGTCCGCGCCGCAGGCTCTGCTATTTCGGGACGGTATGGCGCGCGCTCGACTATGCCCCGATCCGGGCGCTCGCCGAGGACGGCTTCGAGATCGACATGATCGGCCCGGTCAAGGAGGCCCCTCCGCCGCTGCCCCCTTCCGTGAGCTTCCGCGGCCTTTTCCCCTACGACGAATTGCCGGCGATGCTGGCCGACCACGACGCCCTGCTCCTGCCGTACGTGAACGACGAGTACAACCGCGGGGTGATCCCGGCCAAGACCTTCGAGTGCCTGGCGACGGGCCGCCCCGTGCTCGCGAGCCCCCTGCCCGCCCTCGACGGGCTGTCGAACGTCCTCACGATCTGCCGGACCCCCGAGGCCTGGGTGGCCGCCGCGCGCGCCCTCGGCCGGGACGACGCGCGGCGCGAGCGGGTCGACGTGGCGCGCGCGCACGCGGAGGAAGCCGTCTTCGCCCGCCTCGAGGCGCTCGTCGCGAGGGCCCGCAAGACGGGTCCCGCCGCCCCGCCCGCCCCGCAGCGCCACCGGGCGCTGCTCTCGGGCCTCGGCTGGATCGGCGTGCTGTACGGCACGGCTCGCGTCTCCACCTTCCTCACCCAGCTCCTCGCCGGCCGTCTGCTCGGCCCGGTCGAGTACGGCCGCGCGAACCTCGTCATCGCGGCGGCGGCCTACCTGCAGATCATCCCGATGCTGGGCTTCCCCCTGGCGACGAGCAAGCTGATCGCCGACGAGGCCGACGAGGGGCGGCGCGCGCGCCTGATCTCCACCGCGCTCGCCTCCTTCCTCGCCTGGGGCGTGCTGTGCCTGCCGCTGATGGCCGCGGCCCACCTCTGGCTCGAGCGCGCGATGAGCCTGCCAGCGGAGCTGTTCGCGCTGTCGGCCCTCCTGGCGACGGCGACCGCCCTGAGCCAGGTCCTCTCGAGCCCGCTTCTCGGCCTCAAGCGCTTCGCCCACCGCGGGCTCGTCGAGACGGTCTACGGCATCGCCGCGCCGGTCCTCCTCACCGGGCTCGTGGTCTTCTTCGGAGCCGACCATCGCGCGATGATCCTGGCGTTCATCGGCAGCCTGCTCGCCAGCTCGGCGTACGCGCTCTGGGTCCTGCGGCATTATCTGCGCCCGGCGTTCGAATGGGATTTCGTGAAGGCCGTCGGCCGCTACGCCGCGACGGCGGCCCCGACTTTGCTCTCGACCGCCTGCGTCCTGGCGCCCGCGCGCCTGTTCCTGAACCGCCACGCCAGCGCCACGGAGGTCGGCCTGTTCAGCGCCTACTTCACGGCGACCGTCCAGGTCGCGCTCGCGTTCCTGTACATGCTGCAGGCCGTGCTGGTGCCTTTGGCGAGCGGCCCCGAGGGGCAGCGCGACATCTGGGCCCTGTTCCGGCGCGCGGCCGGGCCAGCCCTGCTCGCGGCCTGGGTCTTCTTCGGGCTCACCGCGATCGGCGGCATCGCCTTGTTCGGCCGGCGCTACAACCTCGATCTCGGCTGGGCCGCGGCGTTCGCGGGCGCCGCGGCGCTGATCCTCCTCCACGGGACGATCTCGGCGCTGTACGCCGCGCGCGACTTCTCGGGGCTGCGCCTGTCGGTGGCCGGAGCGCTCGCCGCGGGGCTCGGCAACCTGGCGCTGACCTCTTTGCTCGTGCCGGCCCTCGGCGTGCTCGGCGCGGCGCTGGCGCTGACCCTCTCGTTCGCGGGAGGCCTCGTGCTCTACGGGATCATCGCCCTCTGGGAGAGGCGGCGCGCGTGAGACGCTTTTGCGCGGCGGCGGCCGCCGCCGCGCTGGGGGCCACGGCCTGGCACATCGCGCGCAACGCCGCGCCCCCGTCCTTCGACGACGCCTGGTACCTGGAGACGAGCTTCCGCCTGTTCTCCGCGCTCAAGGCCGGGCCCCTCGAATTCGCCCGCGCCTACGCCGAGGCGTTCCGCATCAAGGCGCCCCTGATCGCCCTCGTCCCGCTGCCGCTGTACGCCGTCCTCGGCCCCGGCGAGCGCGTCGCGGTCTGGGTCAATCTGCCGCTCGCCGCGCTCGCGGCGTGGGCCTGGTCGCGCGCCGCGGCCGAGTGGTGGCGCGGCCATCCCCGCGCGCGGGACGCGGCCGCGCTCGGCGGCGCGCTGTGCGCGCTGACCCCGCTGGCCTACGGCCTCTCGCGCGTCTTCCTCGTCGAGACCTTGCTGACCGCCCTGCTCGGGCTGTGGGCCTGGCGCTGCGCCGCCGCGAAGCCCGGCGACCGCCGGGAGGGCTGGCGGCTCGGCGTCCTCCTCGGGCTCGGGCTCCTGGCCAAGGTCACCTTCCCCCTGGTCGCGGCCGGCTTCGCCTGGCCCGCGCGCGAGCGCCTGAGGCCCCACGCGAAGCTCGCCTTGCTGGTCGCCGTCCCGCTCGCGGCGACATGGTACGCGGCGAACCTCCCGTACGTGCTGGGCTTCGCCTGGAGCGCGGGCTTCGGCCGCGTCGCGGGCGACTACGCCGGAGGCGGCGGCCTCGGCGCGCGGCTCGACTGGGCCGTCGCCATCTTCCGCGACGCCCTGTCCTGGCCCCTCGCCGCGGCGATGGCCGCCGTCGGCGCGGCGGCCGCGCTCTCCGCCCGGGAGAAGGCGGGCGCGGGGCTGAACGCCGCGCTATGGGGCCTGGCCCCGCTGCTCGTCTACGCGGCCGGCGTCAACCGCGAGCCGCGTCTGATCGCGCCGCTGCTGCCCGTGGCCGCCCTCCTCGCGGCGCGCGCCGCGGTCTCCTTCCCCGGCGCGGCGGCCCGCGGAGCCTCGGCCGCCCTGCTGCTCGGCGCGGGGCTCTCCGTCTGCGCGGTCCGCACCTTCCGGAGCTCCGCGCCGAGCGCCAACCCGGGCTGGGACCGCGGCGCACTGGTGGACGCCGTCGTCGCCGCGGGAGGCAAGGTCGCCGCCGTCGCCCTCGAGGACCCCCGGCTCAACGCGAACAACCTCTCCTCGCTCGCCGCGATGCGCGGGCTCGGCCTGAGGTTCGTCAGCCTCGGCTACGCGCAGTCCTCCGCCGAGGCCGCGCTGATCCGCCTCAAGGACAAGTCCTGCGACACGATCGTCTTCGTGGACGGCGTGACCGAGCCCGAGCCGCCCGCCTTCCTGAACCGGGCGAACGCGGGAGTCCGCGCGATGGCCGCCTCCGGGAAGCTGAAGACGAGGCCCGCGGCGAACGCGGCTCTCGCCCCCGGGGTCACGGCGACCGTGCTCCGGCTCATCTGGTAGACTCTCCGTCATGCGCTCCCTGACGCCCGTCGCGGCGGCACTGGCTTTGACCGCGCTCGCCCTTCCTCTGTCGATCGCCGCGTCGAACATCGCCCTGGCCCTCCTCGCCTTGGCCTTGATCCTCCGCGCGCGGACCGACGGGCGGGCGATGCTCTCGGCCTGGCGCTCCGAGCCCGTCCTGGCCGCGTTGGCGGCCTACGCCGCGGCCGGGCTGCTGGCGGCGGCGTGCTCCTCCGCCCCGGGACCCTCCCTGCGCGACGCCGTCAAGGACCTCCACCGCCTGTGGGCGATGGGGCTCTTCGTCGCGGCTCTCGCCGTCGAGCCCGGGGCGCCGCTGCTGCCGGCCCTCGGCCTGTCGTTCGGGGCGGCCGCGCTGACCGGCGCCGGGCAGGTCCTCCTCGGCGGCCTCAAGGGGGGCATGATGGTCCGCGCTCACGCCTTCGTCCACCCCGTCGTGTTCGGCGAACAGATGGCCGTGGCCGCGCTCGGCGGCGCCTGCGTGCTCCTGCGGCCCGGGGAAAGGGACGCCCGGGGCCGCGCCGCCGTCGCGGCCTTCGCTTTGCTGGCGGCGACGGCCCTGATCCTGAGCCAGACGCGCATGGCACTCTTCGCCGCGGCCGCGGGCTTCGCCGTCGTGGCCCTGCTCGAGCCCCGCGCGCGGCGCTGGGCCCTGCCCGCCATGGCGCTGGTCGTCGTCTCGGCATTGACCTGGGAGGTCATGCCCAACGGAGGACGGACCTTGAGCGCGCTCTTCCGCTACGACCCGGCCAACCCGCAGCAGGTGCGCTGGACGCTGTGGGACACGGCGTGGCGCATGTTCCGCGACCGCCCCTGGACCGGCGTCGGGCCCGGAGGATTCCACCGCCTTTTCCCGAGCTACCACGCGAGCGCGCTCGACGGGGAGACCCACTGGGGCTCGGCGCACAACCTCTACCTGCACCAGCTCGCCGAGCGCGGCCTCGCCGGAGCCGCCGCCCTGGCGGCCCTGCTCGGGCTGATGGCCTCGCGCGCCGTCCGCGCCGCGCGGACCACGCCGGACGCCCGCGCGCTCTGGGCGGCCGGGGCCGTCTGCGCTTTCCTCGTCCTGTCGCTGACCGAGACCTCGTTCCAGAACGAGCAGTTCTCCGCGCTGCTGCTGCTCGTCTGGGCCTGGGGCACCGCCGCCCTCCGGCGGGGGAGCGAAAACCTATAATGTCCCCGGTGCGAAAAACCCTCTCCATCCTCATCCCCGTCTTCAACGAGAAGGCCACGGTGCTCGAGCTCCTGCGCCGCGTCGAGGCGGTGGATATCCCGCTCGCAAAGCAGGTCGTCATCGTCGACGACGGCTCGACCGACGGCACGCGCGACCTGCTCCACGGCCTCGGCGATCGCGCCATCGTGGTCCTGCACGAACGAAACCGCGGCAAGGGCGCCGCCCTGAGGACGGCGCTGGCGCGCGCGACCGGGGATATCGTGCTCATCCAGGACGCCGACCTCGAATACGACCCGGCGGACTACCCCGGCCTGCTCGTTCCGATCCTCGACGGCCGGGCCGACGCCGTGTACGGCTCGCGCTTCCTCGGCGGGCCGCACCGGGTCCTCTTCTTCTGGCACTACTTCGGGAACATGGTCTTCACCTTGATCACGAACGTCCTGTACAACATCAACCTCACGGACATGGGGACCTGCTACAAGGTCTTCCTGACGGAGAAGATCAAGGCCATCCCCCTGCGCAGCGAGCGCTTCGGCATCGAGGCCGAGATCACGGCGAAGATTTGCAAGCGGCACCTGCGCATCTACGAGGTGCCCATCTCCTACTCGGGCCGCACCTACGAAGAGGGCAAGAAGATCACCTGGAAGGACGGCTTCTCCTACCTGCTCTGCCTCCTGCGCTACCGTGTCCTGGATTAGGCGCCGGCCGCTGACGGCGCTGGCCGCCCTCGCCTTGGCGTTGCGCGTCGCGTGCGCCGTCGCGACCGAGATCAAGCCGATCTTCCCCGCTTACTACTACACCGACGCCGTCGTCATCCACGGCTACGCGCTCAGCGCTCTCGAGGACGTCCGCGCCGGCCGCCCGCCGGCCATCAACGGCACCTTGGGCGAGCGGCTGCAGACCTCGATATCGCTCGGGTTCTATCGCGTCCTCGGACCTCGTCCCTTCGTCGTCAAGCTGTTCAACGCGGTCATGGGCGCGCTGGCCGTCGCGGCGTTCGCCTGGGCGATGACCTTCGCCTTCCCGGCCCGGGCGGCCTTGGGCGCCGGCCTCGCCATGGCCGTCTGGCCGTCCCACGTCTTCTACACGTCCCAAAACCTCAAGGAAGCCCCCGTGGCTCTGATGGCCTTCGCCGCGCTCGGCGCCGCGCTCGCCGCGGGCTTCAACGCCAAGACCTCCCGCGCCCGGGCCGCGTCGTTCGCTCTGGGCGCCGGCCTGGCCCTGCTCGCCGCCGGTTTTTACCGCTCGTATGTCCTCGTCTGCCTGGGGGCGGCGATCCTGGCCGCGGTCGGTCTGGAGGCCGCGCACCACCCCAGGACGAACTCCCTGCTCGCCGCCGTCGCCATTCTCGCGGCCCTGGCCGTCCATCCCTCCGCATCCCGCGGCCTGCTCGCTTCCTTTCACACCCGGGAATCGAGCGCGGCCGGCCAGGGCCGGGCCCAGCCCCGGATGATCCCCGTCGCGTACAGCGCCGACTCGCTGGAGGTCCATCGCCCGACCTCGCCCGAAGGGATCAGCCGCTTCCGCAACTCGCGCCAGGCGGCGGACCGGCTCTGGGCGGCGACCAAGGCGGACCGGGAGATCGGCACGCAGATCTATCCCGGCGCGTCCTTCAAGACCTGGCTCGACGTCCTGTTCTATCTGCCCAAGGGCGCGTTCACCGTCCTATTCATGCCGCTGCCCGGGCTCTACCCGATGGACGGGAAGATCGGGCGCTGGGCCGCGGCCGGAGAGAACTCCGCGCTCCTGCTGATCGCGCTGCTCGCCGCGGCGGGGTTCGCGCGCGGCTCGAAAGCCCCCGCGCGGATCGGCCTGTTCGCCTTCTTCGCGATGATGACCGCGGGCGCCGCGCTTCTGGAGTTCGACCTGGGCAGCGCCGGCCGCCACAAGCTCCTCTATCTGCCGATGCTGTTCCCGTTCGCCGCCGAAGAGGCGCTGCGCTTGTTCAGGGGAAAGGAGCCCGTGTGATCAAAGTCTTCCAAGTCGTCGAGTGCGGCGGCCCCGGCGGGACCGGCGAGCAGGTCGCCGCGATCTGCAACGGGCTCGATCCCGCGCGCTTCGAGGTCTCGCTCGTCTACGCGGTGCGAGGCGGCTCGCCGGACGCGTATCGGGCCAATTGCGCCGGAGCCAAGACCGCGTACTTCGTGCCGGAGATGACCCGCGAGATCTCCCTGGCCTCGGACCTCGGGGCCCTGCGCAAGCTCCGCGCGCTCTTCGCCGAGCATCGTCCCGACGTCGTCCACGCGCATTCCTCGAAGGCGGGCGTGCTCGCCCGCGCCGCGGCCAAGGCCGCCGGGATCAGGACCGTGTTCTACACGCCCCACGGCTACGGGTTCCTCCAGAAGGACCGGTCCGCGGCCTCGCGCCTTCTCTACAAGACCATCGAGAAGGCCGCCGCGCGCTTTGGCTCGACCATCGCCTGCGCCCCCGGCGAGGCCGCCGCGGCCCGCGCCCTCGGCGGCGGCCCGGTGCACACGGTCTGCGACGCCTACCTCGGCGAGTTCCTCGAGCCCCTGCCGCACGACGGGCTCGTCGTCGGCTCCTGCGGACGCCTGACCTACGCGCGCGACCCCGACGCGTGGATCCTGCTCGCCCAGCGCCTGACCGATTCGCGCAACGGCCTCAAGTGCGTCTGGATCGGCGGCGGCGAGGACGAGGCCCGGGCGCGGGTCCTGCTCGAGAACATGAACCTGGCGGGCCGCGCCGAGATCACGGGCTGGAGGCCCGCCGAGGAGGCCCGCGAGCGCCTGCGCGCCCTCGACCTCTTCGTCCACTACTCCCGCTGGGACGCTCTGCCCAACGCCGTCCTCGAGGCCATGGCGGCCGGCCTTCCCGTCGTCGCCTCGGACAACTCCGGCAACCGCGACGCCGTCCAGGACGGGGCCACCGGCTTCATCGTCAAGACCGAGATGGAGCTGCTCGAGCGTTGCCAGCAGCTCATCGACGACAAGGCCCTTCGCCTGAAGCTCGGCGCGGCCGGCCGCGAGCGGGTCCGCCGCGAGTTCTCACGCGAAAGGATGCTCGCGGAGCTGTCGCGGCTCTACGGCGGCGAACGCTGATTCCTCCGTCCTGGAGGAATTGATACAATCCCTCCCGCATGGCCCTCCAGAACCGCACGCGCAAAGCGCAAGCCCCGGCGCCCCGCTCCGCCACGGCCGTGGGCCTGCCTCCCTGGCTCCGCCACGGCCTGAGGACCGCCGGGCACCTCCTCTTCGACGCGCTCGCGGTGGGCGCGGCCTACCGCCTCGCGTTCTGGGCGCGCTTCGAATGGCCCTGGCTCGTGTCGCGCATCCCGTTCTCCGGCGCGGCCGTCGGCTGGGACAAATACCAGGGCCTGCTCTACGCCGCGGTGCCGATCTGGCTGCTGCTCCTGCGCTCGAACCGGGTCTACTCCGCGTCCTACATGAGCGCGGCCGACCGCTTCATCCAGCTCGTCAAGGCCGCGGCCCTCGGGACCTTGACCACCTTGGCGGCGGCGTTCCTTTACGAGCGGCTGGCCTACTCGCGCGTCATGCTGGCCATCGTGTTCCCCATCGGCATCGTCCTGCTGAGCCTGTCCCAGACCCTGGCGCTTTGGCTCGACGACTGGCTCGCCGGCCTCGAGGCCGCGCGCCCCGTCCTGCTCGTCGGCGGCGGCCCGGTGGCGACCGTGCTCAAGGACCGCATCCTCGCCCGCCACCCCGGGGCGGAGGTGCGAGAGGCGGCCGCGCTGGCCGGGCAGGACGACTTCGAGCGCGTCCTCGACGAGAAGGACTGGTACGAGGTCATCCTGCTGCGCACGCGCGACGCCCACGAGCGCATCCTCGCCGCGGCCGAGGCCTGCGACACCCGCGGCATCCGCTTCGCCCTCGTCCCCGACCTGCTCGAGATCCGCATGGGCGAGGTCCAGATGGACCACCACCTCGGCATCCCCGCCTACCGCATCAAGCACGCCTCGCTGACGCGCGCCAACTTCCTGGCCAAGCGCGTCTTCGACGTCCTCTTCTCCGCCGTGCTCCTCGCCGTCACCGCCCCGATGTGGCTCGTCATCTGCGTCCTCATCAAGCTCGACTCCCCGGGCCCGATCCTCTTCACGCAGAAGCGTTACGGCCTCCGGCGCCAGGTCTTCAACGCCTTCAAGTTCCGCACCATGGTCGTCGACGCCGAGCAGAGGATCGACTCGGTGAAGGGCCTCAACGACCAGAAAGGCGCCTTCTTCAAGTCCAAGAGCGACCCGCGCGTGACGCGCGTCGGGAAGTGGCTGCGCCGCTTCTCGCTCGACGAGTTCCCGCAGTTCCTCAACGCTCTGCTCGGCGACATGAGCGTCGTCGGCCCCCGCCCGCTCGCCCTCACCACGGGCGAGGTCGAGGCCCTCGAGCGCGACTTCGGCGCGACGGCCAAGAAGCGCATGAACATACTCCCGGGCATCACCGGCCTGTGGCAGGTCTCGGGCCGTTCCGACGTGTCGAGCGAGCAGCGCTTCGCCCTCGACCTCTTCTACATCGAGCACTGGTCTCTGGGCCTCGACCTCGAGATCATCATCAAAACGCCTGCCGTGATGTTGTTCGGCAAGGGGGCCTATTGACCGCGACAGCCGTCGACATCCCGCTCATATCCTTGAAGGGCCAGCAGGCCGAGATCGGCGCCGAAGTGAAGGCGGCCGTCGCGCGCGTGCTTGATTCAGGAATATACATCCTGGGTCCCGAAAACAAATCCTTCGACGCCGAGTTCGCGCAAGCCGTCGGAGCCAAGTACAGCCTCGGGGTGGATTCCGGGACATCCGCGCTCGAGTTGGCCCTCGAAGCCGCGGGCGTCGGCCCCGGCGACGAGGTCATCGTGCCGTCCTTCACCTTCATCGCGACGGCGACCGCGGTCTCCGTATTGGGTGCTAAGCCGATCTTCGCGGATGTGGATCCGATCACTTTGACGTTGGATTCGAAGTCGGTGGAAGGCGCTTGTACACCGAGAACCAAAGCCGTTGTCGCCGTTCACATCTTCGGCCAGCCATGCGACATGGATCCGTTGCTGTCGTTGGCTCGCTCACGAAACCTGGCCGTGATCGAAGACTGCGCCCAATCCCACCTCGCGACCTACAAGGGCCGCCCGACGGGCTCCATCGGCGACCTCGGCGCCTTCAGCTTCTATCCGACGAAGAACCTCGGCGCCGCGGGCGACGCGGGCGCGATCACCACGAATGACGCGAAGCTGCGCGACACGGTCAACGAGCTTCGCAACTGCGGCCGCTCCGCCGCGGCCGGCTACAACCATGTGCGCGTCGGCCACAACTGCCGGTTGGACGAGGTCCAGGCGGCGATCCTGCGGATCAAGCTGCTCAGGCTCGAGGCCTGGACGGCCTCGCGGCGACGGGTCGCCGCGATCTACGACGAGGGACTCGCGGGACTTCCCATCAAGAGACCGCCTTTGGGCTCCGAATCGAGCAAACCCGTGTTTCACCTCTACACCCTCCGCACCGACCGCCGCGACGCCTTGGCCGAGGATCTCCGCCGCCGCGGCATAGGCTGCGGCGTCTACTACCCCACCCCGGTCCATCTCCAGCCGGCCTACGCCTCCCTCGGCGTGAAGGCCGGGGCCCTGCCGGTCACGGAAGCCGCCTCGCGCGAGGCCCTGTCCCTGCCCATGTTCGCGGAGCTGTCCGCCGCGGACGCCGGGCGCGTCGTCGAAACGGTGCGCCGCTTCTTCAAATAGCTTGGCCCGCATCCTCTTCGTCAGCACGTCGACGACGGTGGGAGGGGCGGAGAAGACGCTGTACACCTTGGCCACCTTGCTCGACCCGAAGCGCCATCAGGTCGTCGGCGTGGTCAGCGTCAAGCCGGAGGGCCCCTACGCGGGCAAGCTCAAGCAGCAGGGACTGCACGTCGAGACCTTGGGGCTTACGGGCACGCCCCGGCCCGCCGACGCCGCCCGCCTGGCCGAGGTCATCACCCGCCTGCGCCCGGACGTCGTCCACGCCGTCATGTACCAGGCCATCCAGCTGTGCCGCCTGGCCAAGCCCAAGGTCCCGTTCGCCTTCAAGCTCGTCAGCTCGCCGCGCGTGCACTACCGCACCCGCTCGGTCTGGACCTTGCTCCTCGACCGCGCGCTCAAGGGGCGCGACGACCTGCTCATCGCGGAGTGCGACGCGAGCCGGGACTACCTCGTGCGCAGCCTCGGCTACGCCCCCGCCAAGGTGCGCACCATCCGCAACGGCGTGGACCTCGCCGGCTGGCCGGTCTCCAAGGTGGACCGCCAGAAGCGCCGCATGGAGTTGAGGCTCGGCTCCGCCGACGTCCTCGTCGGCGCCGTCGGCCGCCTCGACAAGCAGAAAGGCTTCTCCTTCCTCGTCGAGGCCATGTCGCGGCTCAAGAAGACGGACCTGCGCTGCGTGATCCTCGGCGAAGGCCCCGAGCGCCCCCGTCTCGAAGCCCAGATCCGCAAGCACGAGCTCGAGAAGCGCGTCTGGCTGTACGGCGAGCGCCCCGACATCGTCACCTGGCTGTCCGCCTTCGACATCGCCTGCCTGCCGTCCCTGTGGGAAGGGCTGCCGAACTCCCTGCTCGAGGGCATGGCGCTCGGACTGCCCGTCGTCGCCTCCGCCGTCGACGGCGTGCCCGAGGTCGTCGTGAACGAAAAGACCGGGGTCCTCGTCCCCCCCGGCTCCCCGGCCGCCCTGGCCAAGGCCCTGAAGGACCTCGCCGAGAGCCCCGAGCGCCGCGCCGCCCTCGGCGCGGCGGCGCACGCCGCCGTCATGGAGAAGTTCACCGTCCGCCGGATGATGGACGATTACCAGGACGCCTACGCCTCCGTCTCTTCCTCATAGCGGCCGTCCGTATTGACGGCGTAACATCGTTCCGATATACTGCCCCACATCTCGCGCGCGCGTATTTAAGGAACGCCGACCTTAATGCGCCGTCCCGCTATACCAGGGGGGCGGGATCATAGACCACAACTTGCTCTCCACGCGCATCCGACGGATCATCGGCGTGGCGTCGCTCGCGGTTTTCGCGGGCCTCGCCTCTCTTCCGGCGCTCGCCCAGTTCAGCGCGCCGTACGACCCGGATTTCCCCCCTCCGCCGCCCGCGAAGACCGAGCCGTCCAAGCCCGCTCCCGCGGAGGGGCCCTCGGTCGAAGCGCTCCCGGGCGGCTCGGCGGCCGATTTCCGCCTCCTCGACCGTCCCGCGGGCGGCGGCTTCCTGACCCCGGCCCCCGCCGCCTCGACCGAGCCCGCGAAGGCGCCCCGCGACCCCGGCGAGGTGCGCGCCGGCATGACGCCGGTCCAATACGACGCCTCCCGCTTCGGGCGCGTGCGCGAGCAGGTCGACCGAGGAGAGGAGCCCGGCGAGGAGCGCACGGGGCCCGACGGCGGCCCCCTGCTCATCGGCTCGGACATCGCCCTCTCGACCTCCGCCCCCAAGCCGCCGCCTCCCGAGGTCGAGCTGCCGACCTACGGCACCAGCCTGTCGGTGACCGGCCGCAAGGTCATCGGCTTCAACTTCTCCGAGAAGCGCTACCTCAACTCGCAGCGCACCACGGGGCGCGCCCAGACGACGAACCTCATCGAGATCGACCAGCAGCTGCAGCTGCGCATGCAGGGCAAGGTCGGGCCGAAGATCACGGTCAACGTCGACTACGACGACACGAAGCTCAACCAGCAGGACATCTCCGTCGTCTATCAGGGCGACCCGAACGAGGTCGTCCAGAACGTCTCCTTCGGCGACATCGACCTGTCGCTGCCCGCGACGGAGTTCGTCTCCTATAACAAGCAGCTGTTCGGCATCCGCGCCGACGTCAAGTACAAGGGCTTCCGCTCCACCTTCATCGGCTCCCGCACGAAGGGCACGACGAAGACCAAGCAGTTCACCGGCAACTCGCAGTTCGTCGCCACCGACCTGCAGGACACCTCCTACCTGCGCCGCCAGTACTACGACGTGACCTTCGGGAACGCCTCCCGTCTGCCCGTCCGCGCCGGCACAGAGCGCGTGTTCCTGGCGAAGCAGGAGGTCGGCGTCACGAACCTCAACGAGCGGACCTTGGTGACCGACGACATCGTCTGCGTGGGCCTGAACTGCGTGGACAGCTCGACCTTCACCGGGAAGTTCCTGCCCCTCGTCGCCGGGCAGGACTACACGATCGATTACGCGAAGGGCATCATCCAGTTCCGCAACCAGCTCCTGCCCCAGTACGTCGTCGCCATCGACTACGAGGACAACTTCGGCAACCAGCTCCGCTTCCAGTCCTCGAGCCACACTTTGACGAGCAACCCCGCCCGTCCCGACCGCTTCAAGATCATCAAGACGGCCTCGGACATACCGATCTTCTCCACCTCCACCGAGGCGGGCTACAACCGGGAGATGAAGACGTTCTACTCGATCGGCCAGAACCAGATCGTGCGCGACAACGGCCGAGGCAACTTCATCATGCGCGTCCTCGACCTGAACCGCGTCGAGGTCGGCTCCGCGCTGCTCCCGCAGCAGAAGTACCCGGACACGATCGAGGTCGACTTCGAGAACGGCATCTTCCGCCTCAAGAAGCCCTTCTCCGTCGGCAGCTCCTCGCCGACCACCCCCGACCCGGACGTCTACGCCCAGACCCCGATCTCCAAGCGCCTGTTCCGCATCGAGTACAACTACCGCTTCAAGACCTTCTTCCTCGAGCCCAACCTCGTCGTCCAGTCCGAGATCGTGATCCTCGACGGCCAGAAGCTGACCCGCAACGTGGACTACTTCATCGACTACGAGGCCGGCTTCATCACCTTCTTCAACCCGGACCGCATCGGGCCGTCGTCGACGATCGACATGAGATTCGAGGTGGCCCCCTTCGCCAACATCAACAACGACACCTTGCTCGGCTCGCGCGTGTCCCACGAGTGGGGCCCCGAGGGCCGCTACTCCGTCGGCTCCACCCTCCTGTATCAGGCCGGCTCCAAGTCGCCGACGGTGCCGCAGATCACCGAGCTCGCGAAGAGCCTGCTCGTCTACGAGTTCGACGCCCGGGTCAAACGCCTCAAGATCGGCGACAAGCTGATCGTGACCTTGGCCGGAGAGTTCGCGCAGAGCCGGCAGAACCTGAACCTCAACCCGTACGCCCTGATCGACAACATGGAGGGCATCAAGCAGGAGGAGCAGGCCCCGACCTTGGCCTCCCAGTGGCAGATCGCGTCGAACCCGGGCGCCGTGGCGGCCGCGCCGAACAAGCTCAACTGGATATCCGAGGACGTCAACATCCTCGCGATCAACCCCCGGGCCCAGGCCGGCTCGGGCGAGAGCCAGAAGGTGCTCCAATTCCAGTACGGAGGCGGCGGCGCGGCCCCCCTCGCCAACGGCGACGAGGTGTCGATCGTCTTCCCCTTCTCGGTCTCCGGCGTGGACATGTCGCAGAAGACCATCCTCGAGGTCGTCATGCTGGGCGACAACAGCCTCAACGAGCTCAACTTCCGCCTGGGCGGCATCGACGAGAACGCCGACGGCCTCGGCGTGCTGAAGACGGAGGACGCGAACAACGACGGCATCCTCCAGCCCGCCGAGGACATCGGCTTCCTGTACGGCGTCGCGCCGACGGCCCGGTACGGGGCGGGCAACGGCGTCATCGACACCTTCGACCTCAACAAGAACGGGTTCCTCAATCCCGACGACTTCAGCGGCGCCGACTTCGGCTACTTCTGCACGGGAGGCGCCAACTGCACCTCGGCCGCCGGGAACCAGCTGCGGGACGTGACCGACGCCGCCCCCGTGCAGCGCACCACGATCAACTTCGGCGGCACGACCTGGCACACCTTCCAGATCCCGTTGAACATCTCGACGGCGACGATCAACCGCTTCACGAACATCAAGCACCTGCGGGTGACGCTCCGCAAGGCCGCCGCGGGCACGGCGTTCGGAGCGATCAAGTTCGCGCGCATCGCCGTCGTCGGAAACACCTGGCAGCGCGGCGCCGCGGGCGACCCGGCCGTGGCGGGGTCGGGCGCATCGGCCGCCGGGGAATCGCTGACGGTCACGCCGGTCAACAGCGTGGACAACCCGACCTACACGCCGATCTTCAACGCCGCGGGGGACGCCTCCCAGGTGTTCAACGACCTGTACGGCAGCCTCTCGACCCTCCAGAAGCAGTCGAACACGAAGAACCTTTCCGAGCAGGCTCTCCAACTCGGATACGCCAACCTGGCCGCCGGGACGACCGTCTACACCAAGCGCGTCTTCTCGCGCGCGATCGACATCAGCCAGCACAGCGACTTCAACTTCCTCTTCTTCGGGAATGCCTCCGGGGTCGATACCACGGGCAACAAGGTATTCTTCCTCCGGGCCGGCTCCGACCGGGACTACTTCGAGGTGCAGGTCCCCATCACCTTCACCGGCTGGAAGAAGATCCGCGTGAAGCAAACGGACCGGAACGGCGACTCGGTGATGGACGGGTGGAAAGCGGACGTCCCGGGCAGCGTCGTCGTGTCGAGCGGCAACCCCAGCCTTCAGCAGGTCGGCCAACTCGTCGCCGGGATCTACAACAGGGCCGGCGCGACCGTGGACGGCGCCGTGTTCCTCAACGAGATCCACGTGGCGAACCCCGTGACGCGCGTCGGCACCGCGAAGAAGGTCCAGGCCGACTTCGAGGCGCCCGGGTGGGGCACGTTCGGGCTCAAGCACCGCTCGATCGACCGGAACTTCCAGACCCCGACCTCGGTCGTCTCGAACCAGGACAACACCGAGGACGCGAGCTACCTGAACCTGACGCGCCTGGCGTGGTTCCCGATGACCTTCAGCATCAACCGCCACATCACCGACACGCCGAGCACCGTGCAGACGGGCAACCTCTCCAACCTCGTCAACCTCCTGCAGCAGGGCAAGGTCACGACCTGGGTCGGCTCGGCGCAGGGCAACATCTCCTACGGCGCGTACCCGCGGCTGAACCTGTCCCACACGCGCAACCGGATCGAGTACGACCTGCTCACGCGCCTCGACGACCGCCAGACCTACAGCGGGACGATGCAGTACGGCGTGCCCTCCCAGAGCCGGTTCCTGCCGCGGACCATCGACGCCAACGCCGGCCACACCCGCTTCGACGTGACTTTCGACGACCCGGTCGTCAAGCGAAGCCCCGGCAACTTCGACACCGCCGAGCGCACGAACTCGTACGGCCTGCGCATGACCTTCACCCCGTGGGCCGGCTCCTCCTTCAACCCGTCGTGGTCGATGACCAAGGTCACCGAGAGCCGCGTGGACTCGACGGGCGTAACGCCCGTCTCGACCCGCTATCCGAAGTCGTTCTCCCAGTCGGCGGGCTTCTCGTCGAACTACCGACTGCTGAGCTGGCTGAACCCGCAGGTCAACTACCAGATCGACACGATCGAGAACAACATCCTGTCGGTCTCCACCTTCGTCCTGGCCGGCTCCACCTACGTGTTCACGCCCGGCGACATCAAGACCGTCAACCGCTCGGCCAACGCGTCGGTGAGCCTTCCGATCCAGATCAGCGACATATTCCCGAAGACCAAGCTGTTCCGCTCGGTCAACATCATCTCCGGCTACCAACTCCAGGACGGCGACGTGTGGAACCAGGTCGAGAAGGACATCTCCACCCAGAAGGCGCTCTGGGTCCGGACCCCGCTGCGGCCGTCGAACCCCGTCGCCCAGCGCGTCAACCTGACCTTGCGCGACACCTGGAACTCGACGCAGCGCTGGTCGCCGCTCGACGGCTACGACCTGCGCGGGCGCAAGGCCGCGTGGCGCTCGCTGTCGCTGTCGAACAACTACGTGCTCAGCGTCCAGCGCAACGAGGTGACGGGCACGCCGTCCAAGACGATCTCGCGGACCTTGCCCGACGCCGTCGTGAGCATCTCCCAGCTCGAGCAGCTCTGGTTCTCCGAACGGTGGATGGCCAGCACCCAGATGAACTTCAAGTACTCCAAGCGCACGACGGAGAACGTCGGCTCCACGCTCCAGACCGAGGACGCCTTCGGCACCGACCTGCGCACCATCGTCGTCAAGCGGTACGAGACCTTGCTCAGCTACAACCAGCGCGCGTCGAAGAACAAGGACCTGCGCATCGCCGCGAACACGCAGGAGACGAAGCACGAGGACATCACGACGCAGGTGACCTTCGCCATCCGCAAGTTCCGGATCACGCCGAAGGTGGACTACGCGAAGGACACGACCAAGCTCGGCACCGGCGTGAAGACCCAGGACGTCGAGGTCATCACGCCGAGCGTGCTCGTTCGCGCCGACCTGGCCCTGCCCGCGGGCCTGCGCCTGCCCGGCTCGGCCAAGCCCCTCCTGTTCACCAACCGCATCATCTGGACGACCTCCGCCTCCCTCGCCCAGCGGCGCTCGCCGGTGACCGTCGCCGACAACTCGAAGCTCTTCTCCCTGAACACCAGCGGCGACTACGAGATCGCCAAGAACCTGCGCATGACGCTCAACGGCTCGGCGCAGCGCCTGTGGCACCGCTTCCTCAAGGAGGAGGACTTCGTCGCCTTCGCCTTCGGGACCACCTTGACCTTCCAGTTCTAGCATGATGACCCGCGCGATCCTGCTCGCCGCCCTCCTCGCCGCCTGCCGCCCCGCCCCGCCGGCGGACCCCCTCGCCGCCTACGAGCCTCCGGCGGGCAAGCGCGCCTTCAGCCTCGCCATCGACAAGAGCCAGACCCAGTTCCTGGCGCCCGGCGACGCAGTGGAGGTCCTGATCATGGTCGAGACCCCGCGCGCCGACGCCACGAGCGACATCCGCTCCGAGCACCTGTCTTCCCGCGCCGAGGTCCTCCGCGTCAAGAACGACTGGTCCGAGGGCACCGGCCTGGTCGCGCTGGCGCTGTCGCCCGAGGAGGCGCAGGTCGCGGCGCTGGCCGTCGAGCGCGAGGACCGGCTGTTCCTGAACAAGCTCTCCGCCGGCCCCGACCCGCTCGCGCGCAAGGCGCCGCCGCCCGCGGCTCCCGTCCTGGAGAAGGACCAGCGCGGCCTGGCCGTGCTCGTCTACCCCGACCAGCAGGAGTTCCTCTCCGCCGGAGACCGCGTCGACGTCATCGTCGCGCGCCAGGGCTACAAGGCCGGCGGGAAGTCCGAGCTGACGGCGCTGACCGTGATGCAGGACCTCGCGGTCCTGCGCGCCGCCCCGCCCGAGGGCAACGAGGAGTGGGCGACCGTCCAATTGAGGGTGAGCCCGGAGCAGGCGAAGACCCTCACCCGCGCCGTCGCCGGCGACGACCACCTCTCGTTCGCGGTGCGCGCCCCCGCCGACGCCGCGACGCGCCCCGTCGAGCCGTCGAAGATGAGCCGCCGGATCGGCATCGACGCCGAGCGGGCCTCGCCGCGCCTGTGAGCCCGGCCGCGCTGCTGGTCCTGCTCTCCACGGCCTCCGCCGTCGCCCCGAACGGCCTGCCGGAGCGCTGGGCGCCCCTGGCTTTCCCCAGGATCAAGGCGCACACCGCCTACGAGTGGAGCCCGTCCTCCGGAGCCGTCCACGCCCGCGCCGCGGGCTCCGCCTCGGGGCTCGTCTACCGCCACCGGGGCGCGGTCGCGGACGCGCCCGTCCTGCGCTGGCGCTGGAAGATCGCCGGCACCCTCCCGAAGGGAGACGAGAGGTCCAAAGCCGGGGACGACTACGCCGCGCGCGTATACGTCACCTTCGAGTACGAGCCCTCGCGGGTCGGGCTCGCGACGCGCCTCAAGTACGCGTCGGTCAAGGCGCTCCGGGGCGAATATCCCCCGCACGACGCGATCGCATACATCTGGGCCAACAAGCTGGCCGCCGGGGAGTCCGCGCCGAGCCCGTACACGGACCGGGTGAGGATGGTCGCCGTGCGCTCGGGAGACTCCGCCGCCGGCGAGTGGCGCTCCGAGGAGCGCGACGTGCTCGAGGACTACCGGCGGCTGTTCGGCTCGGACCCGCCTCCGTACGCGGGGATCGCGCTGATGACCGACGCCGACGACACCGGCGGGGCCGCCGAGGCCTGGTACGCGGATGTCACGCTCGGCGGCCGGTAGTCCTTGCTAGAATAGCCTCCATGTTCGCCCCGGCCCCCGCCTTGCCCCCGGTCACGCTCGAGTCCGCCTTCGTCGAGGTCCGCGCCGCCGCCCGGCCCGCCGAGGACCCCCTCTCGGTCCTCGCCCGAGCGGCCTCTCCGGCGGAGAAGCTCGCCGCGCTCGAGGCCCTGCACGGCTCCCTGCCGCTCGCGCCCCAGGCCCGCCGCGCGAAAGCCCTCGAGGCGATCCGCGCCGCCGCCGTCTCTCCCGCCGAGGCGCCCGCCGTCCGCGCGAAGGCGCTGCTCTACCTCGGCTACGCCGTGCCCGTCGTCGGCGACGCGGCCGCCCGCGCCGCCGCGGTCGCCGCCCTGCTCGATTCGACGCGCCTTCCCGCCTACCGGGTGTTCGCGCTGCGCGGCCTGGCCCCGGCGACGCACGACCTGCCCGCCGCCTCCGAGGAGCGGGCGCAGACCGTCCTGCTCGACCTTCTCGCCGCGACGCTCACGGACGAGGAGCGGGTCACGGCGCTCGTCGCCCTCGACGCGTTCGTCCGTTCGCGCGAGGACCTCCCGCGCCGCCGGCCCGACCTCGTCGCCGCGCTCGACGCGCGCGCTCTCGTCCCCATGGAGGCCGACCCGGGGGCGTTCTCCGCGAGCGGCCTCCCCGCCGCCCGCTCGCTCTGGATCGCCGTCGTCTGGCACTCCGCGCGCAACCGCGCCGCCAACGGGGAGGGCGCGGCGCTCGAGCGCGTCGCCGCCCTGCTCGCCGCCCTCGCCGGGCTCGAGACCGACGCCTCGGTCAAGGCGCAGATCGCGGCGTTCCTCGCCGCGCCGGCCCCCGCGCTCCTTCCTTAAGCCCCCTCAGCGCGCGACGGCCGCCGCCTGCTCGTACGCCGGGCGGAACACCGCCTGGGCGAAATGCTCGAGCGTCGTCGGCGTCGTGTTCATCGGCGAGCGGACCTCGGTGCCCTGGATCAAGGTCTCGTTCATGTGCCGGCTGAGCTCGATCATCGCGTCGGCGTAGCCCTCCGTCAGCCCCAGGTCGAACATGGCCTGGCGGGCCTCGTCATAGGACAGCTGCGCGTAGGGGAGGTCCGGCTTGCCGATCGCCTGGCCCAGGATGCGGGCCGTCTCCTTCATCGTGTACTCGCGCGGGCCCAGCAGCTCCCGGACGCGCGGCTGGCGGAACGGCTCCTCGACCAGCAGCTCCGCGGCCTTGGTCGCGATGTCCAAGGTCGCGATCATCGGGATGGCGATGTCCGGCCGCAGCGCCGTCGCGTAGCGGCCGTTGTGCGAGATGAACTCCACCCCCCCGAGATGGTTCTCCATGAAATACGCCGGCCGCAGATGGACCAGCTCCGGGATGTCCAGGGCGTTGAGCCGCTCCTCCATGTCGTGCAGTCCGAGGATGGGACCCGTGCCGGCCTGCAGATGGGCGTTCAGGCTGCTCAGGAAGACGACGCGGCGCACGCCCGCCGCCTTCACCGCGGTGGCCAGCTTCGCGCCGAGCTCGTCGCTGCGCTTGCGCAGGCTGGGGGCCTTGAAGTCGGGCGGTATCATGAGGAAGACGGCGTCCGCGCCGTTGAACGCGTTCGTCAGGGCGATGAGGTCCTCGTCGGGCACCCCCGAGCTCCGGGAGACCTTGCGGACCTCGTGTCCGGCCTGCTTGAGCCTCGTCACGATCGCCTTCCCGACGTGCCCGGTCGCGCCCGTCACCGCTATCGTTTTCATGGCCATACCCCTCCCGCGACCGAGTCGAGTTCGTCGCCGGTGATCATGATGGCTCATCGGCGGCCGTGGTGGAATGGCGAGCCGGTAAACGTCTCGTGACGCCGCGTGAACTCGCACCGGTGCGAGTTCACGGCGCGGCAGCTCGCTGTCAGCGCGCCGGTTTACGGGCCAAGACGACGAGGCGTCCGCTGGATTTGAGCCGCCCGAGCGCGCCGAGGCCGTGCCAGGACTTGACCGGCTCGAGGCTCGCGCGGCGCAGGACCGCGTACAGCCGGGGCTTGTCGTAGCCGCGCACGACGAAGCGCGAGCGCAGCTCGGGCTTGCCGGGGCGCAGGATGATCCAGGCGTTGATCACCCGCGGGTCTCGGCCCTCGACCCAGACCGCGTCCTGCAGGAGATACGCCCCGTCGGCGCGCCGGTCCCAGCGGCGGCGCGAGCCGTGCTTCTTGACCCAGGCGAAATCGATGAGGTCGATGAGGAACAGGCCGCCGGGCTTGAGCGCCCGCGCCACGCCCTTGAGCGCCTTGAGGTCGTCCGAGGCCTTGGCGAAATAGCCGAAGCTCGTCCACAGGTTCATCGCCGCGTCGAACTCCCCCTTGAACGGCAGGCGGCGCATGTCGCCGCGCGCGTACAGGCAGTTCTTGAGGCCGCGGGCGTTGGCGCGCGCCTCCTTGAGGTAGGCCTCGGTCTTGTCCACACCGACGACGAAGGCCCCGCGCTTGGCCAGGAGGACCGAGTGCCGCCCCGTGCCGCAGGCGAGGTCGAGCAGGCGCGAGCCGGGCTTAAGGCCCAGCGCGCGCCAGGCGGCCGCGGCCTCCATCGGCGCGGCGGCCAGCGCCTCGGGAGCGCCGGGCGTGAACACAGGCGCGCGGAAGAACTGCTTCGCCCAGCCGCTCATCTTTTCTCGAGCCAGGCCGTCAGGCCCTCGAGCGTCTCCGCCGGGATCGCGTGGCCGCCCTCGAAGCGGCGCAGCTGGCCCCGCCAGCCCGCCTCGACGAGGACCTTCTCGAGCGCGCGCGCCTGCGCGAAGCCGAGGATGGGATCCACCGAGCCGTGCGACTGGAAGAAAGGCATGCCCTTCTTCGCCGGCGCGAGCTCGGCGGTCTTGGCCTTGTCCACTAGGGTCCCGGAGAGGATCACGACGCCCGCGGGCGCGCTCTCGGCGCGCAGCGCCAGGTCCACGGCGAGCATCGCGCCCTGGGAGAAGCCCATCAGCACGATCCGTTCCCACGGAAGCTCGAGCCCGGCGATGAAGCGCTGCAGTTCCTCGCGCGCCCACTCGAGCCCCGGGGGCTCGCGCAGGGAGAGGTCGCGCGGCGTGCCGGTCCGCTGCGCCTCCTCGAAGGCGGCGACGTCGATCGGGAACCAGGCCCGGCCGCCCCAGTCCAGGACCTCGGGCGCGTCGGGAAAGAACCAGGTGACCGGCCGCTTCGTCTCGAGCTCCTGCGCGAGCGGCGCCAGGTCGCGCATGTCGGCGCCGTAGCCGTGAAGGCAGATCACGGCGAGCGCGTTCGCGTCCGAGTTGGGGACTTCGATCGCGTCGAGATTACCGAAACGGACGAGCCGCGGCTTCTGCATCATCGCTTACCTTCCCTTCGCCCCCAGGTGGAGCGCTGCGGCCGGTAGCCCGCTTTGGGGGCTTTCGGCTTGTCCTTCATGTGGGTGTGCTCGTGGAAATCCTTCTCGGAACGCTCGCGGCGGGCGATCAGCGCCTCCTTCGGCGGGTTCGTCCCGATGAGGCAGTCGCAGCCGGAGCCGATCAGGTCCTTGCGCCCGGCCGCGAGCAGGGCCTCGCGCACCTCGAAGTAGTTCTCCGGCTTGAAGAACTGGAGCAAGGCCCGCTGCAGGCGGCGGTCGCGCATGCCCTTGGCGACGGGCATGGCCAGGCCGGTCAGGGGGTCGCGCCCCGTGTAGTACATCGCGGTGGCCAGGTCGTGGGGCGCGGGGATGAAGTCCTGGACCTGGTCGGGCTTGTAGCCGTGCTTCTTCAGGAAGACGGCGAGCGCGATCATGGCCTTGAGGTCGGAGCCGGGGTGGCTCGAGATGAAGTAGGGGACGAGGAACTGCTTCTTGCCGGCCTTCTTGCTCTCCGCGTCGAACTTCCTGGCGAAGTCCTCGAAGGTGTCGTGGCGCGGCTTCTTCATCAGCTCGAGGACCTTCGGGTCGACGTGCTCGGGGGCGACCTTCATGCGGCCGCTGACGTGATGGGTGGTCAGCTCGGTCATGTACTCGGGCGACAGCCGGGCGAGGTCCATGCGGATGCCGGAGGCGACGAACACCTTCTTGATCCCGGGGATCTCCCGGGACTTCTTCATCAATCCCACGAGCGGCCCGTGGTCGGTGCCGAGGCACTTGCACACGACGGGATGCACGCAGGACAGGCGCTTGCAGATCTTCTCGATCTCGGGCTTGGTGCAGCGCATCTTGTACATGTTGGCCGTCGGGCCGCCGATGTCGGAGATGACGCCCTTGAACTCCGGGTCGCGCGCGATCATATTAAGTTCGCTGAGGACGGAGTCCTCAGAACGGGATTGTATGGTCCGGCCCTGGTGGGCCGTGATGGAGCAGAAGGTGCAGCCGCCGAAGCAGCCCCGCATGATGGTGACCGAGTCCTTGATCATCTCCCACGCGGGTATGGTGCATCCCGCGTAAGCGGGATGCGCGCGGCGGGTGTAGGGCAGCCCGTAATAGTAGTCCATCCGCTCCTGCGTCACCGGAAGCTGGGGCGGGGTGACGACGACGGTCCGGGCCGCGTGCTTCTGGACGAGGGTCTTGGCGTTGAACGGGCTCGTCTCGTGGTGGGAGAGGCGCGCCATCTCGAGGAAGGAGTCCTTCGATTCCTTCACCTGCTCGAAGCTCGGCAGCGCGACGACCTCCGGGCCGGAGGGCGCGGTCTCCGAAGCGCCGAGGAAGTACGCCACGCCGCGCAGGTCGCGGCAATCCTTGACCGTCTTTCCGGCTTGCAGGCGCTTGGCGATCTCGACGATGGACTCCTCGCCCATGCCGTACGCCACGAGATCGGCCTTCGAATCGAGGAGAACGGAAGGGCGCACCGAATCGGACCAGTAATCGTAGTGGGCCAAACGACGGAGAGAGGCCTCGACGCCTCCCGCGATCACCGGAACGCCCGGGAAGGCCTCGCGGGCTCGCTGGCAGTACGGAACGGTGGCCCGGTCCGGGCGGAGGCCGATCTTGCCTCCCGGCGAATAGGCGTCGTCGTTGCGCACCTTCTTGTTGGCCGTGTAGTGGTTGATCATCGAGTCCATGTTCCCCGCGGAGATCGCGAAGAACAGGCGCGGACGGCCGAAGGTCCGCCACGGCTCGGCGCTGCGCCAATCCGGCTGGGAGAGGACGGCCACGCGGAAGCCCGCGGCGTCGAGGACCCGCCCGAGCAGGGCCATCGCGAACGAGTAATGGTCGATGTAGGCGTCGCCGGTGACGAAGACGATGTCCACCGCGTCCCAGCCGCGCGCCTCCATCTCGGCGCGCGTCATGGGCAGGAACCGGGGATCGGGTCGGAAGGGAGGAGAAGGAGGCACCGCTAAGTATATTATCGCATGTAAGCTTCCGCTCACGACGGGCGTATCATCCCCGGACGCAGGCCCGCTCCGCATCAGAGGCCCGAAGCGTCCGGAGAAAAGCTTTATGAACCGCCTCGAAGCCGTCGCCGGAGCCTCCCTCGTCGCCCTCGTCGCCGCGGGCCTCGGTCAGAAGTACACCGAACTCGCGAAGCTCGCCGGGACCCCCGCGCCCGAGAAGAGCTACCGTCCCAAGATCCAGTTCGAGACCCGCCCGGAGCGCACCGTCGACGCCGCGATCGGCGCCTACCTCTCCGGCGCGGAAGCCGCCGCGGAGGCCGACAAGCGCGTCCATCTCGGCAGCCTCCTCGCGTCGCTCGAATCCCCCGAGTTCGACGGCGAGGAGCTCGACCCCGTCACCGCCGAGAGCCTGGCCAAGGCCGTCGTCTCCGTGCTCGAGAAGACCGGCGACGGAGACGCGGAGGACCTCGAGCTGCGCCGGCGCGCGGTCGGCTTCCTCGCCGCCCGCGTGCCCGGCCGCACCAGCCGCGACTTCGTCCTCAAGGCTCTCGAGGAGGGTCCGGTCGAGGTCCGCCTCGAGGCGCTCAAGCGCGTCGGCTCGCCGCTCGGCGTGCGCGGCTCCGTCGTCTACGCGAAGGTCAAGGAGCTCGGGGAGAAGGGCCTCGTGCCCGACTCCATGCTCCCCGGCGTCCTGCGCCGCACCGGCGGCGTCAAGGCCAAGGAGGTCCTCGTGACCATGATGACCTCGACCGACAGCGCCAAGCTCATCGCCGGCTGCGCGATCTCCCTTCAGGACTACCGCGACCCCGAGCTCGTCGGGAGGATCCTGGAGCGCCTCGAAGCGGTCGGCATGATCGACAGCGCGGGCAAGCTGCCGTGGCTCAGCCCGGCGCTGCTCGACGAGCACCTCAAGTCCGCGGACAAAGCCTCCTTCCGCCGGGGGATGATGGCGATGGCGACGCGGCCGGTCCTGGTGAAGACGGGGATGACGCACGTCGAAAAAGGCCTGCAGAGCCAGGACCCCGACACGCGCCGTTACGCGGCGGTCGCCGTGAAGAAGGCGGTCGTCGCGAAGATCGTCGACGCGAAGCAAGGAGAGACCTTGCTGGCGGGCCGGCTGCAGGTGGAGACGGAGCCGGTGCTGAAGGCCGAGCTGACGGGAGGCCTGGAGAGGATCCACACTCTCCTCGAGCAAAAGGAGACGGGCGTCCAGTAACGGAAGCCACGAAGCGTATTGGAGCCTCCCGCTCTCGGCGCGGGGGGCTCCTTCGTTTCCGGCTAGCGCTTGGCCGGCGCGACGCGCGTCGCCGTGGACAAGGACGGGTCGGGGAGGCTGTGGGGATCCGGCTTCGAGTCCGGATCGGGAAGGAAGTCCTCGGGCCGCGTCGGATCGCCGGGGCCGGTGCTGGGACGCGGCGTCGAGCCGGTCAGGGGGCGGCCCGGGGCGGAGGCCAGGACGGGGTCGGGCTGCGCGCGGCGGAAGTGGTCGACGACGAAATACAGGCCGACGAGGACGGCGAGGACGAACGGCCCCAGCTCCCAGATCTTCCCTTTCATCGGGGACAGTATAGCGCTTAGCGGCGGGAGGAGGCCGCGCCGTAGCGGGCCTTGAGCTGGCCGATGTAGGTCGAGGCGACGATCACGCCGTACTGCACCGCGCGGTTGACCTTCCCGCGCAGGCTGTCCTTGCGGACCATGCGCGGCGCGTATTCGCCGGGCTTGCGCTGCAGTTCGGCCTCGAGCGCGGGGTCGAGGGAGATCACGATGTAGTCGCCGGTGTGGACGAGGTCGATGATGCCGCGCGTCGGGGTGGACGGGAAATCGTGGACGGTGACCGGGTTGCGCGCGTGGTGGCCCGTGGCGATCCAGCGGCCGGTCAGGCGCTTGATGAAGGCCACCGAGCGGGCGTTGCTGCCGCCGTCGGTCAGGAGCTCGACGTCGAAATCGCTCTTGGGGCCGGCCGAGCCGGTGGCGAAGCTGCCGAGGAGGATGGCCGCGCGGATGCGGCCGGTCGCGCCCTCCGGCTCCTCCGCGAGGGTATCCATCATCTCCTTCTTGAACGCGTCGAGGATGCGCTTCTGCGCGCCCTTGTTCTGGAAATCGGCGGTCTCGCGGGCGGTCTCCTCGACGAGAAGCGAGTCGAAGAACGCGGCGATCCGGGACGGCTCCATCGTCGCGGCTTTGAGCAGGGCGTCGCGGATGTGCTTGCGCATGTTCGAGGGCGCGCGGCGCTCGGCGTTGTAGGATTTCGCGCGGGCGGTGAAGGCGTCGAACGCCTCGAGCTCGCGAGGGCCGATCACGCCCGGGGCGTCGAACCAGCGGAGGAGGTCGGCTCGGAAGGTCGAGATCACGGCGTCGTCCTCGAGCGGGGCGGCGCCGAGGACGTAGAAGCGGCCGCTTCCCGCGGCGATGCGCATGTGGGCGAAGAACGCGCGCGGACGGGACACGTTGGCCGCGCCCTTCGCCTTCGCTTCGTCCCAGCGCTGCTGGTAGGCCGGGTACATGTCGATGATGTGCGTGACCGAGTACCAGTAGTAGTTCTGCGCCAGGAGTCGGGCGTGATGGAACTGGTCGGCGAGGGTCCGGCGCAGGCCGTAGGTCGGACGCGCGGGCTCGGGGGCGCGCGGCTCGTGCGCCGGCTCGACGCCGCGGTCCGACGATGGATCGAGGTCGGGGGCGGAGGCCGCGAAGCGGCCGGAGACGGCTTCGGCGGAGTCGGCGCGGCCTTCCTCGAGGCCGAGGAGGCGACCCGACAGGGCCTTGGCCGACTCGCCGGAGATCCTCTCGAGCTTCTCGGGCGCCAGGGCCTCGAGCGTGGCGCGGACCGCCTCGTTCTTGGGCAGCGCGGCGGGGACCGGCGCGACGGGCTTCGCGGCGGCGACGGCCGAGGCCGGCTTCGCCGAAGGAGCGGCCGCGGGCGCCGGGGCGGCCAAGGACGGGTTCAGCGAGGCCGCGGTCAGGGACGGGGAGAACGCGGGAGCCGCGGGGCCCGACAAGGTCGAGTTGACGGAGACGCCGGAGGCGCCGTTGGCGCCGGCTTCCCCGAGCGCCCCGAGCCGGGTCTGGGCGGACAGCGGGCCCGCCGCCAGGAGGGCGGCGACCGCCAGGAAGGACATCCTCTTAAGGGACATCTTCATCTCGACAACATAGTAGCCGCTTCCGGGGCATGCGTCGACCATCTTTAGACCCAGGCCGTCCGGACATAGGACCCACTTTGGTTGTTATAATCGTTGTCACTCCAGGCCTGTAAGTTCTCCCCCCCGCCCGGAGTAAGGAAACCAAGGAAGCCCAGGTGGACGCCGAGATCGACCGCCTCATCGCCCTGCACGCCGACAAGGCCTATGCCGTCGCCTTGCGCATGACGGGCAACTCAACCGACGCGGGAGACGTCGTCCAGGAGGCCTTCTTGAGAGTCATGAAATACTTCGACAAATACGACCCCAGCCTCCCCTTCGAGGCCTGGATGGTGCAGATCCTGAAGAACGTCTACTTCACGAGCCTGCGCAAGGAGGCCTCGCGCCGCTCGGTCTCCATGTCCTATAAGAAGGACGAGGACTCGGCCTCGCTCGAGGACTTCCTCGCCGAGACCGCCCCGGGCCCCGAGCGCCTGGCCCAGGCGCGGGAGAACACGGACCGCGTGCAGGGCGCGCTGACCTTGATCACTCCCGCGATGCGCATGGCGATCGTCCTCGTCGACCTCGAAGGGGTGCCGCGAGAGGAGGCCGCCTCGACGCTCGGCTGCTCGCTGTCCGCCCTCGACGTGCGCCTGCACCGCGGGCGCGCCAAGCTCAAGGAGCTCCTGTCATGAACTGCCACGCGACCCGCGCCGTGCTCGATCTCCACGCCGATGGGCGGCTGACGCCGGGCCGCGCGCGGGCCGTCGACGCGCATCTCGCGTCGTGCGCCGGCTGCAGGGCGCAGTCCCCCGCCGCCGCGCAGCCCGCGAAGGGGCCCGCGGGCGATTTCAAGGCCCGCCTCGCCGCGAGCCTCAAGGCCGAGCGCCGGTCGCCCGAGCCTCGACGCGAGGCGAAGGCCGAGCTGAGCCTGTGGCCGCGCGACCTCTCCGGGGTCGCGGTCGCCGCCGCCGCGCTGGCGCTGTTCGCCGTCGCCGTCGGCTGGTCCGGGGCGCCCAGCCAGCAGTTCGACAAAGGCGACGAGCTCGCCGCCGGGAGGACGCCATGAGGACCCCTGCCGCCGAATCGTTCCACCGCCTGGGCGAGCTCGCTCTGCTCACGACGGCCTTCGTCCTGCCGCTCGCGTTCTACCTGCGCAGCTACGACTCGACGGCCATCAAGTTCACGGTCCTGCAGTGGGGGGCGCTGACGATGCTGTTCGGCTGGCTGTGGCAGGGCGTCTCCCGCGGCCGCTTCCAGGCCCCGGCCTCGTCGTGGAAGGCCCTGCTCCCCGCGCTCGCGTACGGCGCCTGGACGATCGTCCGATTCGCCTCCGAGCCGCACAAGCTCGGCGCGCTGCCCGACTTCCTGACCCAGCTCACCATGCTCGTCGGCTTCCTGGCCGCCTTCCTCGGCTTCGCCGGGGCGCGCTCCGCCGCCCGCTTCGCGACCCTCACCGTCGCCTCGGCCTGGATCGTCGCGCTGTACGCACTGTCCCAGGCCGCCGGCTTCGACCCGTTCATCTGGAAGGGCGCTTTCGGGACCAACGTCTTCTCGACCTTGGGCAACCCGTACCTGTGCGCCGCCTTCCTGTCCGTCGCCGCCTCGCTCGCCCTGACCCTCGAGCTCGACCCCGAGGCGCCGCCGGCGCTGCGCCGCGCGGCCCTGGCGCTCCTGCCGGCCGCGGGCGCCGCCGTCGTCCTGACCGGGTCCTCGCGGGGCGTCCTGGCCTTCTGCGCCTCAAGCCTCGTCTACGCGGCCGTGGTCGCCGCCGCGCTGCGCACCCGCCCGGCGCTCCGGTCGGCCGGGCTGGCGCTGCTCGCGGCGGCCGCCGTCGGCGGGGCCGCCGCGCTGTTCTCGCCTCCGGCCGGGGACTCCCGGTCGGAGGCGACCGACCTTCGTCGTCTGACCGTCGGCGCGGAGCTGCGCATGCTCGCGGAGCGCCCGCTGACGGGCTTCGGGCCGGGATCCTTCTCCCTGCATTACCCGCGCTTCCGCTCCGCCGAGGCCGCCAGGCTCGACGGAGCCCCGGGGCGGACGGTCTTCTACCCCGAGCTCCCGGTCCTCGGCGTCGCCGTCGAGCTCGGCGTCCTCGGCGCGGTCCTGTGGCTTTGGCTGTTCGGCGCGGCGCTGTGGACCGGCGCGAGCGGCGCCGCGGCGCTGCGCCGCGCGGGCGCCCTGCCCGAGTCGGGCTACGCCGCCGGCTTCGCCGCCGCCGCCGCCGGGGTCCTCGTCGGCTCGCACTGCGGCTGGGCCGGCCAGTCCCCCTCCTCGGCCTGGTTCGCCTGGCCTCTCGCCGGCCTCGCCGCGGGCCTGGCGCCTCTCGCCGCGCGCCGCGCCGCCGTCAGCGTCTATCCGCTGCCCGTGTCCGACAGCATCCGCCGGGCGCTGTACGCCCCGAGCCTGCTGGCCTTCGCGGGCCTGGCCCTGCTGCCCGGGCTGTGGCTGCGCTCCGAGGTGAACCTCAACACCGCGATGTTCCTCGCAAAATGGGACAAGGACCCGTCCAAGGCCGCCGCGATGTTCGAGCGCGTGGCGCCGGGAAGCGCCGGCTACACGATGGCGCTCTACCTCCACGGGAACGTGCTCGACGACGCCGGCCGCCACGACGAGGCCCTGGCCCTCTACGACCGCCTCCAGGCCCAGGCGCCCGACTACGCCCTCGTCCACGCCCGGCGCGGCGGGGCCTACGCCAAGCTCGGCGATTGGACGGCGGCCGCGGCGGAGCGCGCCCGCCAGGCGGAGCTCGAGCCTCTGTTCCTCGAGAACCTCGTCGCCTGGTCCGAGGCCGCCCGGGCCGCCGGGAACCTCGAGGAGGCCCGCCTCGCGGCGGGCAAGGCCGAGGCTCTCGACGCGACGGACGAGCGGGTGCGCCTGCAGATCGCCGCCAACGACCTCATGGAGCGGCGCCTCGCGGCGAAGGCCGGCCAGGGCCGTACGAACGGACGAGGGACCGCCCGCAAGCCGCGCTGAGGGGAGCGCTTGACAGCGCGCCGCAACGGGGCGATAATGCATCCTCGTCCCACAGGAGCTCCCAACGATGAAATTCCTCGCGTCTTTCCTCCTCGCCGTCGCCGTCCTGCCCGCCGCCGCCCAGACCAAGGCCAAGGCGCCGGCCGAGCCCTCCGCCGCCGAGCTGGCCGCGAAGCTCGCCAAGGCGCCCGAGAAGTGGGCCGCCGACCCGGCCGACAGCGCCGAGGTCGCGTCCGACCTGAAGGGACGGTACCGCGTCCTCCACCGCTCCGAGGCGGGCGGCGCCAAGGCCTACGTCGTCGTCGTGCCCGGCGCGGTCTCCCCGGCGCGGCTGCTCCAGTACGGCGACACCCAGCCCGCCGGAGGCAAGAAGCTGACCCTTCAGCGCGCGTGGCTGCGCGGGCATTTCCTCGTGCTCCAGTTCGACGCGCAGAAGCAGTACCGCGACCTGCGCAAGGCCGACCCGGCCGGAGGCCTCGAGCTCGCGGGCTACGTCGGCGAGGAAGGCGGGGCCCACGGCTTCAAGGACGCGGAGGCGTTCGAGCACGCGCTGAAGACCTTCGTGAAGGCTCCCGCGCCCAAGGGCCTGGCCGCGACGGCCCGCAAGCTCGCGGGCGGCAAGCCCTACACCCTCGAAGCCGCCAGGTCCGCGGACCGCGTCGTGATCGCCGTGATGCTCGCCGACGGCTCCGCCTACGAGGTCAAGCCCGCCGCCCCGGCGAAGAAGAAGTAGCGGCGGCCGCGCGGGTCAGCTGAGGCGCGGCTCGAGCGGCGACGGAAGGGCCTCGGGCAGGACGTCCTTGCGGTGAGCGACGTGCTTGAGCCGCCGCCCGTGCCAGGCCGCGTAGCCCGAGATCAGCGCGGGGACGATGAAGCCCCGGAAGCGGAGGCTCGAGAACAAGGTGGCTCCCGCCGCCGAGCCCAGGACGAAGGCGAGGATGGTCCCCCCGCGCAGGGCGTTGGCCTGCCACTCCGCCCGGCGGCGGTCGCCCTTGCGGAAGGTCAGCATGCGCGCGAAGCCGAGCCCCAGGTCGGTGGTGAGCCCCGTCAGGTGCGTGGTCCGCACCGAGCTGCCCGAGGAGGAGGTGATCGCCCCGTTCTGCAGGCCGCTGGCCAGGCAGAGCAGGGCCAGCAGGAGGTAGGTGTGCTTGAGGTGGAAGCTCTCGCCGAAGGAGCCGAAATAGTCGAAGCCCCCGGCCACGGCGGCCAGCAGGAGGCACCCCGCGCACAGCGCCATGACGTAGTCGTAATGGGGCTCGCTCTTGAGGTGGATCGGGCGGTCGGTCAGCAGGCCGGCGATCATCGCGCCGAGCAGGAAGAACACCGGCACGGACAGGATCTGAAGCGACGCGAGCAGCCCCACGGACTGGAAATCCACGCCGAAGAGCGTGGCGAAGCCGGTGACGTGCGTGACGAAGCGTCCCGTGGCCAGGAACCCCCCGGTGTTGATTCAGCCGGCGTTGAAGCCGAGCAGCAGCCAGTGGAAGATGACCCCGCGGTCCGGCACCTCGTCGAGCTTGTAGCGGAACATCGGCGGAGGGCCTAGGCTTCCGGGGCGGCGTCTTCGGAGGAGGCGCCGCCGAGCCAGACGGCGACGCAGATGCCCATCGCGATCAGCAGGTCCGGCCGCTGCAGCTCCGGAGCCGCGTCGCGCATGCGCGACACGACCAGGAGGCCGCCGGCGCCGACCAGGGCGACCGCCAGGCAGAGGCCCAGGAGCTTCACGGCGCGGCGGTGCGCCCTCTTCGCCTTCTTAATTACTTTAGTTCTCATATGGATATATGCACATATTAGCATATATTTGACGGCGCGTCGAGGGGTTGAAGCGGGGCCGCGGATGGCGTATCATCGTTCCATGGCCCCGAAGAACCTCACCGACAAGCTCGTGTTCAAGCTGAAGGCCGATTTCCTCCGCTCCCTCGCCCACCCGGTGCGCCTGGAGATCATCGAGTTCCTGCGCCTCGGCGAGTCCTCCGTGGGGCAGATCGTCTCCGCCCTCGGCGTCGAGCAGTCGGCCATCTCCAAGCACCTCGCGATCCTCCGCCAGGCCGGGCTGGTCACCTCCCGCCACGAGAAGGTCACGGTGCACTACTCGATCAGCAACCGCGAGGTCTTCCGGGTGCTGCGCCCGATCGCGCACATCCTGAGCAAGCGGCTCCAGGACAGCCGCGCCGTGCTGGACCGGCTCTCCAAGGCCTGACGCCCCGGGGCCCCGGCGCATGAAGCTCGTCATCGTCGAGTCGCCGAACAAGGTCCGCAAGATCAAGGACTTCCTCGGCGCCGACTACCGGGTCGCCGCGTCCTTCGGCCACATGCGCGACCTGCCCCCGACGGGAGGCCTCTCGGTCGAATTCATCGACGGGAAGATCAAGCCCGTCTACGCGACCATCGAACGCTCCGCCCGCCACGTCAAGGAGCTCGAGGAGCTCGCGAAGAAGGCCGACGAGGTCATCCTCGCCACCGACCCCGACCGGGAGGGCGAGGCGATCGCCTGGCACGTCAGCCAGCTCCTGGGCGAGCGCAAGTACAGCCGCGTCGTCTTCCACGCCGTGACCAAGGCCGAGGTGCAGAAGGCGATGGCCAAGCCCCGCCCGATCGACCAGCACCTCGTCGACGCCCAGCAGGCCCGCCGGGTGCTCGACCGCGTCGTGGGCTGGGTCGTGAGCCCGACCTTGCGCCAGGTCTCCAAGGACGCGCGCAGCGCCGGACGCGTCCAGTCCGTGGCCCTGCGCCTGGTCGCCGACCGCGAGAAGGAGATCGGCAAGCATAAGACGGTGGATTACTTCGTGCTGTCGGCCAAGCTCGAGAAGGACGGCGCCCCGCCCCCGTTCGCCGCGAAGCTGATCACCTGGAAGGACCATCCCCTCGGCCAGCGCCTGCGCGACCCCGCCCTCGCCGAGAAGACCACGGCGTGGGCGAAGACCGTGCCCTGGCGCGTGCTGTCCTGCGACCGGCGGGACTCCGCGCGCAACCCGCCGCCGCCGTTCACGACGGCGACCGTCCAGCAGGCCGCCTCGGTGCGCCTGGGCTTCAACCCCGACGCGACGATGAAGCACCTGCAGGCGCTGTTCGAGGACGGGAAGATCACCTATCACCGCACCGACTCCACCGCCCTGTCCCCGGAGGGCCTCGCCGAGGCGCGCGCGGTCATCAAGAAGGACTTCCCCCCCGAGTACCTGCCGAAGTCGCCCATCCTCCACGCGACCAAGGCCGCCAACGCCCAGGAGGCCCACGAGGCCATACGCCCCACGCACGCCGAGACCGGCCCGGACGGGATCGGCGGCGACGCGGGCAGGCTCTACCGCCTGATCTGGCAGCGCTTCGTCGCCTGCCAGATGGCCCCGGGCCGCGACCAGATCACGACCATCGACGTCGCCTGCGCGCCGGACTCCTGGAAGACCGAGAAGGGCGAGACGGTCCCCATGGGCGTGTTCCAGGCCAAGGGCAAGGTCCTCCTCTTCGACGGCTGGCGGCGCCTCGCCGGAGAAGACGCCACCGAGGAGTCCAGGAAGAAGGGCAAGAAGGACGGCGCGGAGCCCGAGGAGGACGACGAAAGCGACGGGGAGCTGCCGATGCTGAACCCCGGCGACCCGCTGACCTTGCTCGACATCGCCGCCCTCAAGCGCTCGACCAAGCCCCCGCCGCGCTACACGCAGGCGTCGTTGATCAAGAAGCTCGAGGCCGAGGGCATCGGCCGCCCGTCCACCTACGCGGCCATCATGCGCGTGATCCTGGAACGGGGCTATGTTAAGGAAGAGAAGCGCAAGCTCCACGCCACGCCCCTCGGCCTGTCCGCGAGCGATTTCCTGGTGAGGAACTACACCGGGAACTTCATCGACATGGACTACACCGCGCGGCTCGAGGACGACCTCGACAAGATCGCCCGCGGCGAGGCCTCCTGGGAGAAGGTCGTCACCGAGGCCAGCTTCGCCGTCATCGCGCTCGCCCGCCGCGCGGGCCTCTGGTACGATCCGCTGGTCCCCCGCCCGCCGCGCACGCCAGGATGAACCTTTTCGCCGACGCCTACCCGCGCCTGCTCTGGGTCGTGCTCGCCGCCTGGGCGGCGGCGGCTCTGCCGGCTTGGCGGCGACGCGCCGGCGACGCCGGGCTCCTCGCCGCGATCGCCCTGGCCGCCCTGGCGGCATACCCCCGCCTCGACGCGACCCGCGCGCACCGCGTATATTACGACGAGTTCGAACATCTCGACGCGGCGAGGAATCTGGCCGACCACGGCCGCTGGGGCGGGACGCTCCTAGGCGGCCTGCCGGGACGAAGCCTGCTGACCCGCCCGACCTGGCCGGGCGGCCACCACGCCGAACTCGCGGCTTTCTGGAGGGTCTTCGGCGGCCGCGAAGACGCCGCCTTCGACCTCGGCGCCATGATGTCGTCGGCAACCGCCTTTTTCCTGGTCCTCGCCGGCGCCTGCGCCTTCGGGCCGCGGGCGGGCCTTCTCGCGGGAGGCTTGTGGGCCGCCCTCGCGCTCTCGTGGCGCTGGGCCGGGACGACGGACCTCTGCACCCCCCGGCGTTCTGGGCCGCGGCGCGGGCGTTCGCGGCCCTAGGTGTCGCCTATGCGGTCCAGGTGCGCTTCGAGAACGCCCTGCTCCTCCCGTTCGCCTGGGCCGTCTGGCGCGGCCCGCGCCGAGCGTTGATCCTGCCCATTCTGGCCTTCGTCTTCCCGGCCTCGCTCGCGGTCCGCAACGCGCACTTTTCCCTGCCCGGATTCAACGAAGGCCCCGCCTCCGCGCTCGCCTCCCTGCGAGAGAACCTCCCGTTCAATCTCGCCGCGCTCGCCGCCGTTCCCGGAGCGTTTCTATTGGCTCCGGGCTTGACCGCGGCGCCTTTCCGCAAAGAGGGGCGCGCCTGCCTGGCCCTCGCCGCCGCCTACCTCCTCGTCTATTCGGCTTTCTTCCGCGGACGCTTCGAGTGGCAGGAACGCTACATGCTCGGCGTCCTGGTCCCGCTCCTGGCCGCGGCGGGGGCGGGCTGGGACCTCCTGCTCCCGCGGACGCCCTCTTCGACCTTGGCTCTCCTGGCGCCCTTCCTCGCATTCAACGCGGCCGCTCCGGAAGTCCCGCAGCTTCCCGGGCCCTCCGCGAGCGCCCAACTGCTGCGCTCGGCCGCGGCCGAGATCCCCGACGGCGCCTACGTGCTGACCTTCACTCCGCCCGCGGCTCGCGTCTTGACCGGCCGACCCGCCGCCGACATCCATTACGTGCTCGAGAACCGGACCGACTTCGAGCGCGAGCGCGCCGCGGATGGAGCCGCGCCGCAGCTCGCCTGTGGAAGGACTGGGCTTGGCGAAGCAAGCATGCGGAGACCCGCGAGCTCGAGGCGTGGCTGTCGAAGCGTTACGAGGCCCGGTCGGTCGCCCGCGCGGGCGACGACGAAGTCGTTCTGCTGTCGCCGCGCTGACCCGCGTTTACGCCGGGACCGTCAATGGCATACGCAGGTCCAGGTGCCGCCGCCGCCCATCCCCTGGGCGCCCTGGTTGGCCGTCGTGCACGGCACGGTGCCGCTGCAGCCGGGGCCGCCGCAAGGCCCTATGACCGCCTCGCGGGTCTCCCAGCGGCAGCCGGCCGGAGCGGCCGGAGCGGGCGGAGCGGCCGGCGGGGGCGGCGGGGCGCAGGCCTTCAGCGTCGCGTAGCCGACCTGCTTGACGGCGTTCTTCGAGTCGCTGAGATACATCCCGTACTTCCCCGCGGGATAGTCCGGCCCGTTGACGACGGTCTGGATCGTGAAGGGGTCGAGCCACTCGTTGGCCAGGAACACCCGGTGCTTCGTGACGTCGAGGCAGTCCTTGCTCGCGTACGGCGAGGCGCAGCCCTTCGGCGGCTTGTTGCGGTCGAGGCCGGTGGTGCGGGAATACACCTTGCCGGTGTTGCACACCTCGCCGTTCTCGGCCCACGGGCCGTTCGGGGAGACGGAGACCGACACCTTCGCCTTCTCGAAGGATTTAGACGGCGCCTGCGCGGCGGGAGCGCCGCTCGCGGCCGCTCCTCCCCCGCCGCCGCTCGACGAGCCGCCTCCCGGGTTCGCCTTGGCCTGCTTGTCGGCGGCGCCCTTGCTGATCCCGGCCCCGACGACCGCCTCGCCTCCGCCCGAGATGACCCCGCCCCCGGACTGGGTCAGCCCGTCGCCGGCGGGAGCGAAGCCGGGCTTCTTGCTCTCGACGCGCGCGCCGGGCTGGGCCGAGGGCGAGCCGGTCGTCTTCGTCCAGCGCTTCTTCGCGGGCGGAGCGTCGGCGGCGCCGCCCGCGGAAGCGACGGTCAGGAGGGCGAGGACGAGGAGGGGTTTCATCATGCCTGAAGTGTAATCCGCCGCCGCGGGCGGCGCAAGCCCGCGAAAAAGATTCCGCTTGACGGCCGCCCGGCCATATGTATAAATATACATCGCTATGAATAAATATACAGACCGCGCCGAGGGCAAGGCCGCCCGCCAGACCGCGATCCTCGAGGCGATCACGCAGGAGCCGGTCGCGACCCAGAACGACCTCGTGCGCAGCCTCAAGAAGCGCGGCATCGCCGCGACCCAGGTCTCCATCTCCCGCGACATCGCCGAGCTGGGCCTGGTGAAGACGGGCGGCGTCTACCGCCCCGCGACCGGCGAGGCCGCGCACGACGCCGAGATGCCGCTTCGCACCTTCGTCCGGAGCGTCGTCGCGGCCGGCCCGAACCTGACCGTGATCCGCTGCGACACGGGCACCGCGCCGCGCGTCGGCCTCGTGCTCGACGGCCTGGCCCAGCCCGGCCTGGTGGGCACGCTCGCCGGGGACGACACCGTTTTCGTGGCCGGAGATTCCGCCGCGGCGCAGAAGCGGCTGATCGAATTCATCGAATCAAGGATGACCAACTGATATGAAGAAGCCTCTCGTCGTACTCGCGTTCAGCGGCGGCCTGGACACCACCTTCTGCGTCCTGTGGCTCAAGAAGGAGCTCGGCGCCGACGTGATCACCGCCACCGTGGACACGGGCGGGTTCTCCGCCGAGGAGCTGTCCGCGATCGCGGCGCGCTCGAAGTCGCTCGGCGCTTTGAAGCATTACGCCATCGACGGGCGCGCCGAGGTGTTCTCCCGCTTCGCCGTGCCGCTGATCCAGGGCAACATCCTGCGCGGCCGGGTGTACCCCCTCTCCGTGGCGGCCGAGCGGGTCCTGCAGGCCGAGATGATCGCCCGCGTCGCCAAGGAAACGAAGGCCGACGGCGTGTGCCACGGCTCCACGGGCGCGGGCAACGACCAGGTGCGTTTCGACGCGGTGTTCCAGGTGCTCCTGCCGGGAGTGAAGGTCCACACGCCGATCCGGGACCTGGGGCTCTCGCGCCAGCAGGAGACGGATTATCTCGAGAAGGAAGGGTTCTCGGTGCCGGCGAAGACGACGGCGTACTCGGTCAACGCCGGTCTGTGGGGAACGACGGTCGGGGGCGGGGCGACTCACGACCCGTGGACGGAGATCCCCGATTCGGCCTTTCCCTCGATGTCGGCCGAGCCGCCGACGGAGCAAACGGATGTCGTCGTCGGCTTCACGAAAGGCATACCGACGGCTTTGGACGGAAAGGCAACGGAAGGGGTGGACCTTGTGGGAGCCTTACACGCCCTTGGTCGGAGGTACGCTGTCGGGCGGGGAGTGCATATGGGCGACACCATCCTCGGTATTAAGGGGAGGATCGGGTTTGAAGCCCCCGCTCCGCTGATGCTCATCGCGGCGCATAACGAGCTCGAGAAATTGGTTTTGACCCGCTGGCAGAGCTTCTGGAAGAACCAGGCCGGCGAGTTCTACGGCCAGATGCTCCACGAAGGACTGTACTTCGATCCCGTCATGCGCGACATCGAGGCCATGATCAAGTCGTCGCAGGAGACGGTCACCGGCGAGGCGCGCCTGCGCCTGCGCGCGGGACGATTCGACGTCACCGGCGTCAAATCCCCTTACTCGATGATCGCCGGCGCCGCGACTTACGGCGAGACGACCAAGCTGTGGACCGGCGACGAGGCCGCGGGCTTCTCCAAGCTCCACGCGCTTCCCATGACTTTGGCGGCCCGCGCCCGCGCGGAGAAGGTGGCGCTGTGAAGGTAACGCTCGACAAGATCGCGTCCACGACGCGCAACGCCCGGATCCCCCGGGAGGTCCTGCTCTCCGATGAGATCCAGGCCAAGGAAGGCATGGTCCTCGCCGTACGCGTCCACGGCAAGAAGACCGTGTACAACACCCTCGAGGACATCCACGGCCGCATGATCGACCTCAACGACGGCGACATCATCGCCGGCGTCCTCGGCACCCGGCGCGCGCTGCGCGGCTACGCGGGGCATGTCCCGGAGTCCGTCAAGGTCGGCGACAAGCTCGACATCCTCAACCTCGGCGGCGTGATCGGCCGCTGCACCTCGGTGAACCTCGAGATCGGCAAGCCGCTGCAGGCCGAGGTCCTCGGTCAGATCCTCTCGTTCCCGCACCTCGGCGAACGGCTGGGAGTCCCCGCGTCGATCCGGACGGGCGCCGTGGCGTGGTCGGACAAGCTCGAGAAGTCGGCCCCGATCATCTATGTCGCCGGCACCTGCATGAACGCCGGGAAGACCTTCGCCTGCGGCGAGATCATCCGCTACCTGGCGCGCAAAGGCTACCGCGTCGGCGCGGCCAAGCTGACCGGCGTCTCTCTGCTGCGCGACACTATGAGCATGGTCGACCGCGGCGCGATCAAGGGCCTGTCCTTCACCGACGCGGGCGTGGTGTCCACGACCGGCGCGGTGTCGGTGCCCGTCGCGAAGGGCCTCATCAACGCCCTCAACAAGGAAGAGCCGGACTGCCTCGTCATCGAGCTCGGGGACGGCATCATGGGCGAGTACGGCGTCCAAGAGATTCTTAAAGACACGGAGCTCATGCGGGCGGCCAAGGCGCACGTCATGTGCGCCAACGACCCCGTCTCCGCCTGGGGCGCCGTCGAGCTGTTCACGAACCGCTTCAAGCTGAAGGTGGACGTCCTCTCCGGCCCCGCGACGGACAACGCGGTCGGCAAGGAGTTCATCGAGGGCCAGGTCGGCGTCAAGGCGATCAACGCCCGCATCGAGCACGAGGCCCTCGGCCAGTTCGTCGAGCAGGCCGTGTTCGGAGGCGTGCCGGCATGAAGAAGATCAAGGTCGGCATCGAAGGCGGGGCGGGATTCACCGGCGGCGAGCTGATCCGCCTGCTCCTGTCCCACCCCAAGGTCGAGATCGCCGCGGCGACCTCCTCCACCTTCCCCGGGCAGCCCGTGTTCCTCGCGCATCCGAACCTGCGCGGCCGCACGGGCCTGTCCTTCACGCGCAAGCTCGATTACTCGAAGCTCGACTGCCTTTTCCTCGCGGGCGGACACGGCGACGCGATGGCCGAGGTGCCGGCCATCCTCGCCGCCGCGGGCTCGCGACTGCGCATCATCGACCTGTCCGGCGACTTCCGCCTGCGCGACGAGGCCCTCTACCCCGTCTGGTACACGCGCAAGCACAAGGCCCCGGAGCTCCTGAAGAAGTTCGCCTACGGCCTCGTCGAGCTCAACCGCGCCGAGATCAGCAAGGCCCGGCTCATCGCCAACCCCGGCTGCTTCGCGACCGCGACGGCGCTGGCCCTCGGGCCCCTGGCCAAGGGCGGGATCTCCGGAGTCGTGTCCGTCACGGCGATCACCGGCTCCTCGGGGTCTGGCGCCAACCCCACGCCGATCACGCACCACCCGACGCGCCACAGCAACCTGAAGGCGTACAAGCCCTTCACCCACCAGCACATCCCCGAGGTCGAGCAGATCCTCGAGCGCCTGGCGGGCAGGAAGGCCCTCAAGCTGTCGCTCGTGCCCATCTCAGGCCCGTTCTCCCGCGGCATCTACGCGGTGTGCCAGGTGGACCTGCCCAAGGGCTGGACCGCGGAGCGCGTCAAGGAGCTGTATCAGGCCGCATATAAAGGGAGCTCGTTCGTGCGCCTCGTGCCCGAGCCCCCCTCGCTCAACGCCGTCAACGGCTCCAATCACTGCGACGTGTTCGTCACCGTCCAGGAGGGCCGCATCTGCGTGATCTCCGCCATCGACAACCTGGTCAAGGGCGCGTCCGGCCAGGCCATCCAGAACCTCAACGTGATGATGGGCTGGGACGAGGGCGTGGGCCTCGAGTTCGCGGGGACCTACCCGTGACGAACATGAAAGAATCGATGGCGCTCGAAGACGCGTCCGTCCTTCCCACCTACGAGAAGTTCCCGTTCGTCCTCGACCGCGGCGAGGGCTGCTGGGTCTGGGACGAGGACGGGAACAAGTATCTCGACCTGTACGGCGGCCACGCCGTCGCGGCGATCGGGCACTCCCCCGTCGAGGTGACCGCGGCCATCACGAAGCAGTCGGCCAAGCTCCTGTTCTACTCGAACCTCGTCTACCTCAAGGTCCGCGCCGAGGCCGCCAAGGCCCTCGTGGACTTCTGCGGCGAGAAGGGCTCGCAGGTGTTCTTCTGCAACTCGGGCGCCGAGGCCAACGAGAACGCGATGCGCATCGCGCGGTGCGTCACGAACAAAAAGAACGTCGTCTGCGCCGAAGGCGGATTCCATGGCCGGACGGCCGGAGCCATCGCGGCCACCGGCTATAAGTACCGCAAGGGCATGTCCGGCCTCGGCGCCGATATGATCCACGTCCCGTTCGGCGACCTCGCCGCCGCCGAGCAAGCCCTCCAGAACGACGCCGCGGCGTTCCTTCTCGAGCCGATCCAAAGCGTCCAGGGCGCGACCACCGCGTCGAGCGAATATCTCCAAGGCCTTGAGGCGCTCTGCAAGAAGAGCGGGGCCCTCCTTATTTTCGACGAGGTCCAGACCGGCCTCGGCCGCGTGGGCGCCCCGTCCGCGCGCCACGCGTTCGGCGCGCGCCCGCACCTGCAGACCTTCGCCAAGGCCCTCGCCTCCGGCGTGCCCGCCGGCGCGGTGCTCGCGACGCCCGAAGTCTCCGCCCTGGTGAAGCCCGGCGCTTTGGGCTCGACCTTCGGCGGCGGTCCGCTCGCCTCCGTCGCGATCTCGGCGACCATCAAGGCGATCATCGACAAGAAATTGACCGAGAACGCCGCCGAGATGGAGGACTTGATCCGTTCGACGTTCAAGTTCCCCCAGATCGCCGAGATCCGAGGGCGAGGGCTCCTCCTTGGACTGGTTCTCGACCGGCCGTCCAAGGCCGTTCGCGACGCCCTGCTCGCCAAAAAGATACTGGTCGGCGGCGCCGACGACAAGAACGTGATCCGCCTCCTGCCGCCGCTGACGGTGGGCCCGGCGGAGATCGGCCTGCTGCGGGCCGCGCTGGAGGAGATCTTCGCCTCCGAGGCGGTGGCCGCTTGAAGCACTTCACCCACTTAAAGGACTTCACCATCGCCGAGCTGAACGCGATGGTCGATTCCGCGATCGCGCTCAAGAAGTCCGCGCCCGCCGGGATGCCTCTCGCCGGAAAGTCCCTCGCGTTCTGCTTCATGAACCCGTCTTTGCGCACCCAGGTCTCCTTCTCCGTCGCGACCGCCTCCTTGGGCGGCCATCCGGTCACCTTGAGCCTGGGCTCGGGCGGGACGTGGGGCATGGAGTCCGTCGAGGGCGTCGTCATGGACGGGGCCGCCGCCGAGCACCTCAAAGAGGCCGTGCCCGTGCTGGGACGCATGTGCCAGGGCCTGGGCCTGCGCTCCTTCCCGGTCGGCAAGTCCTGGGCCGAGGACAAGAAGGAGTCCGCCCTCGCCGCCTTCATCAAGTACTCGACCGTGCCGGTCATCAACATGGAGTCGGCGTCGGGCCACCCGTGCCAGGCTCTGGCCGACCTGATGACGATCCGCGAGCGGATGGATCCGGCGAAGAAGAATTTCCTCCTGTCCTGGGCGCCCCACGTGAAGCCGCTCCCCATGGCGGTGCCGAACTCGTCCGTCGAGATGGCCTCCATGGCGGGCATGAACGTGACCATCGCCCGGCCCGAGGGCTACGACCTCGATCCCGAGGTCATGGCGCGCGTGAAGAAGAACTGCGCGGCCAATGGGACGAAGCTGACGGTCACCGACGACGCGACGGGCGCCTTCGAGGGCCAGCACGTCGTGTACGGGAAATCATGGGGGTCCCTGGCGAACTACGGCCAGGCGCCGTCCGCGGACCCCGCCTTCCGCAGGAAGTGGACGATCTCGTCGGCCAAGATGAAGAAGACGGATGACGGAATCTTCATGCACTGCCTGCCCGTCCGGAGGAACCTCGTCGTCAACGACGACGTTCTGGACGGGAAGTGGGCGGTGCACATCGACGAGGCCGAGAACCGCCTCCACACCGCCAAAGCCGTCCTGCTTCACCTTCTCGCCTCACCCAAAACCACCGCCGCCGCCAGGAGACACCGCAAATGACCGACTCGCCTTTGATGCTCAAGCAGGCCATCCCTTACATCCGCATGTACAAGGGTCAGATCTTCGTCGTGAAGGTCGGAGGCCGCGTGGTCGGCCGTAAGGAGATGCTCGACGCCCTCGTCGAGGACGTCTGCCTCCTGCAGCAGGTGGGCATCCGGGTCGTCCTCGTGCACGGCGGAGGCAACCAGGCCACCGAGCTCGCCAAGAAGCTCGGCCTCGAGCCCGAGATCATCGCCGGCCGCCGCGTCACCGACGCGGAGACCCTCGAGGTCGCCAAGATGGTGTACGGCGGCACGCTCAACATCGACATCCTCTCCTCGTTCCGCGCCCACCACACGCCCGCCGTCGGCGTCTCCGGCGTGGACGCCGGCCTCGTCACCGCGCACCGGCGCCCCAAGCGCATGATCGAGCCGGCCCCGGGCCAGGCCCCCATCGAGGTGGACTTCGGCTTCGTCGGCGACATCGACGGCGTGGACCCCAAGGTCCTGCTCACCTTGCTCGACGCGGGCATGACGCCCGTCGTCTCCTGCCTCGGCGCCGACACCATGGGGAACATCTTCAACATCAACGCCGATTCCATCGCCGAGTCCATCGCGCGCTCGCTCAAGGCCGAGAAGCTCGTCATCGTGACCGACACGGAGGGCCTGCTCAAGGACGTGGGCAACCCCTCGAGCCTCGTCTCCTACACGGACGTCGAGGAGGTCGAGAGCTTCAAGAAGGCCGGCCGCCTCACCGGCGGCATGCTGCCCAAGATCGAGGCCTGCGTGCGCGCCCTCAAGGGCGGCGTGCGCCGGACCCACATCATCAACGGCCTCAAGCCCGGCGCCCTGCTGCGCGAGACCTTCACCAACGCCGGCTGCGGCACGATGATCGTCGAGAAGCGCGAGCGCCAGGAATACCAGGCCGTCGAGCTCGCCCCCGAGCCGCTCATCGCATGAACGCCGTCGAGCTCCTGCGCGAGGTCGTCCGCATCCCGTCCGAGTCGCGGCAAGAGGACGCCGTCGTCGCGCGCTTGGAATCGGCGATGCTCGAGCTCGGCATGGCGCCCAAGAAGACCGGCCGCAACCTGACCGCCCTACTGGACGGAGGCGACGGCCCCCTTCTTCTTCTGAACTCCCACACCGACACCGTGCCCGTCGGACAAGGCTGGACGAGAGACCCGCTCAAGGCGGACATCGAGGACGGCAGGATCTACGGCCGCGGCTCGAACGACGCGAAGGGCTGCCTCGTGGCCATGATGATCGCCGCGGCGAAGGCGTTCAAGTCGAACGCGCCCAAGGGCAAGGTGCTCATCGCGGCCTCCTGTGAGGAAGAGGTCCTCGGCCAAGGCCTCGAAGTCCTTCTTCCGACCTTGCCGCGGCCCGACGCGGCGGTCGTGGGAGAACCGACCGGCTTGAAGGCGGCCGTCGCTCAGAAAGGATTATTGCTGCTCGAGATCATCGCCAAGGGCCGCTCAGCGCACGCGGCTCACGGTGGAGGGATCAACGCGGTGGAAGCCGCCGCGCGAGACGTCCTGGCCCTGTCGAAGATCCAATTCAACCGAGAGCATCCTGCTTTGGGCGCCACGACATTACATGTCACCCAGATCTCAGGCGGCGACCGCCACAACGTCATCCCCGACCGCTGCAAGCTGGTCGTGGACATCCGGACCACCCCGTCCGTTTCCCCCGACGAGATCATCGCGCTGGTGAAGAAGACCGTCGAGGGCGAGGTGACGATCCGCTCCAACCGCCTCGGCTCTGTGGAGACCGACCCGAACCATGCGATCGTGAAGGCCGCGCTCGCCGCCAACCCGTCCGGCCGCGCCTACGGCTCGCCGACCTTGTCCGACTGGGTGTTCCTCAAGGGCATCCCCACGGTGAAGGCCGGCCCCGGCGACTCCAAACGCTCTCACACCCCTGACGAGTACCTCGAGGTCGCCGAGCTCGAGGCCGGCGTCGATTTCTACGAGAAGCTGATCCGGACCTACTTCGCGAAGGCGGCCGCATGAAAAAGCTCTGGCAGACCAAGACCGACCTCGATAGCGCCGTCGAAGCCTACACCGTCGGCGCCGACCCCGAGCTCGACGCGCGCCTCCTTCCCTACGAGGTCTACGGCAGCCTCGCCCACGCCTCCGGCCTCGTCTCCATCGGGGTGCTCACGAAGGCCGAGTACGCGCGCATCCGCAAGGTCCTGAGCGGGCTCAAGAGTATTAAGATAACGCGCGCTCAAGAGGACATCCACACCGCCGTCGAGCAGGCCCTGACCGCGAAGCTCGGCGAGACCGGGGCCAAGGTCCACGCCGGTCGCTCGCGCAACGATCAGGTCCAGGTCAACCTGCGCCTGTATCTGAAGGACCGGCTCCTCGAGCTCGACGCCGCGGCCGGCGCCGCCGCCTCCGCCTGGGCCGCCTTCGGCGCGAAGTGGGACAAGCGCCCCATCCCCGGCTATACGCACCTGCAGCGCGCGATGCCGACCACGATCGGCCACTGGGCCGCTTCCCACGTCGAGGCCCTGCTCGACGCCCGCCGCGCCCTGCGCTTCGCCTTCGACGAAGCCGACGCCTGTCCGCTCGGCTCCGCCGCCGGCTACGGCGTCATGCTCCCCCTCCCGCGCGAGCGCGTGGCCCGGCTGCTCGGCTTCTCGCGCGTGCAGCGCAACACCTTGCGCGTCCAGTCGAGCCGCCCGCGCCTTGAGGCCGCCGTCCTCTCGTCTTTGTGCCTCGTCGCCCGCGACCTCGGGACCTTGGCCTGGGACCTCTCGCTGTACTCGACCGCCGAGTTCGGCTTCCTGAAGCTCTCCGACTCGTTCACGACCGGCTCGAGCATCATGCCCCAGAAGAAGAACCCCGACGTCGTCGAGCTCACCCGCGCCCGCGCCGCCCTGTTCCCCGGCTGGCTCAACCAGGTCCTCATGATCGGCCAGCTCCCCTCCGGCTACCACCGCGACTACCAGCTGACCAAGGGCCCCCTGTTCACCGCCCTCGACACCATGGGCCAGATGCTCGAGATCGCCGCCCGCCTGCCCGAATCCCTCAAGGTCAACGAGTCAGCTTGCGCCGCCGCCGTCACCTCCGACCTCCTCGCCACCCACGAGGCCATCGCCCTCGTCCGCGACGGGATGCCCTTCCGCACCGCCTATCGCCAGGTCGCCGACCGCGCCCGCGCCGTCGCCGTCCCCCTGCCCGTCGACGAAGTCGAGCTCCCGTCCTACGCCGGCGCCCCCGGCCGCCCCGACTGGAAGGCGCTGTCGTCCCTGAACGCCAAAGCCACCCGCTGGTCGACGACGACCAAAGGCAGGCTGGATAAGGCCTGGTCAGCGCTGTTATAGTAGTGTCAGGCCTAACAATTCGTCGAATTCTCCCGCAGATAGAATGAGACGGAGGGCAGCGGGAGATTGAGCCAAGCCGCGATTGATGAAATTCGGTGACCTCTCCGGACTCCCTCCCGGGCCAGACATCTACGGGCATTGACGATTAGAGGGGACTTAGACTTCGAACGCATCGAACCGAGTCCGATTCCCGTCATCGAAGCTATTTTCCCGGTAATCTCCTCGAGCGTCGATTCCTCCCGCGGCTCCGGTCGTATCAAGGCCGGGCCCGCCTCCTCCGTCGGCCACGGATCGAAGCTGCCCGAGTCCAAATCGGGCAGTTGCATGGGCGTGCGGCTCGACCAAGGCCAATCCTCAGGCTTAGTGACGAGCTTCGCTCGGACCGGATTCATCTGTATATAGTGAATCAGCGCCAACAGATAACGGTCGCTGAGACACAGTTTCGCCCTATGGCGGGCTTGGAAAAGGTGCCCCTCTCGGGCGTAGCGCTGGTTGAAAGTTAATGCGTGGCCGGTGAGTATCCTATGCATGAACGAACCCAAGGGGAAAGTGGACACCTTGATCGCCAAATGGAAGTGGTTCGGCATGAGGCAATAGGCATAAATAGTCATGCCCATCTCCCCGGCTAATCGATTCAGGTTCCCCAGGAACTTGCGGTAGTCCCCATCATCGAGGAATATACCCATCCCGTCCACGCCCCTGGCCATCGCATGATAGATGGCGCCGGGATAATGTATTCTTGGTCGTCTTCCCATACTAATCATACGATTGACCCCGTGAAAAAGTTCCCTCGCCACCGAGAATTCTTCGAATTGTTAGGCCTGACACTCATGGCCGGGCTTTGCGCTTGCGGGCCGTCGAAAGAAGCGGAGCCGAACGACTCGTATCAGCAGGCGAGCGCGCTCAAGGCGGGCGGGAAGGCGACGGGGACGATCGGCAATCCGAAGGATCAGGACTGGTACCGGATCAACGCCGAGGCGGCCGGAACGCTCTCGGTCAAGATCGGCGGGATCAAGGACGTCGATTTCGTCCTCTCCTTCTTCGACAAGGACCGGCGCGAGCTCAAGCGCGTCGACGAGACCACGGTCGGCGGCGACGAGCAGTTGCTCGATCTCGGCTTGACGCCGGGCGTCCAATACCTCGTCGTCTCCAACAAGAACGAGAAGGCCAACAATCCGGCGCAGGTCTACGAGCTTCAGACGAAGCTCGATGCCGCGGCCGGGCGCGAGCGCGAGCCGAACGACACCGCGCTGACGGCGCAGACCGTCGAGGCGGGCGGCCTGGCGAAGGGCCATTACTGGCCCGCGAAGCAACTCCTGTCCGAGGAGCCCGAGGCGGCCGAAGAGGACTGGTACTCGATCGAGGTGGCCAAGACCGGCCTGTTCCTGCTCAACATCGACGTGAGCGAGGTCCCGAAGGTCGACTCCATCCTCGAGGTCTACGACACGAACGGCTACAAGCTCAAGGAGCTGGACGCGGGCGGCATCGGCGAGGGCGAGAGCCTGCGCAACTTCGGCGTGCGCGGCCCCGGCAAGTTCCAGCTGCGCCTGCGCTCGAAGTACAAGAACGCGGGCAACCCCGACGTGCCTTACGACCTGCTCACCGAGCTGCTGCCGTATCAGGGCGCCACGGAGTTCGAGCCGAACGACCAGCGCGCCGACGCGACGCCGCTCTCGCTCGACTCGATCTCGGGCACGATCGCGCCGGCCGGCGACCAGGACTGGTACAAGGTCACCGTCGACAGCGGGACCAAGCAGCTCCTGCGCGCGGAGCTCTCCGGCCTCGCAGGCATGGACCTGGCTCTGTCGCTGCGCGACGCGCTCGGCAACGAGCTCTCTTTCGTCGACAACATGGGCAAGGAGCAGCCCGAGATCATGACCGGCTGGGGCCTGACCGGGGGCGACTATCACCTGGTCGTCTCGGAGAAGAGCGGCAAGAAGGCCGACAGCCGCCAGTCCTACTCCCTCGGGCGCAAGCTGATTCCCTTTCAGCCGGGTCTCGAATGGGAGCCGAACAACTCGAGCGGGACGGTCCAGTCGCTCAAGGTCGGCGACTCCGTCGACGGCTACTTCGCGCCGAAGGGCGACGAGGACTGGTATGAGTTCAACCTCTATCAGAAGGGCGTCGTGGTGCTCGAGCTGACCGGCGTGATCAACGCCGCCCCCGCGCTGACCTTGTTCGACCAGGAATACAAGGAGCTCGGGACGGCCGCCGCTCCGAAGCCGGGCGACCCCGTGGCCCTCGAGCGTGAGCTCGACCGGGGCACCTACGCCGTGCGCCTGAAGCCCGCCGACGCGGCGCAGAACAACGTGCGCGACAAATACTCGTTCCGCGTCCGCGCGAAATGAAGCGGCTCTCGCTCCTGGCCGCCGTGCTCTTCGCCGCCTGCGTCGGGCCGCGTCAGGCCGAGTTCCCGGCGCCCCTCCCACCGCCCCCGCCCGTCGCCGTCGTCGAGGTCAAGGACCCCAATTTCGAGGCCGTCGTCATCGAGGCGGTGCCGAACGCCGACGACGAGGGCGTGTCCTTCACGAAGATATTCATCGACGGAAAGGAAGAGGGCAAGACCGCCGTCGGCCCGCGCTCGCAGGAAAAGCGTGTCCGGCTGAAGGTCCCCGCGGGCAACCAGCCCGTGCGCCTCGAGCATTGGTTCCTTCCCCCGATCGGGGAGTGGACGCTCCTTCCGGACGCCCGTCAGCCGCGGGAGCGCTTCGTTCGCATCGAGGACGGCACCATCGCGCGCCTCACGCTTCGCTACGGCCCCGACGGGGCCCCTTCCCTCGCGCTCAGCCGCGAGCCCGCGCCGAAGCCTTAGCTTCGAGAATTCGACGAATTTGCGTGCCTGACCCCCAAAAGCGAATTTGCGTGCCTGACCCTCAAAAATCGCGGGTGGGTTTGGACATGTAGATCTCCTTGACGAAGGACATCCAGGCTGGGGCGGCGATGGAGCCGCCGGCCTTGCCGGGGGACATGGCGACGCGCATGTCGTCGTGGCCGATCCAGACGGCGGCGGAGAGGTCGGGGGTGACGCCGGCGAACCAGGCGTCGCGGTAGTCGTTGGTCGTGCCTGTTTTTCCGGCGGCGGGGACGTTGAAGCCGATGCGGCGGGCGGAGGCGTAGGCGGTGCCCTCGGGGCCCAGGACGCCGCGCATCGTGTCGATCATCGCGCGGGCCGTCGTCGAGGAGAAGACGACGGCGCCCTCGGTCTTCGGGGCCTCGCCCTCGCTGAGGACCTTGCCCTCCCGGTCGGCGATGCCGCGCAGCCACCAGGGGCGGACGGCGCGGCCGCCGTTGGCGAAGGCGGCGTAGGCGGCGGCCATCTGCACGGGCGAGATGTCCGCGGTGCCCAGGGCCAAAGAGAGGTTGCGCGGCAGGCGCTCGACGGGGACGCCGGAGGCGACGGACAGGAGCTCGAGGACCTTGTCGATGTCGACCTCTTTCAACAGCTTGATCGCGACCGAGTTGAGGGATTTCCACAGGGCGAAGTCGAGGCGCACCTCGCCGTAATACTTGTTGCCGTAGTTGTGCGGCGACCATTTGCGGCCGTTGCCGATCTTGAAGGTGATCGGCGCGTCGAGCATCTTGTCCTCGGGCTTGAACCTCCCGCTCTCGTACGCCTCGGCCCACACGAAGGGCTTCACCGAGGAGCCCATCAGGCGGCGCCCGTCGGTGGCGCGGTCGAGCTGGTTCTGGAAGCTGAAGCCGGTGCCGCCGACCAAGGCGATCAGGGCCCCGTCCTTCGGGTCGAGCGCGGCGAGGGCGCCCTCGACGGGAGCCTCCTTGCCGGCGGGCTCGCCGTCCTCGTCGGGCTTGGCGGACGGGTCGTTCTCCTTGGCCAGGCGCTCGCGCAGGGCGCGCTGGGCGGCCTTCTGCGCGTCGAGGTCGAAGGTGGTGCGGATGGTCAGGCCGCCGCGCAGGAGACGCTCCTTCGTGTAGGCGCGCAGCATCTGGCGCCTGACGAACTCGACGACGTAGGGCGCCTCGTTGACGCGCGTGCGCCAGAAGGAGACCTCGGGTATGTTCGCGCGATGCTGGAAGCGTTCCCAGAACTCGCCTTCGATGCGCTCGACGGAGGACTCCGGGATGAAGCCGTTGCGGGCCATGCGTTTGAGGACGGTGCGCTGGCGTGGGCGGGCGAGCTCCGGGGAATCGAGCGGGGAGTACTTGTTCGGGCTGGGGATGATGCCGACCATCATCGCCGACTCTCCCACGTCGAGGGCGGAGGCCGGCTTGCCGAAGTAGTAGCGCGAGGCGGACTCGACGCCGAAGGCCCCGTGGCCGAAGTAGGCGAAGTTCAGGTACATCATGAGGATCTGGTCCTTCGTGAACTTCTGCTCGAGCTTGCGCACGCAGAAGTACTCGAAGATCTTGCGGCCCGGGGTGCGCTTGCGCGTCGTGAACATCTGCTTGGCCAGCTGCTGGGTCAAGGTCGAGCCGCCCTGGCTGCGCCGCACCCCGGTCAGCGTGACGAAGACCGCGCGCGCGGTCGCCTTCCAGTCCACGCCGGCGTGCTCGTAGAAATGGGCGTCCTCGCTGGCCACGAGCGCCTTCTTCAGGAAGGCGGGCAGGTCGTCGGGGGAGCGGACGTACTGGCCCTTCTCCACGGAGAACTCGGCGATGAGGCGGTCCTTCGCGTCGAGGATGCGCGTCGGCGCGGCGGCGACGGACAAGGTCGAGGCCATGTAGGGGACCTCGAAGGCCTCGTCCTCGGCGAGCAGGTACTCCTCGCGGCCCGGTACCGTCAGGTTGAGGTAGTAGGCGTCCATCTTCTCGACGATGGAGCCCTCGAGCTGATGGTAGCGCCACCAGCCGGACAGGACCATGCCGCCGACGACGGCGCCGGCGGCGAGCACGGCCGCCGCCGCGGCCAGGAGCGCGCGTCGAAACCAGGTCCGGAGCATGTCCTCATGATACCATTCGAGCCCCGGACCGGCTTACGCCCCGGCCGCCGCAAAATCCTTACATTTCGTCGATAGCCCGCGGCGGGCCCGGGTGCTACCATCGGGACGAGCACGGAGGACGCCATGAAGCCGGGTTTCGTCCTGTTCGTCGCGTTGAGCGCCGGGCTGGCGGGGTTCGCCGCGGGCTGCCGCGCGACCACCGCATTCGACGCCTCGCGGCGCGCGGGCCTGGCCGAGGAGATCATCGCGGGCTGGCCCGCGCCCTCGCGGCTCGCCGCGGCCGCGATGCTCGAGAAATACGGCCCCCCGGACGCGCTCGCCGCGGACGGCCTGGGCTGGAAGGACAAGGGCCGATGGAAGAAGATCATCGTCCGGGGACGGACAGGACCGTTCGCGACGGCCGGCGGAGTGCTCGAGCAGACCGCGGCCTACCGGGTGCCGCCGGACGCGCGCGGGGAGCTCGCGGCGTTCGACGACCGGGTCAGCGTCTCGCCGGACTGGACGGAGATCTCGGCGCGGTCGAACGACGAGTCGCTCAACTTCCTCGCCCTCAACCTGGCCGTCGCGATCGGCCGCGGGGATCTCACCGCGTCGGGCGCGCGGAACTCCTATCGGAAGGCCGTCGACCTGTCGAACGCGGGGAAGTCCTCCCCGCTGATGAAGGAGCTCCTGTTCCCGCCGATCCCCTGACGGCGTAGCGCCGAGGGCGGCTCAGCGGTCCGGGATCGAGACGAAGAAGCTCGCCCAGCGCCCCGGCTTCGCCTCGGCCCACGCCCTCCCGCCATGCCGCGCGGCGATCCTCGCCACGATGGCCAGGCCGATGCCGCTGCCCGGGAACGACCGGGCCGACTCGAGCCTCTGGAACGGCTCGAACAGGCGCCCGGCCGTCTGCGGGTCGAAGCCGATCCCGTTGTCGTGCACGGAGACGACGGTCCCCTTCTCTCCGCGCCGGGCGCGGACGCGGATGCGGGTGTCGAGACGCCCGCGGGTGTACTTGACCGCGTTGGAGAGGAGGTTGACGAACACCTGCTTGAGCAGGGCGCGGTCGCCGCGGACGACCGGCAGCGGGCGCACGTCCCAGACGATCTTCCGCTGCCCGCAGTCGCCGCTCAGCTCCTCGCGCACCTCCGCGACGAGCCCGACCAGGTCGACCGGCTCGCGGCGCAGCTCCGCCTGGCCGGCGTGCGCGAAGCTCGCGAGGCCGTCCAGCAGGCTCGTCATCCGGTCGGCCGCGGAGACGATGCGCTGCGCGTAGTCCCGGGCCCGCGCGTCGGCGGAGGCGGCGGGCGAGTCCTGCAGCAGCAGGGAGAACTCCCTCATGTGCCGCAGCGGGGCGCGCAGGTCGTGGGACACCATCGAGTTGAAGGACTCGAGCCCCTGGGTGACCGCCTCGAGGGCGTGGAACCGCTTGCGCAGGGCGGTCTCGCCGCGCAGGCGCTCCGACAGGTTCGCGTCCTCGATCTTGATGTAGACGAGCGTCTGATTGAGCAGCTGGTAGGCTATCTCTCCGAAGGTCGTGGGCCCCGTGAACCCCGGCGTGGGGCGGCCCTCGAGCCCCGCGTAGAGGTAGTTCAGGATGCAGTTGCACGAGTAGTCGACGCCGGCGGAGAGCTCCTTCGGGAGCTGGGACGAGAACGCCGTGTTGTAGTCCCCGACCGGGCGGGCGTGGCGATAACGCACGCCGCGGAAGACCGGCCCGTAGAAGCGGACCGTGCCGGACTCCTCGTCGACGCCCTGGAACGAGGTGTTCACCATCGCGCCGTTGTAGTCGGCGACCAGCGGAAGGCGGATGTCGAGCCGGCGGTCCTTGATGTAGCCGACGAACGGGACGGTCTTCCCGTCGACGAACACGTCCTTGGCGGCGAAGCCGTCGGCCGCGAAGGTCAGGACGTCGCCGTCCCCGGGCTCGAAGATGTTGATGAGGCCCACCTCGGCGGTCTTCGACCGGGGCAGCGACACGTGGAGCACGACCGCGGCGTCGTCGTAGGCGGCGCCTGTGCGTCCGTCGAAGACGCGGGGCGAGGCCTTCCCCACGTCGGCGAGGTCCACCCCGGAGACCCAGCCCGCCAGGGGCCTGGCGGCGAAGTTGTCGTAGCGCGGGCCGTTGAGCGCGAACGCCCGCAAGGTGTTGCTCCCCGCCGGGATGACGATGAGGCTGTAGCCGTTCTCGGGGGCGTCCGTATAGACGTCCGCGATGGAGGCGGCGTCGTAGACCTTGATCCTCCAGCCGGTGGCGAACGCGGGCGCGGCCGCCGAGCTCAGCCGGTCGCGCGAATGGAGGCCGCCCTCCTCCCCGATGAAGTAGGAGCTGGTGCCGCCCACCCAGTCGCCTCTCGGCAGTCGCCGCAGCAGCTCCTCGTCGCCGGCGACGAACAGCGGCCGCCCGGCGGCCAGCCGGGCGGCGAACTCGTCGACGCTCACCATGAGCCGCCCTTGGACCGTGTCGATGCTCATGGCCGGATTGTATGCTTCCGCCCCGGCGCGTCCCATGGACGGGATGTACAGCCCATATTGAGGTTCGGTGGCGGGGCGCTGGCCAAAAGCCTTCGTCTATGGTAGGGTCCGTCCGATGAGGTCCTTGCTCGCGCTGATCCTGTGCCTGGCGGCGGCTCCCGCTTCCGCTGCTTTGCTCGCCGGCATCGACGTCCTGGAACGCGGGGACTTCGAACTCCTGAGGGGCAAGCGGGTCGGAGTCATCACCAACCACACGGGCGCCGACTACGCGGGGCGCAGCACGGTGGACCTGCTTTTCGCGTCGAAGAAGCTCCGGCTCGTCGCCATCTTCAGCCCCGAGCACGGCTTCCGGGGCGACCGCCGCGACGGCGACCCCGTCGGCGACATGAAGGACCCGGCCACCGGACTCCCGGTGTACAGCCTGTACGGCGCGACGCGGCGGCCGACGGCGGAGATGCTCAAAGGCATCGACGTCCTCGTCTTCGACATCCAGGACGTCGGCACGCGCGCCTACACCTACCTCAGCACCATGGCGCTGTGCATGGAGGAGGCGGCGAAGCGCGGCCTCGAGTTCGTCGTCCTCGACCGGCCCAACCCGCTCGGCGGCGCGGTCCTCGAAGGGCCGGTGCTCGAGCCGCCTTTCGACTTCACCGGCTACTTCCCGGTCCCGGTCCGCCACGGCATGACGCCCGGCGAGATGGCCCGCCTCCACGCCGACGTCAAAGGCCTCAAGCTCCGGCTCACCGTCGTGCCCCTGCAGGGCTGGACGCGGGAGACGCTCTACGACGAGACCGCCTATCCGTGGATCGACCCCTCCCCCAACATCCGCGGCCTCGACGCGGCCCTGCTGTACCCGGGCTTCGTCGGCTTCGAGTCGAGCCCCTACTCCGTCGGCCGCGGCACCGGCTCCCCGTTCCTCTGGTTCGGCGCCCCGGGCCTGGACGCCGCGGCCATGGTCCGCGCCCTCGACGCGGCGGGGCTGGAAGGCGCCCGCTTCACGGTCGAGGACAGGACCCCGACGCAGGACATCTACGCGGGCAAGCCCTGCCGCGGCGTGCGCGTGGACGTCACGGACCGCAAGAAGGTGCGCAGCCTCGACATCTTCGTCCACGCCGTCGGCGCCCTGCGCCGGGCGCGCGTCGTCGCGGTGGCTTGGGCCGGGCTCGACCTCAAGGCGATGAAGGCGCCGAGGAACATCTACCGCGCCGTGCTCGAGTCCTCCGAATCCCCCCGCGCGATCCTCGCGGCCTACGAGGCGAGCTGGCGGGCCTTCGACGCCGGGCGCGCCAAGTACCTGCTGTACTGAGGCCCCCAGGCCGTTTTGTTGCTTGACGAAGGGTGGAGGAACCACCATGCCCACATTCGCCAAGCACCTGTACGTCATCGTCCATCCCGTCAACGCGCTCGTCGCGTCCCAGCTCCCGCCGGAGAAGTTCGCGGAGCACTACACGATCGGGAGCTCGAAGCACTACGAAGGGAAGGTGATCTTCGCCGAGCTCGACCCCGGCTTCCGCGACAAATATTTCGAGATCGACCACTACCTCAAGGAGACCGTCCCGCATCCGGACGGCTCGCCGAAGAAGACGAAGTTCATCTCGTCCTACGCCGTGCTCGAGCACATCGACCTGAAGGCGCTGAAGAGCCTGTACCTCGTCACGACCGACGGCAAGTCCCTCGAGCTGAAGGCCAAGCCCTACACCGCCGTCAACGAGCCCGGCCTCGTGCGGGTGTACCAGGAGATCTGCCCGCTCAGCAACATGGTCGCCTCCACGCTCGACCAGCGCGCGTTCGCCAAGTACATCACCACGGGGACCCGGTCGAAGGGCGCGCCGAAGATCCTGTTCACCCAGTACGAGTTCAACGTGGAGCTGTTCCTGCACCAGAACCAGAACCGCGACATGCTGACCTGCCCGATCCCGGACACCTATCCGAACCGGCTGCACGACTACCTCCTCGAGCTCAAGGAGAGCCCGGACAAGAAGACGAAGACGATCAGCCTCAACTCGACGCTCACCGCGGCTTCGTGGAGCCTGATCCGCCACGGCTTCTGGTTCGGCGGCCCCGATGAGCTCGTTTTCTTCCCGATGCCTTCCCCCAAGGAGCTCGAGAAGAACCACTACGAATGGTGGCGGTCCGCCTTCTAGGGCGGCACAGGACCGTTACAGCCGCGCACTGTGCGACGCGGGCCGTTCCATGGTCAGCTTTACCCGAGGCGAACCATGAACGAGCCCGCGGCGTCGCGCGACCTTGAGGAGCTGCACCGGCCCGCGGCGATCCGCCGCCGGCTCGGCGAACGGCGCCGGCACAGCCACCTCGGCGACGCGGTGCTCGGCGGCATCGACGGCTGCGTGACCACCTTCGCCGTCGTCGCGGGAGCCGCGGGCGGCGGCCTGCCTGACGCGGCGATCGTCGTGCTCGGCTGCGCCAACCTCCTCGCCGACGGGTTCAGCATGGCCGCCAGCAACTACCTCAGCGTGAAGAGCCGCCGCGAGGAGCTGCTCAAGGCCCGGCGCGAGGAGGAATCCCACATCGCGCGGATACCCAGGGGAGAGCGCGAGGAGATCCGCCAGATCTTCCGGAAGAAGGGCTTCGCCGGGAGCGTGCTCGAGAAGGTCGTCTCCGTGATCACCCGCGACGAGGCGCTGTGGGTCGACACGATGCTGACGGAGGAGCGCGGGCTCCAGATCGAGGAGCGCCTTCCGCTGCGCGCCGGCCTGGCGACGTTCGGGGCCTTCGCGGCCGCGGGCCTGATGCCGCTGCTGCCGTTCCTGCTCTCCGGCTTCCCCAAGAGCGCCGAGCTCGCCGCCAGCGCCGGGATCACGGCCCTCGCGTTCCTCGGGATCGGGGTGTTGAAGGGGCTGGTGCTGCGCGCGCCGGCGCTGCGCTCCGGGCTCGAGACTTTGGCCGTGGGCGGCGCCGCGGCGGGGCTCGCTTACGCCGCGGGCCGCGTCCTCCGCGGCCTTTACGGCGGTAGCGCCGCCTGAACACGTACAGCCGGTTCTGGGCGGCCCAATCCGGGGAGGCGGCGCCGACGAACGAGAACGGCTCCGGGTCGCGCGCGACGGGGACATAGCCCTCGAGGCGGTAGTCGGCCGCGAGCCACTCGCGCACCGCGTCGCGGAACGCCAGCCCCAGGCGGGAGCCGATCAAGGTCGAGATCGGCTGATCGACGTAGACGACATAGGCGGGCTTCGCCGCCCGCAGCGCGGCGAGCTCGGCCTCGAGCGGCTCCGGGCTCTTGGGGAACATCGTCAGCGGATAGACGAAGTCGTGCCGCGTCGCGGCGCGCCGTCCGGCGTAGACGTACAGCGCGGGCTCGGAGCCGAACACCCAGATCGTGTCGGAAGGAGCGGTGCGCTCGCGCAGCCAGGCGCCGAGGGCCTCGGTCTCGAGCAGGGGGCTCGGGTACAGAAGGTCCTTGGCGACGGCCTCGCGGCTCCTGCCGAAGTAGAAATCCGCCTGCGCCGCGGCGGGCAGGAGGGCCAGGACGGCGAGCGCGGCCCAGCGTTTCCTCCCGGAGCCGAGCCGCTCGACGCCGAAGGCCGCCGCCAGGCACAGCGGGGGCGCGGCCTGCAGGAAGTAATGCGGGAACAGGAGCAGGCCCGTCGCGGCGGCGAGCAGGCCGCCGGCCAGCCACAGCACCGCGGTCAGCTCGCCGCGGTTCTCCCACCTCGCCTCGAGCCCCCGCAGGCCCCACGCGGCCAGCGCCCACGCGGGCCAGCTCCCCTTCAGGAAGGCCGGCGCGAGGTCGACGGCGAGGAAGCGCGCCTGCTCCAGCGCCGCGGACCAGTCGGCCTGCGCGGCGTAGCGCATGTTCCCCGCGACGACGCAGTCCCAGAAGAAGGCCAGGCCTCCCCGCGCCCAGAAGTAGCCGAGCCAGGACAGGGGGATCGCGGCGGCCGCGGCGCCGAACGCCAAGGCCGCGCCGGGATCCCATCTCCGTCCCCCGCGCCACGCGGCGAGGACGCCCGCGGCCAGGACCGGCCACAGCGCGGTCTGCTTCGTCATCAGCGCCGCGCCGGCGAGCAGGCCGCTCAGGGCGGCGAAGCGGCGGTCGCCGCGGCCCGCCGCCCACACGGCCCAGGCGGTGAACGCCGCCGCGAACACCTCGGTGTTGGCGGCAAAGCCGAAGTCTCCGACCGGCGTCGTGCTGAGCACGAGATAGGCGAGCGGGGCCGCCAGGCGCGAGACCGGGCTCCACCGCTTCGGCGCGAGCAGCAGCAGCGCGAGGCCGGTCAGGAGCGCCGCGATCATCGCCGCGTATCGCGGCGCGGCCGGCGACGGCGACATGGCGGCGCACAGGCGGTACACCGCGATGGTCATCGGCGGCTTCTGGTTGAAGACGTCGCGGTAGGGAAGGCCGCCCTCCGACCAGACGCGCGCCGCGTAGGCGTACTCGCCCTCGTCGGACAGCAGCGGCAGGGCGACGCCGTGCCGGCGCAGGACCAGGTGCCAGCCGAAGGCCAGGGCGATGCCGAGGGGAAGGACCCAGCGCCGGTTCATCCCCTGACTTTACTATTCCTGCGGCTGCTCTTCCTCTTCCTGGGCGGGAGCGGGCGGGGCGGGAGGGGCCTCCAGGGCCGCGCCCGGCCCCTCGACGGGAGGGGCTTTGCCGCCGCGATCGCCGATGACGCCGTGAGGCTCGTCGTTCTTCGCCGAAGGCCGCGCGCTCGAGCCGGAGGAAGGCGCCGAAGAGCCGCCGGAGCCGCCGAGAGGAGCCACCGACGTCGTCGGCTCGGCGCCTCCTTTCGAAGGGCAATTCATGACGACGTTCTGCTTCGGCCCGCTGGGGAAGCGCCCCTTGCTCGTCCAGCCCGCGCCCGACCCGTTGCCGAAGTTGGGCTCCAGGACGAGCCAATTGGGCCTGGCGTCCGGCGCGCAGGTGTTCTGGATCATGTCGACGAGCATCACCTGCGGGGCCCCCTCGTAAGGCTGGCCCTGGCCGAAATAGTAGGCGACGACGTCATGCGAGGGGTTGCTGCAGTCGCCGCGCTTGCAGTTGTAGCCCCAGCGCCGGTCCTCCTGGCGCAGGGCGTCGACCACCAGGTCGAGATAGCGGGAATCGGCCCGGCACTCCGCTTCGCGAGGGTTCAGCTTCCCGCTCCATTCGTCGGGATTGTCGCGCGCGACCTCCTGAACGACGGACAGGCCGTTGGGGACCTTGACGCCGGCGCAGTTCGCCGCGGAACCGCCGTAGCCCGAGCCCGCCTGGCCGACACCGGCACCCGTCCCGGCCGCCGCGCCGGCGCCGGGCCCTTCGTTGCCGCCGCACTTCGTCGACTTGGACACCTGCTCGCAGCGGTTGGGCGTGCACTTATTGCACTCGTTGCTCTTGTCGTCGGCGCCCCACCACCAGCCTTTCCCTCCCTCGCCGGCCGCGACGACGAGGTCGACGACGCCGACGCAGGGGATGTGGACCTTGTCGCCCTTGCCGGGCAGGATCTCGGTGCCCGGGTAGATCGCGTTGATGGCGGGAAGAGCCTGCTTCAGTCCCGCGGGCGTGGAGGGGAAGGCGTAGATGATGCGACCGACGACGTATTTCGGCGTCTGATGCTTCGGATCGTCCCATTTGCAGCAATCCCAGCCCGGAAGGCAGGCCCCCGCCGTCCCGGCCGCCGCCGCGAGCATCGCCGCCGCCAACGCGAATCGTTTCATGGTCATGTTCTCCCGGTCCTGGACGCAGTGTAACCCCGCGAATACCGGAGGTCAATCCCCCCGGGGCATGGAACTTTTCGGGGGGCTCGATCGTATGAAAGGATGGGAACCTATCTGGAGCTCGCGCTCGACATCCTCCTTCCCCGGGCCTGCGCGCATTGCCGCGAGGACCTGGGCCGCGCGGACGGCCCGCTGTGCCGGACCTGCGTCGCCGCGCTGCCGCCTCCGCCGGAGCCGGCCTGCGTCCGGTGCGCGGGACGGCGGCGCGGGCCCTCCCCCTTCTGCGCGGACTGCGCGGGGCGCCGCTTCGACTGCCGGCTGATCCGCGCCGCGGCGGCGCACCGCGGGCCGGCCGCCTCGCTCGTGCACGCCTTCAAGTTCCGGGGCTCCCGGCCGGCCGCGAAGGCCGCCGGGAGGCTCATGGCCGCCGCGATGACTCTGCATCCCGAGCTGTCGGGCTTCGACGCGCTCGCCGCCGTCCCCGTCCATCCGGCGCGAGAGAGGGAGCGGGGCTACAACCAGGCCGAGCTGCTCGCGCGAGAGGTCGCCGCCGCGACGGGGCTCCCGCTGATCGCCCCGCTCGTGCGCGCCCGGGCGGCCGCGCCGTCGTGGCGGCTGCGGCGCGTCGAGCGGCGCGCCGAGCTGGCCGGCGCCTACGCTCCGGGGCCGGGAGGAGCGGGACTCGCCGCGGGCAAGCGCGTGCTCCTCATCGACGACGTCGCCGCGAGCGGCACGACCCTCGAGGAATGCGCGGCGGCGCTGCGGGCGGCGGGGGCGGCGGACGCGGCGGGCTACGCCTTCGCGCGGGCCGGGGACTTCACTTGAGGCCGAGCAGCTTCTTCCACCAGGGCGCGGGCTTGGGCGGAGGAGCCTTCGTGCGCACGTAGGACGCCTCGACCGACTCCGCGACGTGCACGGGCAAGGTGAACTTGAAGTCGGCGCCCTGTCCGGCCTCGCTCTCGATCCACATCTTGCCCTTCTGCAGATGGACGAGCGCCTTGGCGATGGACAACCCCAGGCCCGTGCCGCCGACGTGCGTCTCGCCGGCGGCGATCTGGACGAACTTCTCGAAGACCTTCGCCTGCTCGGACTTGGGGATGCCGGGGCCGGTGTCCTTGACCGAGTACTCGACGAAGCCCTGGTTGCCCTCGGCGCGCTTGGCGACCGTGACCTTGATGCTGCCGCCGGCGGGCGTGAACTTGATCGCGTTGGAGAGCAGGTTGACGATGACCTGGACCGTGCGCGACGCGTCGGATTGCACGAGCGGCAGGCCCTCCGGGGCGGACAAGGACAGGGAGATGCGCTTCTTCTGGGCCCACGGCTGGAGGCTGTCGACCGCGTCCTGTGCGATCTTCGCGGCCTCCGTCGGCTTCGTGAACACCTCCATCTGGCCGGACTCGATCTTGGAGAAATCGAGGATGCTGTTGATCATCTCGGCCAGGCGGTCGGAGTTCTTGAGCGCGGTGTTGAGCATCCGCGTCTCGTCCTCCTCGATCTTGCTGGCGAACTGCCCCTGAAGGATCTCGAGGGCGGCGCGGATCGACGACAGCGGCGCGCGCAGCTCGTGGGTGACGTGGGCGACGAAGTCGCGCTGCATCCGCTGCAGCTCCTTGTGCTTGGTCGCGTCGGGCAAAGCGGAGACCATGCCGACGACCTTGCCTTCCTCGGTCTTGACGACGGCGCTGGACGCGCGCAAGGTCCGTTGCGTGTCGGCGGCGCCCTGGAGCTTGACGTCCGCGGCGATGTCGCGGTCGGCCGGGGTCGTGAGCTCGTTGGCCATCGTCACGATGAACTGCTCGCTCGGCTTGTCGGAGAGCGGCTTGCCCGCGCTCTGCGCCAGGGTCTGGCCGTAGATCTGCTCGGCGGCCGGGTTCATCATCAGGATCTTGCCCTGGTCGTCGACGACGACGACGCCCTCGACCATGCTGCCCAGGACGCTGTCGGTGCGCTTGGCCTCGTTCTCGAGGGTCTTCTTCTCGCGCTTGAGCGGGACGGTGACCTCCTCGACGCGCTTGGCGATGTCAACCTCGAGCAGCTTCATGACCTGCTCGATGACCTTCTTGCGCAGGACCGGGTCGGGCACGGCCTTCTCGACGAGGGCCATCATCGTGCGCTCGAGCGAGCCCGTCGCGATCGCGTCGCTGATCCCCTGGATCGCGGCCTGCGCCGCGGCCGCGCCGCCGTCGCCGGCCCCCGCGCCCTCGCCCGCCCCGGGACCCTCGCCCGCTCCGGCCGGGCCGCCCCCCCCCGCGCCCGCGCCGGCGCCGGGGCCCGCGGCCTTGTCGCCGGCCTTGAGGTAGACGGCCGCGTTGAACACGATGTTGAACACGGAGCGGCCCGCGAGCCACCCCTTCGGGTCGGCCGCGGCCGGGGAGTCCGGGCGCATGGCGGCCAACTCGCAGAACGCGACGAGCTCGTCGGCGCTCAGGCCCGTCTTGAAGGACAGGCTCGTCAGCTTGAAGCGCTTGAAGAGGTTGGCGAGCGCGGCCGGGAGCTGGGACAGGCTGCCGACGACCCGGGCGTTGAGGATCAGCTTGTCCTGGTCGATGCCGACCGCGAGCTCTCCGCTCGACGACAAGGCGAGCGCGGCCGTCAGGTTCTCGTGCGCGGTCGCGATGGTCGCGATCACGGCGGGATGGCCGACCTTGTACAGCGCCATCTGGCCGAGCGCCTTGCCGATCGCCTTGAGCGCCTCGAGCGTCTGCTTCTCGAGGTTCGCGCCGGGTCCGGGCGCGGGCGTCGGCGTGGTCTCGGCCATCAGAGCCTCTCGATCCTTCCCTTGAGGCCCGCCAGGGCGTTGCGCGCGTCGAAGACGCGGCGGGCGAGGCGCACGACTCGCGGGTAATCGAGCCCGGGATGAGCGGTCAGGATCAGCACGCAGTCGGCCTCGCGGACCGCGGCGTCCGTCAGGCGGCGGCTCGACCAGGAGCGGCCGCCCACCGAGACGCGAGGCACGAACGGGTCGTGATAGGAGATCTTGGCCCCGTCCTCGGCCAGCAGATGCATGATGTCGAGCGAGGGCGAATCGCGGAAATCGCCGACGCCGGGCTTGTAGGCGACTCCGAGCACGAGTATGTTCGCGCGCTTGACCGACTTCGCGTCCTCGTTGAGCAGACGGGCCACGCGGCGGACGGCGTAGCGCGGCATCTGGCCGTTGACCGTGGACGCGAGCTCGATGAAGCGCGGCTCGAAGTTCAGCGATTTCATCTTCCAGGCCAGCAGCTGAGGGTCCTTGGGGATGCAGTGGCCGCCGATGCCGGGGCCGGGCCAGAAGGGCATGAAGCCGAAGGGCTTCGTCGCCGCCGCGGCGACGACCTCCCAGACGCTCAGGCCCAGGCGGTCGCAGATCTGCGCGAGCTCGTTGACCAGCGCGATGTTGACCGAGCGGAAAGTGTTCTCGAGCAGCTTGACGAGCTCGGCCGCGGTGGCGCTCGACACGGGCACGACCTTCGAGATCACCGACGAGTACAGGTCCACGGCGAGGCCCGTCGAGCGGTCGTCGATGCCGCCGACGACCTTCGGGGTGTTCTCGATGTGCCACTTCTCGTTGCCCGGGTCCACCCGCTCGGGAGAGAAGGCGAGCCAGAAATCCTTGCCGGCCTTCAGGCCGGACTTCTCCAGCTCGGGCAGCACGGCCTCCTGGGTCGTGCCGGGGTAGGTGGTGCTCTCGAGGACGATGAGGGTGCCGCGCTTGAGGCGCTTGGCCACGGTCCCGCAGGCCGAGACGATGTTGGAGATGTCGGGCTCCTTCGTCTTGCGCAGGGGCGTCTGCACGCAGATCAGGACCGCGTCGAGCTTCGCGATGCCGGCCCCGGTGTCGTCGATCGTCAGCGCGCCGGAGCGGACGAGGGCGGCGAGCTCCTTCGACGGGACGTCCTCGATGTAGGAGCGCCCCTTGCGCAGGGCGGCGGCGCGCTTGGCGTGGACCTCGATGCCGGTGACCTTGAAGCCGCGGCGGGCGAAGGCGACGGCCAGCGGCAGGCCGACGTAGCCCAGCCCGATGACGCCCACCCGGGCTGTTTTTTCCTTGATTTTTTTATCGAGGCTCACGGCGAGAGTATAGAGGATGGGGCGGGACTTGTCCATCCCCGCTATTTATGAAAGAATGCGTCCTTCCCTATGAAGAGCCATGATGTCTGCGTCGTGGGCGCCGGTTACGTCGGACTGGTCACCGGGTCCTGCCTGGCCGAGATCGGCCACCGCGTGGTCTGCGTCGATTCCGACCCCCGCAAGCTCAAGAGCCTGAAGGCGGGCAAGGTCCCCATCCACGAGCCCGGCCTCGACGAGGTGTTCAAGCGCGTCGTGAAGTCGGGGAAATTGACCTTCGCGGCCTCCGTCGAGGAAGGCCTCCTTTATAAAGGCCGCCGCGCCTCCGTCGTCTTCATCGCCGTCGGCACCCCGCCCCGCGCCGACGGCTCCGCGGATCTGTCCGCCGTCGAGGCCGTGGCCGAGACCGTCGCCAAGCACATGACCGGCTACACCGTCATCGTGGACAAGTCCACGGTCCCGGTCGAGACCGGCGACTGGGTCTCCAGGACGATCCAGCGGTTCAACAAGAAGGGCACACCTTACGACGTGGTCTCGAATCCGGAATTCCTCAGCGAGGGATCGGCGGTCAAGGACTTCATGAAGCCCGACCGGGTCGTCCTCGGCGTTTCCTCCAAACGCGCCGAGACCTTGATGCGCGAGATCTATGCGCCATTAAAGGCAACGATACTTGTCACCGACCTCAAGAGCGCGGAGCTCATCAAGCACGCCTCGAACTCCTTCCTCGCCACCAAGATC
>JACPOW010000099.1:0-3444 GCA_016191335.1 Elusimicrobiota bacterium | reverse complement strand
TCCTACATCAACGCCGTGTCCGCCCTGTGCGAGAAGGTCGGGGCCGACGTGAAGATGGTCGCCCAGGGCATGGGCCTCGACCGGCGCATCGGCCCGATGTTCCTCAACGCCGGCATCGGCTTCGGCGGCTTCTGCTTCCCCAAGGACCTCGAGGCCTTCTACTGGATCAGCAAGCAGAAGGGCTACGACTTCAAGCTCCTCAAGGCGGTCCAGGAGATCAACGCGCTTCAGCTCTCCTGGGTGTCGCGCAAGATCGAGGAGAAGCTCTGGAACCTCGAGGGCAAGACCGTCGCCGTCCTCGGCCTCGCCTTCAAGCCCAACACCGACGACATGCGCTACGCGCCCTCGCTCGAGGTCGTGGCCGGCCTGCGCGCCCGCGGCGTCAAGGTCCGCGCCTTCGACCCCGTCGCGATGGAGCGGGCCAAGGCCCTCCCCGAGTTCAAGGGCGTGCACTTCGCCAAGGACGAGTACGACGCGATCAAGGGCTGCGACGCGCTGGCGATCGTGACCGAGTGGCCGCGCTTCAAGGACCTCGACCTCGCCCGCGCGAAGAAGCTGATGCGCACGGCCGTCCTCCTCGACGGGCGCAACCTCTTCGATCCGGACAAGGCGCGCGCCCTGGGCTTCGACTACGCCGGCGTGGGCCGCCCGTGATCAAGCGCGTCCTCATCACCGGAGGCGCGGGCTTCCTGGGCAGCCACCTCTGCGACAATTTCCTCAAAAAGGGCGCCAAGGTCATCGCGGTGGACAACCTCATCACCGGCAGCATGACGAACATCGAGCACCTGGTCAAGAACCCGCGCTTCAGCTTCATCAAGCTCGACGTGACGAACTACCTGCACGTGCCCGGCCCGCTCGACCTCGTCATGCACTTCGCCAGCCCCGCCTCACCGATCGACTACGCGCGCTGGCCCATCCCGACCCTCAAGGTCGGCGCGCTGGGCACGCACAAGGCCCTCGGCCTGGCCAAGGACAAGAAGGCGGCCTTCGCGCTCGCGTCCACCTCCGAGGTGTACGGCGACCCCGAGGTGAACCCCCAGCCCGAGACCTACTGGGGCAACGTCAACCCGATCGGCCCGCGCGGCGTCTACGACGAGGCCAAGCGCTACGCCGAGGCGATGACGATGGCCTACCACCGCTATCACGGCATCCCCGTGCACATCGTGCGCATCTTCAACACCTACGGCCCGCGCATGCGCACCGAGGACGGCCGCGCCGTCCCCAACTTCATCACCCAGGCGCTCAAGGGCAAGCCCATCACCGTGTACGGCGACGGCTCTCAGACCCGCAGCCTGACCTACGTCAGCGACCTCGTCGACGGCATCGACCGCCTCGTCCGCTCGAAGGAGACGGGCCCGATCAACATCGGCAATCCCGTCGAGATGACCTTGCTCGAGATCGCCGAGACGATCAAGCGCCTGACGAAGTCCAAGTCGAGGATCGTCTTCAAGAAGCTGCCGGTGGACGACCCCAAGGTCCGCCGCCCCGACATCACCTTGGCGCGCAAGAAGCTCAAGTGGGAGCCGCTGGTCCCCCTGGAAGAAGGCCTGAAGCGGACCATCGCCTACTTCCGCGAAGTCCTCTGACCGAGCCATATGGCGAGGAAATGCCCCTTCCACACGCCGTCGGAGGGGGGCTGAACCCCGTCCTCACCGTCGTCCTTCCCTGCCACAACGAGGCCGGCAACATCGCCCGCTACGACGCCGACCTGTTCCCCGCCCTCGACGCGCTGGGCGTCGCCTACGAGGTCGTGATCGTCGACGACGGCTCCCTCGACGACACCGCCGCGAAGGCGGGAGCGCTCGCGGCGGCGCGCCCGGGCGTCCGTCTCGTGAGGCTCTCCCCCAACCGGGGCATGGGCGGCGCCATCCGCGCCGGGATGTCCGAGGCGCGCGGGGAGTGGATCGCCACCCTCGACGCCGACCTCACCTTCCCGCCCGCCGCGCTCAAAGACATGCTCGCCGCCGGGAACGCGGCCAAGGCCGACCTCGTCTCGGGCTCGCCCTACCTGCGCCCCGGCGACATGGCCGGCGTCTCGTGGATACGGACTCTACCGAGCCTGATGATCAACGCCCTGTACCGCGGCCTGTTCGGCATGCGCCTGACGGCTTACACGCCGGTCCTGCGCCTATACCGGACCTCCTTTATAAGGGACCTGGGGATCACATCGAACGGCTTCGAGATCAACGCCGAGGTCGCCGCGCGCGCGATGATGGACCGGCGCGTCGTCGCCGAGGTCCCGGCGCCGCTCCACGCCCGGACCGCCGGCGTGTCGAAGCTCCAGCGCGGGCGCGAGCTCAAACGGCACCTGGCGCTGATCCTGCGGCTGCTCTCCGGACGCTGAACCCAGCCGCCTTGACGGCGGCGCGGGCGCCGTCTACACTGGAAGCCATGAGATTTTCCGGGCTGTCTCCGGCACTTCTCCTCTTCTTCACATGCATAGGTCCCGCGCTCGCCACCGACTGCGAAAAACGGGATTTCACCATCCCTCTCCTCTCATTTCAGTGCGGAATCACGGGATTATCTTCCGTGGCGAACTGCCTCAAAGTTCAATCCGATTTCGTCTCGGCCTGCAAGAAGGACATTCAAGACTCTACACGATCCATCGAGAGGCTGGAAAAGCAGGAATCGCTCACTCCCGATCAGAAAACGGAATTGGCGAAGGCGCGGACCCTTCTCAGGAAATCCCTCGACGGGATGGAGGCCGCGAAGGCCCTCGCCGAGCAGGTTTCCGAGGACCCCGATCGCGCCGAGCTTCTTCCTCATTTCGTCACGCTGCAGAACGAATCGAGGGGAATCACCGCCCTCGTCGACGGCGCCATGGCCTCGCTCAAGGCGCCCGCCGAGGAGGCGGTCCTTCAATCCGTAGCCGACGTTTTGAATGGGGCGAGCAAGGCGCCGCCCCAGAAGACGGGGGAGATCATCGCGCAGGCCGGGGACCAGGCCCTCGCAAATGGGCGCACGGACGACGCTGAGAAGCTGGGAGAGGAGTTGGTGAAGAGCGCGCCAGCGGACTACCGCGGGCCGTCCTTGCTCGCGCAGGCCGCCCTGACGGAGAACCGGCCCGCCGACGCCGCGCGCTGGGCGGAAAAGGCCCTCCTCCTCAATCCGCGCGACAAGAAGGCCTCGGACGCGCTGGCCTTCGCGCGCTCGGAGCTGTCCGCGCAGAAGCTCAAGAAGCCCGTCGTCGGCAGCTTCCAGGAGGCCCGGGCGCAGGAGCTCGAGCGAAGCCTCGCGGCGGCCACGATCCGCCCGGCCCCCGGCGGACCGACCGCGGCGCCCGACCCGAAGGCGGCCGCCAAATCGGCCGACCCGGTCCAGCGGGTGCTCTCGGGGCTCCTGCGCCGGGGCTACGAGAAGATGCGCCTCGACGACCTGCCCGGCGCGCTCGGCGACGTCAGCGTGCACCTCGATTCCCATCCCGAGGACGCCGAGGCCCGGCTG
>JACPOW010000098.1 GCA_016191335.1 Elusimicrobiota bacterium | reverse complement strand
GCCGGCTCGCCGAGTATACATCGGGTCCCCCCCGGCGTCAAGTGGGCTTTTTAAGACGGGAGGCTTCGGCGGCGGCGCGGGCTTCCTCGAGGCGGAGGGCCTCCTCCTCGAGGCGGCGCTCCTTGTCGTCCAGGACGCGGGTCCGCTCGCCCAGGGCGTCCTCGAGCGCGCGGCGGCGCGACGCGTGCGCCTTCTCGAGCTCGACGCGGCGCTCGTCGAGGGCCTTGGCGCGCTCGCGCTCGGCCTCCTCGAGGGCGCGGGCCAGGCCCGCGGTCGCGATCAGCTTCGCCTCCTCGGCCAGCCGCGTGCGCTCGACGTCGCGCATGCGGTCGCGCTCGGCGATCGCGTCGCGCAGCGACGCGGCCTCGAGCTCGACGGCCGCCAGCGAACGGGTCAGCGCGGCGCGGTCGGCCTCGAGCGCGTTGATGCGCGACTGCAGCTCCTTGGCGTGCGAGGCGTCGACGATGCGGGCGCGGTCGCTCTCGGACTGGGCCTGGGCGAGGCGCTCCTGGAGGCCGGCCAGGTCCTGCTGGAGGCCGGCGCGCTCCCGGGCGAGGTCCTCGAAGGCCTTCTCGCGCACCACGCGCAGGGCCTCGTCGTGGGCGAGGCGCAGCTCGGAGAGGCGCGCCTCGTGGGCGGCCTGCCGCTCGCTGAGCTCCCGGGAGTGCCGCGCGAGCATGTCGGCCTCGCGGCGGTCGCTCTCGGCGCGCTGGTGCTGCTCGCGGGCGAGGGCCTCCCCCTCGATGCGCGCGCGCTGCTTCTCGAGCCGGGCGCGGGCCTCCAGCGACTCGGCCGTGAACGCGCGGCGCTGGTCCTCGAGGGCGGTCTCGTAGCGGCTGACGAACTCCCCTTCGCGCACGGCCCAGCGGGCGTCGAGGTCCTTCTCCTTGAGCAGGTACTCCTCGCGCACGGCCTCCTTCCAGGCCTGGTGCTGGTCGGCGAGCGCGCGGGCGGCGCGCTCGGTCTCGGCGACCTTGGCGCGGTAGGCCTCGTCGAGGCCGCGCTGGCGCTGGTCGTACTGCGCCGACAGGGAGAACTTCTCCGCCTCGACCGTCTTGCGGTGCTCCTCGAGCAGCTCGCCGCGGCGCAGCTCGTGCTGGGCCTCGAGCGCGGCGACGCGCGCCAGGTGCTCGTTGTGGCGGGCCTCCTCGCGGCGCTTGGCCTCTTCTTCGAGGGCACGCCCGCGTTCGGCGAGGACGACGAGCTTCTCCTGATGGATCTTCTCGAGCTCGGCCTCCTTGCGCGCGACGAAGTCGTCCTGGGCGCGGACGCGCTCGGCGTCCTTTCGCGCGCCTTCCTCGAGGAGGCGGGAGCGGTCGCGGCGGCCCGTCGCCTCGAGCTCCTCGATCTTCGCGGCGACCTGGCGCAGGCGCTCGGCGTGCTCGGCGTCGAGCAGCTTGTGCCGGTCCGCCCAGGTCGCCTGCATGACGGCGCGCTCGGCCACGAGCTCCGCGTCGAGCTTGGCGATCAGGCGCTGCTCCTTCTCCGTCCAGGAGGCCAGCAGGCGGCGCTCGTCGGCGGCGTAGTGCGCCTCGGCCTCGGCGCAGCGCTTCTCGTGGTCGGCGTTCAGCTCGCTCGTGCGGCGGGCGAGCAGGGCCTCGACCTCGGCGGCGCGGTCGGAGATCTGGCGGGCGCGCTCCTCGAACTGCTTCTGCACGGCCTCGTCGAGCTTCGCGCGGCTCTCCTTCGTCTTGGCCCAGAGGCCGGTCTCGAGCTCGGACCAGCGGGCCTGGAGCTCGGCCTCGCGCTTCTGATAGCGCTCGACGAGGTCGGCCTCCTTGAGCTGGTACGCCTTGACGATCTCCTCCTCCTTGGCCTTGAGGCCGAGCTCGCGGTCCTGGGCGAGGGCGGCGAGCGCCATTTGGCTTTCAGCCAAATTCCTTTTTAAGGCGGCGATCTCGCGGTCGTTGTCGGCGATCTCGAGCTCGCGCTGGCGGTTGGCCGCGGTCATCTCCCGGTCGCGGGCCTCGCGCAGCATCTCCAGCTGCTCGGCGTCGAGCTTGACCTTCGCGAGGATGTCCTGCTTCTCGCGCTTGAGCGCGATGATGTCCGCGTCGCGCAGGTCGAGCATGCGGCGCAGCTCGCCCCACGCCTCCTCCTTGCCCTTGATCGCCTTTGACATCGAGATCAGGTCGGCGCGCAGGCGGGCCAAGGTCTCCTCGGTCCGGGCCTGGTCGGCGTCGACGCGGGCGCGCTCCTCGGCGCGGACCTCCATGCGGGCCTCGGTCTTCCAGCGCTGCATCATCTGCTCGCGCTGGCCGGCCTCCCGCTCCCACTTCTGCGCCTGCTCCTGCCACTCGGCCAGGCGGGCGTCCATCTCGGCGACGCGGCTCTCGAGGGCCTTGCGCTTCGACGAGTCGTCCTGGAGCTGGCCCTTGAGGACGGCGTTCTGGTCCTGGAGGTCGCGGATGGTGGCGAGCGCGCCGCGGATGGCCAGGCGCGCGGCGTCGAGGCTGTTGATCTCGCGCAGGGCGCGGTCATCCCATTGGTTGTCGGGCGGCTCGTCCATGGCCATTGCCCCCCTAATATAGGGAAACCCTGTTACGGGGTTATTTCCGGTTCGAGTCTGGACGGGAGGGCGGTAATCGGCTACAATGGCTGGAAGAGGCCCCATTATTAGGGAGGACACGGTGACCACTAAATCCGAGCCGCAGAAGCTTGAAGTCGCGACCGTCGCCGACGGCGTCGTGAAGGTCAAGGTCCCCAACGGCAAGGGCTTCTTCAAGATCGCCATCGAGAAGCGCCACGGCGAATCCAACTCCCTCTACCTCGAGGTCAACGGCGCCCGCAAGTTCGAGGTGGGCAACGACTGCAACACCTGCCACTTCTGGTTCAAGATGCTGCAGGACCCGCATCTCCCGACGAACAAGAAGATCGCCAACCTCCCCAAGACGATCCAACTGCCGCGCCCGGTCGACGAGTCCCTTGTCCAGGAGCTGGCCCCCCTCCTCGAGCTGATGGAGAAGGGCGAGTACCTCGTGTTCGAGACCTCGGTCAACCTGACCGGCCCGTACGATTCCGACGACGAGGCGTCCTACTTCTTCCAGAGCGAGTTCATGGAGCTCTGGGACATCGAGGACCCGAAGGAGGAGGGCCTGCTGTCCGGCTGGGAGCACTACGAGGGCGGCCGCCCGCGCGTGTTCCGCCACCCCGAGTCCGGCGTCGTCGAGAAGCAGTTCGACTTCGTGATCCCGCTCGTCCCGCGCGCGGCGTTGAAGGAAGAATACATCAAGATCTACCAGCAGATGATCCAGAACGGCGACCGCCCGCGCGTGCTCATGCTCGGCATGTACCAGCGCGGCATCCCGGAGGCCGTCAAGAAGGGCGCGATCAAGAACCTCCACTCCTTCATGGCGGGCTTCCTGCTCGACGGGCACCACAAGGTCGCGGCGTACCGGCGCGCCGGCGTCCCCGCGAAGTTCCTGGTCATCCTCGCCCCCAAGGCGAGCAAGTACCACCTCCTCAAGGACGAGGGTCCCGCCGCGAAGGCGCAGGCCCGCCTCGAGGAACGCCTGGCCACGCTGAAGCCGTCCTGAGGGCATTAAAGGAAACTCCAAGTTCACGGGGTTTTGAAGCACCACGCTGACAACGGCATTTGAACGGAATGGCGCCTGCGGCGCCAGGGTTTTCGCTTCGCGAAAACCTGGGTGGGAATCGTTCATGGGGCCCCTCCAGCCAGACGAGGACTT
>JACPOW010000097.1 GCA_016191335.1 Elusimicrobiota bacterium | reverse complement strand
AAGCGATAGGCGTCCCGCAGATGGCGCTGTTTTGGCATCCGCCAATCGTGCCAGATTTCTCGACCATCAGAATAGCCGGTTCTCCGTCGAGAGCACGCCGTTTCTCACACCAGTTTCACCCACTCGGTTTGGAGAAGACCCCCTTTTTGGAACACCCATGAGCGGACAATACTTGATGATGCGAAGGTCTTAGATGCCAGGACCGTGCGCTTCAAGAACCCGGCCATCGACCTCTGGGGCGCGAAGCGTTGGCGGTGGCGAGTCCTTGCCATCAACTTCTCCGCGCACGCGGACGTTCTGAAGGAGTCGGTCGCGGAGCACATCGATCGCATTCGCGCGGAAGTCCGCGCGGAATTTCCCGAATGGCTTCGTCGGGCGGATGGCCCGATGGAAAAATATCTGGCTGCCTGGGACCTGCGTGAAAAGAAAAATTGGCCTTACTTGAAAATCGCGAAGAAGCTGTTCCCCAAGAAAGCGGCGGCCATCGCCCGGGCCGAACGCAACACGAGCTACAGCTATAGCGCGGCGACCATGAAATCAGTCTCGATGGACGATGGCCCGGACCTTCTCTCTGCATCTGAGGATGCCGATCCTGAGAGTTGGACCAAGTTGATCCGTCGCTACTGCGGCCGGGCGCAGGCCCTCATCGACGGCCACTACCAAGCGCTCTCCTAGACCGCGACCACGATAGGGGCCCCCTTATCGTGTCCCTGCCGCCCCGCCGGGCATAAGAAATATTCTGACTCTTGAAGGCGCATAGCCTTCAGGAGGATATTATGCCGAAGCTGAGCAGGAAGCTGTTGGTCGCGCTGAAGGCCGGGGCCAGACCGATGTATAAGGTCGCACACGAGGCGGGGCTTCACCCGTCGACGCTGTCGAAGCTGGTGAGCGGGATCGAGCCCGTGCGCGAGAACGACGAGCGCGTCCTGCGGATTGGGAAGGCGCTCCGCCTTCCTATCAAGGACTTGTTCGAGAGGCGGTAGAAAAAAGCAGGGCCGCCTTGCAGGGCGGCCCCGGAGCGATCTCTACCGTGGATTTTACCAATTCCAACCCGGACAGGCCAGCCGATCCTCGGCCATTCAACGCCGACCATCATTTCTTTTGGATCGAGTCAGCGTTCTTGGCTCCGGCGTTCAGGCAGTTCCTATCGAAATCGGCCTGGGCGACCTATGTGCTTCTTTGCCGCCGAGGAAGTCCTCGCGTCTGCCCCGATGGCGCGACCCGGCACATCGCCTTCAGCGGCGTCAACGACATCAGCGAGACCCTGGGCATGTCGCGCGCTGCGGCGCAGAAGGCGTTGGCCGACCTCAAGGCGAAATTCTTCATCACGGCCCGGCCAGAGGTTCCACCTCCGCCTGGCAACCATTTCTTGAAGGGCACCGCGACCGAGGTCATGCTCCTGCCGATGATTTCGCCTGAGGCGAAGATGTCGATCCCCTTCACTGCCTCGCGCACGATCGAGAACATCCTCAGCCCCTACTGCGGCAAGGAAAACCGGGCGATCTATATTCCCTCCAAGCTGGTCGAGAACGGGAAACTCCGGCGCCTGGTCAGAAGCTGGGACGCGATGCGCCTGGCCTTTCGACTCTACGACCTCGTGGACCACTCTGAGTTCGGTGCCGTGTCCTGGACGACTCTGAGCGTCGACGCCGCGTTCGCAGAACAGCCGGTCCTCACGATCTACGCCAACGATGTCGGGAACCCGGCCCTGGTCGGCAAGAGCATCCGCTGGCTCAACGACTTCGACAAAGATGGATACCGGGACGCCGCTCGCTACCGCTTGGCTGACGATCTCCACGCCTCTCTCGGCATGACCCCGGCCGACGCGATCAATGCGCTGATCATGCTCAAGGATGAGGGCGTGATCCGGTGGAAGTGCGTGATCGTCAGCCCCGACCCCGAGGACGCCGACCTCGGCCTGGGGGGCTACGAGAACACGCCCAGTCAATATCCATGGCTCGAAATAACTCCGGGCACGATTCCCTTCATCCCCAACTACCACGGCGGCGACGCCCCGGAGCGGACGATCTTCGTGGTCACGCCGCTCTTCCAGGCTCAGACCTCGCGAGTAAGGGCTTATCGGGGGGCCCGCGCGAAGGAGGCCAAGGAGTTCAGGGCCTGGGAGGCCGTGCAGGATGACGGCGAGAGCGATGAGTAAGCCGATCCTAATTCCGCGCAACCTGCCGGATAACGAATCAGCATTGATTTTCGTGGCGAATTTCATCGTGGAGGAGGGTTATATGGGGACAAGTAGTTCAGAAGTCTGTAAGGACTTCAAGAAGGGTGAGAAGGGCAAGAAGTCCAGGAGTCGAAGGGGTCTGAGGAGTCTCCCGGTTGCCCTTTACGGAAACGACAAGGTGCTTACGCACGCCTCCGGCGCGGGCTGCGCCCGGCGCCGGTGGCGGGGCCCCGTCTCTATACTCGAACGGCGGAACGGCCCCGGGACGTGGGCCACGTTGCCCCGGCTCGGGTGGAACAGATGATGAACCTTCGCCCCGGCGCCCCATTTGGTCAGCAACCGCTCCCTGGTCCACGCGATCCCTTGTGGGAACGGACGTTCAGCCACGAAGACCTGGCCTGCTTCGAGCGTCGCGGCGGACGCCTGTCGCAGGCGGAGTGGCTGAAGTTCGTCGGCTCTGAGGGCCCGGTCGTGGCCTACTACGAGCGCGTGACCGGTGTGCCCTTCTGCCGCGCAGACTTCAAGCCAATGTGTAGGGCTTTAGCCCTCACCAACGGGCTCAAGGTATTGAGAGCGATTAGGGACGCGGCCCGAAACCCGGCGGAGCATCCCGGATTTTTTCTCATCAAGCAGGGCTTCGCCTCGGTGACCGGACTGATTGAGCGTCGTCCCGACCTTCAGTCGCGAGCCAAGCTCCGTAAAGGTGAGCGTCCGGCCTCGCCTGCGGGAAGTTCGCGGTCAGAAAACGTCAATCGGGCGATCAGGGAGCAGATGGAGCAACTGGCTCGCGGTGGCACGGAGCGGCAGGCGCGCGAGACTCAGCAGCCGATACACGACACCGACTCCGATCCCGAGACAGAGTAGAAATGCAGGTCAAGACAGGAGAGAGTCATGAAAGGACGAAAGCGGCGGCAGTCGTTGAAGCTGAGCAAGGACGAAAGGAAGCTGATGTTCTGGCATGTCAGCGGCGTCGGCGAGATGACGCGGCCCGAGTTTGAGGAGTGGCTGAAGCTGGTCGAGCCGGGCAGTCGCATCATCCCGCCGCCGTATTCGGGATCAGACACGCCGTTCGGGGAGTTGGCCGACCTTCCCCCTGAGGTCGAGCAACTCGCGCTGGCGTGCATGGCGGAGGCGTTGTTCAAGACGCTCCGGGCGAGCGGCCAGCTTCGGAAGCTGGAGCAGAAGAGCGTGGAGATGGAGAAGCTCGTGGCGTCGACGCGCGTGCTCTTGAGAGAGAAGACGACGAGCGAGATGGGCGGCAGTGAACAGATTTCTGTCGGATGACAGAATTGAAAATAACAACGTGAGAGGATACCCTAATGAAGACGAAGACGACGGACGCGAACGAGGACGGCTTGATCAAGAAATGCTCGCTGTATATCCGGGTCTCAACGCCGAGGCAAGCCGCCATCGAGGACGGCTCGCTGAAGAACCAGGAGCAACTGCTGCGCGACTACGTTCGTGGGAAGCAGGAGTCGGCGGAGCGGATGGCGCAGGCCACGGGCGAGCCGCCGGTGCGGTGGCAGATCGTTGAGGTCTACATCGAGGAGCCTCGAACCGCGACCGAGGCCACGCGCAGGCTGGAGTATCAGCGCATGGTCAGCGACGTGAAGAGCGGGCGCGTCGACACGGTGATCTGCCTCGCGCTTAGCCGGGTGAGTCGATCAGTGAAGGACTTTCTGGAGTTGGTCGATACGCTCCACAGGCACGACGCCGACATAATCAGCTTGAAGGAGGACTTCGACAGCACGACGGCTCAGGGCAAGTGCTTCATGACGATTCTTCTCGCGCTGAATCAATTCGAGGCCGAGCTTGGCTCTCAAAGGGTGATGGACAGCATCAAGGCGCGGTCGGAGCGCGGGCTTTGGGTCGCAGGTCAGGTTCTCGGCTACGATCTCGATCCGAAGAAGCCCGGCTACTTGAACGTCAACGAGAAGGAGGCCAAGATCGTGAACTTCGCCTTCGACAGGTATCTGAAGCTGGGCTCGATCCCGCTGACCGTCAAGGCATTGAACACGGCTGGCTTCAAGACGAAGGAATACTCGTCTCGTCGCGGCAAGCTCCACGAGGGTCGTGAGTTCGTGTTCACGACGGTCCATAACATGCTGAAGAGCAAAGTCTACCTCGGTCTGCGCGAGATCGGTAAGGGGACCCTCGGGCGAAAGCCGAAGAAGGGGAAGAAGCACAAGACGGAGTATCGCGTCGTCCCCGGCGTGTGGAAGCCGATCGTCGTCCAAAAGAAATTCGACGAGGTCGCGAATCTGATGGCCGCGAACGGGAAGACTAAGCACAACGGTGTCGCCAAGCCGAAAATGTTCTTCCTGTTCAACGGCGGCATCCTGCGCTGCGACAAGTGCGGCACCGAGATGGCGGGCGCGTCCGGCACGGGCAGGATGGACAGGGTCTACTGCTACTACTTGTGCCGCAACAAGGACTGCGGCTTCCGCGTGCCCGCCAACGAGGTCGAGGACCTGGTCAAGGCGCGACTCAAGCGTCTTTGCCGGGACCCCGAGAAGCTCGGCGCCCTCGTCGAGATCACCAACCGGAAACTTCGCGCTGAACTCCCCAAGGTGTTGGAGCATCGCGACCTGCTGCGGAAGGAACTGGAACAGATCAACACGCTCTCGGCCGGGATCATGAGGCGCTTCGTCAACGTCATGGGCGAGGGCGCCGACCGCCTCGTCCAGGAGCAGCTTGAGGCTCTGAGCGCGCGACGCGGCCGAGTCCAGGACGGCCTGACCGCCTTGGAGGAGATGGCGAAGGAGATCGATCGCGACATCATCGAGCGGGCCGTCGTGCAGCAGGCGCTGCTCGCGTTCGACGAAGTCTTCGACGCGGCCCCGCCCTACATGAAGAAGCAGTTCGTCCAGGCGCTGGTGGGCCAGATCAGGCTCTCCAACCTGCGCGTCGCCATTGGCCTGGACGGCAGGCCCGGCGCCGGTCTGAAAGGAGTGGAGGAAAGCGGCCCGCCCCCTGAGATGACGACTCAGGGGGCGGGTTCACTCAGCTATAGAACTGGCGGGGCCGACGGGATTTGAACCCGCGATCTCCGCCTTGACAGGGCGGCGTGTTAGGCCAGCTACACCACGGCCCCGCAACGCGATGAGTATAGCAAACCCGCGCGCGGTTTTCCCAGAGACTTATTTCGCGGCGGAGCTTCCGACGATCTCGATCGGGAGGTAGGTGCCGGGCGCGGCGGGGATCACCATCACGTCGTCGCCGTCCAGGCTCAGCGCGCTCACGCCCTCGGGCAGGCGGAAGTCGACGTAGTACGCGGCCTCCTGGTTCATCACGCGCGGCTCGGCGGCGGAATGCTCCGGCGTGGTGAAGAAGGCGCCCTGGATGTCGACGTAGATGTCCTTGATGTAGGCGTGCTTGCTCCCGGTGAACTCGACGTAGGAGACGGGCCCCGCGCGCAGGGCGCCCTGCTCCAGGATGGCCTCGAAGGCCTCCTTGTTCAGGACCCAGTGCCGGAACACGCGTCCCGGCGCCTTCAGCTCCTCCACGCGGTTCGGCGCGCCGTTGAACTCCGTGATCGTCTTGGTGTCGGAGGTGGCCAGCTCGGCGCGCACCTTGACCATGCCGCGCATGGCCATGATGCGGCGCGTCGCCGCGGTCGTGGTCTGACGCGCTTCCCTGAGAAGGCCGACCCAGCGCGGGCCGAGCGCCTTGAGCGGTTCCTCGGCGGGCGCGGCGGCGTCGGGCGCCGCGGGGGCGGGCCGGACGGAGGCGAGGGCCGGCGCGGCGAGCGCGGGGGCGGCGGCGAAAGCGGGCGAGGGGACGAGCGACGGGGCCAAGGTCGTGAGCGTCAGCGCCGGGGCGGGGACCGCGCCGAGGCTCATGACGGCGGGGGCCGACGGGGCGAGAAGGCTTCCCGGGGCGAACGAGACCGGACGCACCGTCGCGGAGGCGTGTCCGGCGAGGGAGAGCAGCGAGCACATGAGGAGGGGGACTCTCATAGGCTCATGATAGCCGCGCCCCGAAGCGCTCTTCAGGGCCTTTGGACCCATCGCCGGCAAGGCTTTAGACCGGCCGTCGGGCGGCCCCGAAATTGGCATACTGTGAGCCGCGATGGGACTCGACCTCTGGATCTTGGCGGCGATGGGCTTGTTCGGCGCGCTCGGCTACCGCACGGGCGCGATCCATCAGCTCTCCCACTGGATCGGCATCGCGGCCGCTCTCCTTTTCGCCAAGCCTCTGGCCGCCGCGCTGGCGCCGGTGGTCGCCGCGCGCATGGGCTGGCCCGGGCTTCTGACGGCCGTCGGCTTGAGCGCCGTGTCGATGCCCGTCACGCTCCTCGCCGCGACCTTGGTCTCGCGCCTGATCCTCAACGCCGTCATCCCGGGAGACCAGCGCAACAAACCCGACCGCCTCGCCGGCATCGTCCTCGGCGCCGGGAAGGCCGGCGCGATCGCCTGGGCCATGCTGTCCGTGGCCATCCCGTTCGAGAAGTCCGCGGCGTTCCCCGCGCGCGCGGCGAGCGCCCTGGACGCCTCCGCGGCGGCGCGCTTCGTCCGCGAGCACGGTCTGTTCGCCGCCGCCTCCCCTGCAGCGCAGGGCCGCTGACGCACTCGCCGTACCGTCCGAAACCTGATAAACTCCGTCGTGACGGGCCGTTAGCTCAGCGGTAGAGCAGGGTCCTTACACGACCAAGGTCGCAGGTTCGAATCCTGCACGGCCCACCACTCGCCTCCTTCGATTTCCACGACGACCCCGACGGGGGACGGCAGGAGGCGAGTGGTTGCCTTTTTTTTGATCCCCCATCACCCCCAGCCCCGCTTCCCTCCAGGGAAGAGGGGGGCGCCCTCCAGCGGCGGGCAAAACGTAGCGAAGCGACATATACTTGCTAAGCTCCAACTGGCCATATGGGCAAGCGAGACCGAAACGAGAGGACCGACGATCGGGCCGGGCGCGTCAAGCTCCTGCTGGCCATGCTGCCCGCCGCGGCGCTCTGCGTCTGCGCCCCCCTGACCTCGATCCAGCTGCTGCACCTCGAGAACGGGCGCATCGGCATGACGAGCGTCGCGGTCCAGGAGGATCCCTGGGTGCATCCCCGGCTGCTCCGGCTGCGGCGGGACGAGAAGCTCGACGAGGTCGTCGCCCCCGGCAAGACCCAGCTCGAGAAGATCGTGCTGCTGCGCCGGTGGGCGCGGCGGCAATGGGACGCCGGCCCCCAGCCCTTCTATTATCCCGCGTGGGACGCCCTCGAGATCCTCGACCTGGCGCGCCGGCGCGGCAACAAGGCCTTCTGCGCCCAGTACGCGGTGCTCTTCCTGCAGAGCGCCCGGTCCCTGGGCCTGCACGCGCGCTACCTGGACATGGGCCACTTCCTCACGAGCGTGTGGTCGGACGAGCACGACCGCTGGGTGGTCATGGACCCCACGAACGACCTCCACTACGAGAAGCGCGGCGTGCCGATGGGCGACTGGGAGCTCATCCGCGCCGCCTGGAGAGGCCGCGCCGCGGGCATCGAGGTGGTCGGGCCCGGCGAGGCACGCAAGCCGATCACGAGCGCGGAGCTCGCGCCGTTCCGCGTGCTCGCCGTCTGTCAGCTCAACGACCAGCTCTCCAATCCGGCGGTCGTCATCCACAACGGCCGCAAGCGCGCGCTCACGCTCGAGAGCGACTATCGCCGGTATCCGCTCGTGGGGAAGGAGCGGGTGGGCTACGGGAACTACTGCCTCGGCTGGCACGAGGCCGGGAAGCCCGCGGCCGAGGCGAACTGGCCGGTCTCGAGCGAGCCCGACGACTTCGCCCAGGCGAACAACCAGACGGTCCTCTTCGTCGCCGAAGCGAACGAGGAGCAGGGCGTGGTCAAATTGAGGCTGATGACGGAGACCGCGCCCGAGTTCGCGGCGTTCGTGGGCGGGCCCGAGGGGCAGGCCGCCGGGGAGCTGACCTCGCACGTCGTGTGGAGCCTCAAGCCGGGCATCAACGCCTTCACCGCGCGGGTCAAGACGGCGGCGGGCTGGCTCGGGCCCGAGAGCCGGGTCAAGGTCTTCTACAAGCCGAGCTGGCTCGGGAGCTTCTCCTACCGCCTCGCCTCGCTGCGCTGAGCGGCTAGGGCGCGACGTCGATCCAGACGCGCTCGCAGGCCTTGCACACGAAGCCGCCCACGGTGTCCCGGTAGAGGACGTGCGTCAGCTCGGGGCACAGGCGGTCGCCGCCCTCGAGCGGCTCGAGCTCCTCGCCGCAGGTCCCGCATTTCCCGGAGGCGAAGGTGACGAGCTCGCGGCACTCGGGGCAGAAGGTCTTCGCGCTGGGCGCGTGCTCCGCGACGGGGACGGGCGGCGAGGCGGCCCTGAGGATCTCGAAGCCGCAGCCCGTGCAGGGCCTGCGCAGGACGATGCCGACGGCCTCGCAGTTCGGGCAGGGCAGGAGCTCGTCGGCCTGCGCCTCCTCGGCCGGCTTCTCCTCGTTCGGGGCGGCGCCGATCGACTGCATGTAGCCCTCGATGAGCGCGACGGCCTCCTTCTCGCGCGAGGCCTGGACGGCGATGCGGACCTCGAAGGGGATGCCCGCCTCGAAGAGGCGCGCGGCCAGCGCCGGCGCCTCGTCCGGCTGGGAGGTGCGGAAGACGACGCTGACGTCCTTCTCGTCGCTCACGGGCGGATGATCCTGGACGGCGGCGGCTCGACGGCCACGACCTCGATCTCGAAATCGAGCGTCTTGCCCGCGAGCGGGTGGTTGAGGTCGAGCTTCACGACGGCCTCGGCGATCTCCACGACGATGGCGCGGAACTCGCCCTCGGGACCGGAGGCGCGCACGGTGGCGCCGACCTTGAGGTCGGGCATCTGGGCGAAGGCCTCCTTCGGGGCGGTGATGACCATCTGCGGGTCGGCCTCGCCGTAGCCGTCCTTGGCGGGGATCAGGAGCTTCTTCTTGTCGCCGGGCTTGGTGCCCTCGAGGCCCGCCTCGACGCCGGGGACGAGCATGCCCTGGCCGTGCTGGTACTCGAGGGGCTCTCGGCCGGCGGAGCTGTCGATGATCTCGTCGTTGACCTTCAGGGTGTAGTGGATCTTGACCTTGGAACCGGCTGCGATCATGGGGAGCTCCTGTGTTGCGGCGGCTATTGCCCTTCCGGGCCTTTGGCGGGCGGCAAGGTCTTGCGGAGCTCCTCGAGGCGCTTGCGCGTGCCTTCGGCCTGCTCCAGGACGGAGGCGAGGAACTTCTTCGCGTAATGGCCCTGGATGTCGTCGGCCTTGTAGTAGGGGATCTCGAACTTCAGGCTCTCGGCGGTCTGGTCGAGGCCCGCGAGCAGGCGCTCGAGATGCTGGGCCAGCTTGACGGGGTCGGTGGGCTCCATGCGCCATTCTCACTTATCCGGCGCGCGCCGTCAATTCCGGAGCGCTATTTGCCGAGGCGGTAGGAGATGTCGCGCAGGTCGTAGCGGGCGCCGAGGTTGGCGAGCCGCTCCGCGCGGCGCAGGGTCTTGCGCAGGGAGGCGACCTGGAGCGTGCGGTCGAGCCGGACGGTGACGAAGGCCGTGGACTTCTCGAAGTCCACCGTCGCGGACTCGACCTCCGGCAGGGCGGACCACTCGGCGGCGATCGCGCGGCCGCAGACCGTGGTCATCAGCCCGGACAAAGTGACGGTGTAGCGGCCCGGGGGGAGCTCGGAGAACTCGCGCGCGGTGGGCGACGCGGCGCGCGCGGGGCCCGTCAGCGCGGCGGCGAGCAGCAGCAGGGCCAAGGCTCTCATTCCTCAATAGCATAACAGCCGTATTGCGTTATGTCCAGATTTGTTAGGATGGCCCGCGTGGATTTATTCGGACGAGCGTCTTGGATCATGTTCGCCGCCGGCGCCATCCCCACGGGGCTGGCGGGCTGGTGGATCGGGACCCATGCCGGACAGCCGATCGCCCTCGCGGCCGTCCTGATCTCCCTCTTCGCGCTGGCCGCGTCCCTGCTCGCGGCCTATCTCGCCTGGCGCTGGTTCGTGGCGCCTTTGCGCGAGCTCGAGCGCGGCCTCGAGCGCTGGACGCGCGGCGACCTGTCCACGCCGCTCGACGAGACCCGCCTGACCGGCTGGCGCCGCCTCGCCGGGCAGTTCACGCGGGCCCAGGACGACATGCGCCGCGCCCTCGACGAGGCCAACGCCGGATTATTGAGAGAGCGCACCCGCCTCGAGACGCTCGTCGAGCGCATCCCCGACGCGCTGGTGATCACCAACCTCCGCGGCGAGGTCATGTTCCTCAACGGCGCCGCCCTGCCGCTGTTCGCCGCCGGACGCGACGACGTGATGTCCGGCGGCAAGGGCCTGCTCCAGCCGCGGGATCCCTCGCGCTGGCGCCTGCGCGTGCAGGACGTGCTCAAGGCCCACACCTCGGGCGGCGTGATGGAGATCCCGTCCGCGGCGGGCGGCGCCCCGACGAGCTTCCGCACCACGGTCACGATGTTCACCGACCCGGTGACCGGCGATTTCGGGGTGCTGATGATGCTGCGCGACCAGACCTCGGAGAAGCGCATCGAGGCGATGAAGGAGGAGTTCTTCCAGGCCGCGGCCCATGACCTGAGAGCGCCCTTGTTCGCCGTGCAAGGATACCTCCGTTTATTGAAGAAGTCCCTCGACCCCGACGAGCGGCAGAAGAACTGGCTCGAGGCGATCGACCAGTCCTGCGAGCGGCTGACGGCCCTGGTCAAGGACGCGCTCGACGCGGCGCGCATCGAGAGCGGCCAGCTGAAGCTCCTGCCCACCGCCGTCCAGCCCGGCTCGATCCTGCGCCGCACCACGCGCCTCTTCCAGCCCATGGCCGACGAGAAGGGCGTGGCCATCGAGACGCGCCTCGCCGAGGGCGCCCCGGCCTCGTTCGAGGCCGACGAGCGCCTCGTCGAGCGCCTGATCCACAACCTCGTCGCGAACGCGATCAAGTTCACGCCGCGCGGGGGCCTGGTGCTCATCGAGGCCTGCGCCGCCGGGCCCGACCGCGTCGAGTTCGTGGTCACCGACACCGGCCCCGGCATCCCCGAGGCCCAGCGCGCGGCCGTGTTCGAGAAGTTCCGCCAGCTCGACACCGACCTGCCGAAGTCCGGCTTCGGCCTCGGCCTCGCCATCTGCGCCAAGATCATCAAGCTGCACAAGGGGGAGATCTGGGTCCAGCCCGCCAAGACCGGCGGCGCCCAGTTCGTCGTCCGCCTCCCTCTCGTGCAGATCGCAAAGGAGATGCTTAATAAATAAATGAGATCCACGACCATGCCGACCCTCGCCGACACGCTCTATCCTTCGACGGGTTTGATGCACGATTCCGTCTCCGTCGTGGTGGCCAGCCTGTTCATCGCCGTCTGCGCCCAGATAAACATCCCGTTGCCGTTCACCCCCGTACCCCTCAGCGGCGGGACGTTGGGTGTGTTGTATACCGGCGCCCTCTTGGGTTCTCGTCGTGGTGCCGTTGCGGCCGTTCTGTACCTGCTCGAGGGTTCCATCGGACTGCCCTTCTTCTCCGGCGGCGCCGCCGGCTTCGTCCACCTGCTCGGCCCCACGGGCGGCTACCTCGCCGGCTTCCCCGTCGGGGCTTTCGCGACGGGCCTGCTCGCCGAGCGCGGCTGGGACCGGACCCCCGGGCGCGCGTTCCTCGCGATGCTCGCGGGCAGCCTCCCGATCTTCGCTCTGGGCCTGCTCGGCCTGTCCCGCTTCGTCCCGGCGGAGACCTTGCTCGCCCAGGGCCTGTGGCCTTTCGTCCCGGGCGACCTGCTCAAGTCCGCCGCGTCCGCGGGGCTGCTTCCGCTCGGCTGGAAACTATTGGGGAAGAGAGACTGAACCGGGGTTGACACGCCTCGGGGACCCGTTTATACTTTGCCCGGCTCGCTTATTTTCAAAGATCACCGCCGCTCCAACGATAAACCTTATTAGATGAAGAACAAGGGCCGCCTGCTCGACGCCGCGATGGGGTTCGTGCTGACCCTGTTCGTCGCCGGAAGCTACTACTACCGGCTTCCGCTGCTGGAAAGCGTGGAGTTCAAGGCCTACGACCTCCGGGCGAAGCTCCGCCAGAACCTGAACCCGCCCCCGGAGATCGTCCTCGTCGCGATCGACGACGACTCCATCTCCCAACTGGGGCGCTGGCCCTGGCCGCGCACGCGCATGGCGGAGGCCATCGACAAGCTCCGCGCCGCGGGCCCGAAGGTCATCGGCCTCAACGTCCTGTTCTCGGAGGCCGAGCAGAACCACGGCCTGCTCGAGGTCAAGCGCCTCGAGGAGAAGTATAAGGAGCTCCTCGGCGGCAAGAAGATCAGCCAGAAGGGCGTGGACTTCGCGCTCGAGTTCTCCTCGTCGGCCGTGGCGCTCGACTCCGACTCCAAGCTGCTGGCGTCCCTGCAGGGCGCGGGCAACGTGGTGCTCCCGATGTTCTTCACGGCGGGCACCGTCGGCGGCAAGCCCGACGCCGCGCCGGCCGCCGTCTCGAGCTCGGCGATCCGCGCCCCCGGCGCGATCGCCTTCATCCCGGAGGAGGCCAGGATCTCGCACCCGATCCTCGCGTTCTCCGAGGCCGCCGCGGGCCTCGGCCACGTGAACCTCTACCCCGAGGTCGACGGCGTGCTCCGCCGCGAGGCGCCCGTCGTCAAATACGGCGAGGACCTGTATCCCTCCTACGCGATGCGCCTGACCATGGCCTACCTCGGCCTGACGACGGCGGACCTCAAGTTCGAGCCGGGCGTCGCGCTGACGATGGGCAAGCTCCGCGTGCCGCTCGACGGCGACAACATGATGCCGGTGACCTTCAACGGCCCCCAGGACACGATCAAGGTCGTCTCCTACGCGACCTTGATGTCCGACAAGCCGCTGGCGGCCGACCTGTTCAAGGACAAGATCGTGATCATCGGCCCGACGGCCACGGGCATCGCGACCTTGTTCGTCACGCCGGTCGCGCAGGGCTTCCCGTCGATGGAGATCGTCGCGAACGTCATCGAGAACGTCCTCCACGCCAAGTTCCTGACGCGCCCGCCGTGGGCGGAGAAGGCCGAGCTCGGCCTGCTCGCCTTCATCGGCCTCTTCATCATGGCGATCCTGCCGCGGCTGAAGGCGCTGTGGGGCCTCGTCGTCAGCATCTTCCTCATCCTGGGCCTGTTCGGCGCCGGGACCTACCTGTTCATGAACGGGCAGTGGCTCAAGATCGGCTACCCGTCGGTGCTGCTGCTCGCCGGCTACCTGATCATCATCTCCAAGAGCTTCCTGATCACGGAGAAGGGCAAGGAGCTCGTCGAGGCGTCGGCGATCGAGACGAACAAGATGCTCGGCCTCTCGTTCCAGGGCCAGGGCATGCTCGACATCGCCTTCGAGAAGTTCCGGCTCTGCCCGCTCGACGACAACATGAAAGACACGCTCTACAACCTGGCCCTCGACTTCGAGCGCAAGCGCCAGTACTCGAAGGCCGCCGCGGTGTTCGAGCACGTCTCCGCGAAGGACCCCAAATACAAGGACGTCGTCGAGCGCGCCAAGAAGCTCAAGGAAGCCAGCGAGGGCGCCGTGTTCGGCGCGGTCGGCGGCGCCAAGAAGGAAGGCACCGTGATGATCTCGGGCGGGTCCACGAAGCCGACCCTCGGCCGCTACGAGATCGAGAAGGAGCTCGGCCGCGGCGCGATGGGCGTCGTGTACCTCGGCCGCGACCCCAAGATCAACCGCATGGTCGCCATCAAGACCATGATGCTCGAGGAAGGCTCCGACGGGGAGAGCACGAAGTCCGTCAAGGAGAGGTTCTTCCGCGAGGCGGAATCCGCCGGCACGCTCAACCATCCCAACATCGTCCGCATCTTCGACGCCGGCGACGAGAACGACGTCGCCTACATCGCGATGGAGCTGCTCGACGGGCACGACCTCGTCAAGTACGGCCAGAAGGACGGCCTCCTGCCGCTCGAGAAGGCGCTCGAGTACGTCGCGACCGTCGCCGACGCGCTCGACTCCGCCCACGCGCAGGGCATCGTCCATCGCGACATCAAGCCGGCGAACATCATGCTCCTGAAGGACGGCTCCATCCGCGTCGCCGACTTCGGCATCGCGCGCATCACCTCCTCCTCGAAGACGGCGACCGGCACCGTGATGGGGACGCCCTCCTACATGAGCCCCGAGCAGGTCGCCGGCAAGAAGGTGGACGGCCGCTCCGACCTGTTCTCGCTCGCCGTGGCCCTGTACGAGCTGACGACCGGCGAGAAGCCCTTCAAGGGCGGCGACGGCATCGGGACCCTGCTGTTCCAGATCGCCAACGATCCCCACCCCGACGTCCTGACCATCAGGCCCGACCTCCCGCCCGCCCTGCGCGCGGTCATCGACAAGGGCCTCGCCAAGAGCCCCGACGACCGCTTCCAGCGCGGCTCGGAGTTCGCCGCCGCGATCCGCGCGGTGCTGAAGGGGGGAACGGCGGTCGTCGCGGCGGCCGCGCCCAAGACGATCGAGACGCCTCCTCCCGCCGCCGCGGCCGCTCCCGCGCCCGCCCCGAAGGCGCCGGAACCCGCGCCGGCTCCGAAGGCGCCCGAGCGCACCATCACCTCCGAGATCACGATGCCCGCCGTGCCGGCGCCCGCCCCGGCCCCGGCGGCGACGAAGCCCTCGGACAAGACGATCTCCATCGGCCCCGAGATCACCATCCCCGGCCTCAACGACAAGCCGAAGGCGCCGGCGCCCGCGCCGGCCCCCAAGGCGGCGCCGCCGGCGGAGCGCACCGCGGAGAGCCTCCCGATGCCGGCCTCCCCGTCCGATTTCACCATCGAGCAGCCCCAGCGGGGCGGCGTCGGTCCGGCGGTGAAGCCGCGCGCTCCGGAAGGCGACCCGAACGGCACGATGCGCATCGAGCCCACTCAGAGCCCCGACGCGACCGTCCGCATCAAGCCGCATCCTCAGGAGCCCGCATGAGAACCAAGGACAGGGTTGAAGTCGCCGGCGCGACGGACCCGGGCTGCGTGCGCCGCAACAACGAGGATAATTTCGCGGTCGAGGCCGACCTCGGCCTGCTCGTCGTCGCCGACGGCATGGGCGGCCACAACAGCGGAGAGGTCGCCAGCGACATCGCCTGCAAGACCGTCGTCGAGCAGGCCCGCCGCATGCTGGGCGGCGACAAGATCCTGATCCCGGAGGGGGGCACGCCGGGCCTGACGCCGCGCTCCCGCCAGCTCGAGTTCTTCGTCAAGTCCGCCAACGAGATGATCTACGAGAAGGGCCGCGCCTTCCCGAAGGACGCGGGCATGGGCACGACCGTCGTGGCCGCCGTCGTCGACTCCAAGTCCCTGACCGTGGCCCACGTCGGCGACAGCCGGCTCTACCTCTGGCGCCGGGGCGAGCTGACCCAGCTCACCGAGGACCACTCGCTCGTCGGCGAGCAGGTCAAGCGCGGCGTGATCACCGCCGACCAGGCCGCCCGCTCCCCGCAGCAGAACATCCTGACGCGGGCCCTCGGCGCGGAGAAGGGCGTGCAGGTCGACGTCGCCGACCACCCGCTCCTGCCGGGGGACGTCGTGCTGCTCGCGACGGACGGCCTCTCCAAGATGGTCGTCGACGCGGACGTCGCCGCGGTGATCGCCGAGTCCCAGGACCCTCAGAGGATCGTGGAGACCCTGATCGCCAAGTCCCGCGCCGCCGGCGGGGTGGACAACATCGCCGTCGTCGTCGCCAAAGTCCCCGCCGCGGGCGGGGGCGGGGCCGTCAAGAATCTGGTGTCGCGCCTGTTCGGGCGCTAGCTGTCGAAGAAAGGGAGACATTGATGCCGAAGCTGCTGCTGAAGTTCAACGCGGCCGTCATTAAGGAAGTCGCCATGGAGAAGGAGTCCATCTCCATAGGCCGGAAGCCCGACAACGACATCGTCATCGACAATCCGGCGATCTCCGGCCACCACTGCAAGCTCACCTTGGAGGGGGGCGGCTACTACGTCGAGGACCTCGAGTCCACGAACGGCACCTTCGTCAACGAGAAGCGCATCAAGAAGTCCGGCCTGCATCACAACGACGTCGTGGGCCTGGCCAAGCACGCGGTCGTCTTCCTGAACGAGGCCGAGCTCGCCGAAGCCGGCGCGCCGAGCCCCTCCTCCGACGCGACGATGGTGCTCACGCCGCAGAAGCAGGCCGAGCTGGTCGCCGCCTCCTCCGCCGCGGCCAAGCCCGCCGGCGCGGAGAAGTCCGCGTGGCTGCGCGTCATCAAGGGCGCCGTGGACGCGGGCGAGTACGAGCTCAAAGGCATGTCCACCTACATCGGCAAGTCCGACCGCGTCCAGGTGCAGATCAAGGGCTCCGGCCTGTTCGGCTCCGCCCCCGAGGTCGCGGCCTCCGTGCACCGCAAGCCCGAGGGCTACATGCTCGTCGCCGTCACCGAGGGCTATCCGGTCGTCAACGGCGCGAAGGTCGCGGGGTCGGTCGTCCTGAAGGAAGGCGACATGATCGACTGCGGCTCGACGACGATGGTCTTCGAGCTCCGCGACCCGGCCTGATCGCGGCGCCGTGGTGAATACTGCTCGGGCGGCGCTCGCGCTCCTCCTCATCGTCGCCGTTCCGGTCCGCGCCGAGACCACGACCGATCCTCTCTGGTATCTGCTTTCGACGCACGCGCTGACCCCGGACGCTAAAGCGATCGAAGCCGCGAACGACGGCTCCACAGACGCGAAGGGGCTGGCCTCCCTTCAGTCCGATCTTCTTCTCCTGTCCGACGGGCTCGAGTCCTTTCGCGACGAAGGACAGGCCAAGGAGACCCTCGCTCGTCTCGGTCCGCGCATGTCGCCGGAATTAAGGCCCTTTTTCAGGGACCGCTCATCGGGCCTCGACGCGGTCTATCGCACTTTGGCGGTCGCCGACTACACCTGGGCTGGGCGCTTTCCAGAACCACCTTGCGGTCCTTCCGAGAAACGAGCGGCGCTCCTTTCCAGCCAGGATGGGCTGTTCACCACCGCGGCCGGAGAGGCTTCACCTTGGCTGGTGTCCTTATTGGGGCCGAACGCGGCCGGAAAAACCGCGGCTCAGGCTCTTGACCAAGCTTCGGCCAAGACAAGGCTTGCGTCGGTTGATTATGAGAAGAAGCGCGCTCGGGCCCGCAAGCTGACCTTGGCTCTCGCCTCAGATCAGGCGGACGGCGCTGCGCGCGCGAGGCTCTATTGTGCCCGGGCTACAGTCTACGGTGAGCTTGCCGCGCATCACCGCGTGAATGACGCGGGCCTGATTCAAGCGGCGCGCTCAGCGGCAAGCAGGCCTGAGGAGAGCGTTTTCGTCGTCGTGTGGAAGGATCAACGCGCCGCCGGGACTTTGCTCCAGACGAAGTCCGGGCCGGTCCTTCTGACTGATGCCTCCGTTGTCTCCGACACCGACCGACCGTTCCTCTTCGCCTATTCCGGAAGTACCCGACCGGTCGAGATGAAGGCCACCGTCGTTCGCCGCCAAATGGACCTCGGTCTAGCGGTTCTCGCTTACACCGAGAATCAGTCCCGTCCTGCCCTGGCCTTGGCGGAAATCGCGCCCGAGAAAGACGAACTCGTCACCGCGCTCGGCCATACGACGGTCGCGGGATTGTGGACCAAGACCTCCGGCCTCGTCACCAAAACCAGTGAGAGCAGCTTCCAGACTGACGCCGCGATTTCGCCCGAGTTGACGGGAGGTCCGGTCCTAAATGAGGCGGGTGGAGTCGCGGGTCTGCTGGTGTTGCGCAGGGCAGATACGGAGGAAGGACGCTGGCCGGTTGCCATACCGGCGCCTGTGCTCGCCCATTGGCTCGAGAACCCCGAGACGGAAGCGGCGAGTAGCGCTCAGACTGAATCCATCGAGGACGCAGGCACCGCCGCCGTCCTGAGCCGGACTCGTCCCAACGCGCTGACCGAAGCCGGTCTCGGCGCCTGGAGCGTCCCTGGCCTGCCTCCGCCGCCGCGCGTCCCGAACGGCGTCTGCGTGCAGAATTGCGGCGGTTCGTCGTCCTACTCGGGAGGGTCCTCGTACGATTCCAGCGGGGCCGGGGAACTCGGCCGCGCTCTCGGCGAAGCTCTTGTTCCGATCGTTAAGACCGTCTTATTCCAAGGCATTCCCGCGTTGTTCCGAAAGATTGGGACAGCGTTCTCGAAATCGAAGACCTCGCCGGCGGCGACGCGCAGCCGTACCGAGGCCCGCGAACTCCCGAAAGTGCAGCTGAAACCAAAAGAGCCTCCCACGCTTAGTAATCTGACGCTTGAGGCCGCGCCCTTGGCCGTTGCTCCGGGCGATGAGGTGACCTTGACGGCGTTCGTGACTCTCAGCGATGGGGAGGCCTCGAAGGAGGACATCCTCGTCGGATTCAAGGCGACGCCCGCGACTCTCCTCCGATTCAAAGGCAAACCTGAAGCCAGGACGGACGCTGCGGGCAGGGCGACGATCGTCGCGATCGTCCGCCGGGATAATGGGGTTAGGACGGTCAAGAACGGAGACACGAAGGCCCTGCGAGAAAAGTCCAACAGCGCGCAGAGCGAATTGGACGCCGAAGTCCGCGCCATGAATACCGATTCGTTTGAAGCGGAGGAATCCGCCATTGCGGCACGGACGGACGAGAATATCGAGCTTGAGGCTCGGGTGACTGTCCGGAAATCGCTGACGGCGATGACCTCCGTCGTCTTGTCGAATGCGCCGGCTAAGCCCACGTGCAAGTTCGAGCCGGTCTCGATTCCGGAAGCAGTCGGTGAAGATTCGTTTACGGTGAGCGTGCGCCTTACCTGCACCGAGATCGAGGGCCAAACCGGCGTCAAGCTCGATGGGCATGAATTGACTCTCACCATCGGACAAGATCCGCAATATACGGCCACACTTCGAACAGATGCCAAGGGCTACGCAACTGCGATCTTTCAGGCCGGTGATGCGGATCAATCAACATCGACGCCGTCCACCGAGCGGGCGCCCGACTCCCATTTCATTAATGCCGCCAATCCCGGCCCAGCCGTGCTTGAACGAGCGGAAAAGGCCGCCGTAAATCCTGAGACGCAGAAGTATATTGTGAAAGGTCTAAGGGCATCGCGTTTTCCTGTCGTCGGCAAAATTGCACTTGCTGCAACTGGAGCCGTTCTCGTTGGCGATGCCACTTTCAGCGCTTGGGTTGATTGGAAGGTAAGCAAGGATCAGGAGAAATACGAGAAAGGGAAAGCGGATTTCGCGGACCGGAGCTCCGGACCAGAATCCAGAGGAAACGAGGTTAGCATCCATATCCAGATGTATTCTCAGTCCGGAAAGGGAACTCGTCGATTTGAAGAGAAGAAATACAATGTTAGTCGGACGGTTGCCCAGGAAATGTTGACTCGCGTTAGAAAGGATGCGCAAAACAATTTGTCGCGAAAGGAGATGTTTGGTTTTTGGGGGGCACTCTCAAATGCAAGCAGATATTTGGCAATAATCGGACCCGGCATCATAGGGCGAAGCAAATCGTTTCCTTTTGGAGAGAAAGGGGAACACCGAATTGATATTGAGATCAAAGGCTGGTATCCATATGGAGGGGCAAATGAGTAGTTCCGGTCCGCAGAATGCCAGCACCGTCATCCGCTGGTTCGAGTCTCCAGCTCCGCCCTGTGGAACTAATTATGTAAAGGACGGGATTCCTTCCGAATGGAAGCCGCATCTCATATTCGCGGAGCCGATCTCGGAGATCGAATATCACAAGCACTTCACGAGCCACATCACGATCAGACTGGACCATTTCAATCTGGCGGAGGCGTCGCAAGGCTCGATTGAATCGGCGCGAGACATCGGAAAGAAACTCATCGCATGGATGGCCCAGATTCCCGGGGTTCAGATATGGGATCTCGCCGCGGGCTTCGCTTCTCAGGATGGTGTGAACGCCGATGTTGTGGGTCACTGGATGTTTCGCTATCGAGTGAAGGAATCCTGGGGCGTCTACAATGTGTGGATATTGCCGAGGGGCACAGAGTCTGCGCTACTGATCGCGGCTATCGACGAACGGTATGAATCTCGGGCAATCACAGCGTAATCGACAATAACGACGCCCCGTAGGACCCCCTTCGCCTAGGGCCTCTTGCCGGGCCCCCGCTTACCCGTCCGTCCCTCCTGCGCGCGCCGCCTTCGGGCTATTCTACGGTCATGAAGCGCGTGCTGCTCGCCGGCTTGCTCGTCCTGCCTCTCGCGCTGTCGCGCACGGGCGCCCGCGCCGACCAGGACGACGCCTACGGCAGCCTCGTCGGTATGGCCGACTCGGCGGCGAGCGACCGGGGCCCCGAGGCGGGCGCCGTCCCGCCCGACAACCCCGCGATGGAAGAGGCCTCCTTCTCGCCGGCTCCGTCCTCCGAGACCTCGTCCCCCGAGGCCGCGACGGCCCGGACCGTGAAGTCCGCGAAGCCGGCTCCCGCGCCGGCGGCCAGGCGCGAGGCACCTAATAAGGAGGACGACGCCCCGGCCGTGGCGGTCCCCGCCGCGGCGGCGCCCCGCGTGTGGACCCGCGTCTTCTCCTCCCTCCTTCCTCCGATGGGCCGCGCGTCCTCCTTCGAGGTCGCCGCGTCCACGGCTCCCCGGGGCGCCCGCCCCGAGGCGCCCCGCCCGTCCACCCCCGCGTCCGCCGCGGGCTCCGCCCAGGGCCTGCTCGAGCTGGTCGCGGCGGCGACCGCGCCCAGCCTCGAACCGTAATAATCGTCGTTTCGCGCGGGTGTGAACGGGCGTCAAAAAGAATTGACTTAGATCAATACTCCGGTTGCCTTCCGGGGACTATAATAGGCGAAGCGGAGCCGCGTGGCCGCTACTTCGTCCGTCGGAGAATCCCCAGATGAGCGACGCCTCCACCCAGCCGAAGCCTTCCACCCTCCCGATCGAGGAGATCGAGTCCGCCGTGATCCGTTTCGCCGGCGATTCCGGAGACGGGATCCAGCTGACCGGCATGCAGTTCACCACCACCACCGCCTTCGCCGGCAACGACCTGTCCACCTTCCCCGACTTCCCCGCCGAGATCCGCGCCCCCGTGGGCACGACCGCCGGCGTCTCGGGCTTCCAGATCCAGTTCTCGTCGCGCCAGGTGCTCACCCCCGGCGACGCGCCCGACGTGTTCGTCGCGATGAACCCCGCCGCGATGAAGGCCAACATCAAGGACGTCAAGAAGGGCGGCATGGTCATCGTCAACAAGGACACCTTCACCGCCGCCAACCTGAAGAAGGCCGGCTACGAGGAGGGGAAGAACCCGCTCGAGGACGGCAGCCTGTCCGACTTCCGCGTGATCACCGTCGAGCTCGGCCGCCTGACGCGCAACGCCCTCGAGGGCATGGGCCTGTCGGCGACCGAGACCGAGCGCTGCAAGAACTTCTTCGCGCTCGGCATGATGTACTGGCTCTACGACCGCCCGATGGAAGCGACGCTGAAGTGGATCGAGGCCAAGTTCAAGAAGAACCCCAAGTTCGTCGAGGCCAACCACAAGGCGCTCCACGCCGGCAACGCGTACGCCGAGACGGCGGAGATCTTCGGCCACCACTTCCGCGTGCGCAAGGCGCCGATCAAGCCCGGCGTGTACCGCAACATCACCGGCAACGAGGCGACCGCGCTCGGCTTCGTCGCGGCGTCCAGCGTCTCGGGTCTGCCGCTGTGGCTCGGCTCGTACCCGATCACGCCCGCCTCCGACGTGCTCCATGAGCTGTCGAAGCACAAGGCGTTCGGCGTGAAGACCTTCCAGGCCGAGGACGAGATCGCCGCGATCGGCAGCGCCATCGGCGCCGCCTTCGCGGGGCACCTCGCCCTGACGACGACCTCCGGCCCCGGCGTGGCGCTGAAGACCGAGGCGATCGGCCTCGCCGTCATGACCGAGCTGCCCGTCGTGATCCTGAACGTGCAGCGCGGCGGGCCGTCCACCGGCCTGCCGACGAAGACCGAGCAGGCGGACCTGTTCCAGGCCCTGTACGGCCGCAACGGCGAGAGCCCCGTGCCCGTGCTGGCGGCCGCCACCCCCGGCGACTGCTTCCTGATGGCCTACGAGGCCTGCCGCCTCGCGGTCAAGTACATGACCCCGGTGTTCCTCCTCACCGACGGCTACCTCGCCAACGGCTCCGAGCCGTGGATGATCCCGGACGCGGCGGCCCTGACCAAGTTCGGCCGGGAGGCCCTCCCGGCGCTCGCGGACTTCAAGCTGTACAAGCGCGACCCCGAGACGATGGCGCGCCCGTGGCCGATCCCCGGCACGGCCGGCTACGAGCACCGCCTCGGCGGCATCGAGAAGCAGGACATCACCGGCAACATCTCCTACGATCCCGACAACCACGAGCGGATGGTCCGCCTGCGCGCCGCGAAGGTCAACAAGATCGCCCAGGACATCCCTCCGACCGAGATCCTCGGCGAGAAGAAGGGCAAGGTCCTCCTCGTCGGCTGGGGCGGGACCTACGGGGCCATCACGGCCGCGGTGCAGAACCTGCAGAAGGCCGGCAAGAGCGTGTCCTCCGTGCACCTGCGCCACATCAACCCGCTCCCGCCGGACCTCGGCGACATCATGGCGGGCTTCGAGCACGTGATCGTGCCCGAGCTCAACATGGGCCAGCTGCTGAAGGTCCTGCGCGCGAAATACCTGGTCCCGGCGACGGGGCTCAACAAGATCAAGGGCCAGCCGTTCAAGGTCTCCGAGATCGAAGCCGGCGTCGACGCGATCCTCCCAAAATTAAAGAAAACCGAAGGGGGCAAATAACATGGCCGCCGAATCCGACAACGAGATGGAGATGCTCCCGGCGGCGGGCCCCATCGTGCAGACCGCCAAGGACTTCAAGTCCGACCAGATGGTCCGCTGGTGCCCCGGCTGCGGCGACTTCGCGATCCTCGCGACCGTCCAGAAGGTGCTGCCGACGCTGAACATCCCGCGCGAGAAGATCGTGTTCATCTCGGGCATCGGCTGCTCGTCGCGCTTCCCGTACTACATGAACACCTTCGGGTTCCACACGATCCACGGCCGCGCGCCGACGATCGCGACGGGCCTCAAGGGCTCGAACCCCGACCTGCAGGTCTGGGTCGTGACCGGCGACGGCGACGGCCTGTCCATCGGCGGCAACCACCTCATCCACGCGCTGCGCCGCAACGTCGACATCAAGATCCTCCTGTTCAACAACCGGATCTACGGCCTGACCAAGGGCCAGTACTCGCCTACCTCCGAGCTCGGCAAGAAGACCAAGTCCTCCCCGATGGGCTCGGTCGACGCGCCGATAAATCCGATCGCACTTGCGCTTGCTTCAGAAGAGAGCTTCGTGGCGCGCGCGGTGGACACGGACCTCCCGTTCCTCGGCGAGGTCCTGACCCGGGCGGCGAAGCACAAGGGCTCGGCGTTCATCGAGATCTTCCAGAACTGCATCGTCTTCAACGACGGGGCCTGGGAGTCGGTGGCCGCGAAGGACGCCCGCGAGGAGAAGATGATGAAGGTCGCCCACGGCAAGCCGATGATCTTCGGCGCCAAGAAGGACAAGGGCATCGTCCTCAACGGGCTCGAGCCCGAGGTGGTCTCCTTCGACCCGGCGAACCCGCCCAAGAACCTGCTCGTCCACGACGAGAAGGCGCCGTCGGCGACGCTCGCCAACTTCCTCGCGCACATGGCCGAGCCGGTGCCGCAGGGCGTGTTCCGGGACGTCCAGCGCCCGGCGCTCCATGAGCTGATGGACGGGCAGATCGCGCAGGCCAAGAAGGAGAAGCCGGCCGACCTGCAGAAGCTGCTCAAGGGTCCCGAGACCTGGACCGTCGCCGCGTAAAAAAGGGAGAACCATGAAACTTCTCGAGCACGAAGGCAAAGAGATCCTCAAGGCGCGCGGCGTCCCCGTGCCCCCGTTCGGCGGCCTGATCAAGACGACGGCGCAGGTGCAGGCGGCCCTCAAGCGCGCGGGCAAGGCGCCGTGGGTCGTGAAGGCCCAGGTGCTGGCCGGCGGACGCGGCAAGGCCGGCGGCATCAAGCTCGCCAAGACCCCGAAGGAGGCCAAGGACCTGTCCAAGGCCATGATCGGGATGAACCTGATCACGCATCAGACGCACGGCCAGGCGATCAAAGTCAAGGAGCTGCTCATCGAGGGCGGCGTCAAGATCGAGCGCGAGCTGTACTTCTCCGTCGTCATGGACCGCAAGAACGCGGGCCCGACCATCATCACCTCCGCCCAGGGCGGCATGGAGATCGAGACCCTCGCCGAGGAGCATCCCGAGGCGATCATCCGCATGCCCGTGGACCCGAACGTCGGCCTGCGCGACTTCATGGCCCGGCGCCTCGCCTTCCAGCTCGACATCCCGGCGACCCATACCGCGGCGTTCGTGCGCGTGACCAAGATCCTCGTCAAGGCGTTCATCGATCTCGACTGCTCGATGCTCGAGATCAACCCGCTGATCCTGACGCCGAAGGACGTGATGGCGCTCGACTGCAAGATGAGCACCGACGACAACGCGTCGTACCGCCAGCCGGAGCTCGCGAAGCTCAAGGACCACGAGGCGTCGGCCCTGGAGATCGAGGCGAAGGCCGCCGACATCTCCTACGTCGGCCTCGACGGCACCATCGGCTGCATGGTCAACGGCGCCGGCCTCGCCATGGGCACGATGGACACGATCGCGCTCGCCGGCGGCAGCCCGGCGAACTTCCTCGACGTCGGCGGCGGGGCCAACGAGGAGCGCGTCAGCAAGGCGCTCAACCTGATCCTCAAGGACAAGAAGGTCAAGGCGATCCTGATCAACATCTTCGGCGGCATCGTGAAGTGCGACATGATCGCGGCGGGCGTCGTCTCCGCCCTGAAGAAGATCAAGCTCAAGGTCCCTCTCGTCGTGCGCCTGCAGGGCACGAACGTGGACGCGGGCAAGGAGATACTCAAGAAGTCGGGCCTGTCCATCATCGCGGCCGACGACCTCTGGGACGCGGCGCAGAAGGCGGTCGCGGCGGCGAAGACGGAGGCGAAATAACATGTCCATCATCCTCGACAAGGACTCGAAGATCCTCGTGCAGGGCTTCACCGGCTCGCAGGGCACCTTCCACGCGAAGCAGTGCATCGAGTACGGCACGCAGATCGTCGCCGGCGTCACCCCCGGCCGCGGCGGCCAGACCCACCTCGACCGGCCCGTCTTCAACACGGTGCACGACGCGGTCCGCAACACGGGCGCGTTCGTCTCGATGATCCTGGTGCCGGCGCCGTTCGCCGCCGACGCGATCATGGAGGCCGTGGACGGAGGCTGCTCGACGGTCATCTGCATCACCGAGGGCATTCCGATCATGGACATGGCCAAGGTCAAGCGCTACATCCAGCAGGTGGAGCGCTCCGGCCGCGAGATCACGCTCATCGGCCCGAACTGCCCCGGCGTGATCACGCCCGGCCAGTGCAAGGTCGGCATCATGCCCGGCTTCATCCACAAGGCCGGCAGCATCGGCGTCGTGTCCCGCTCCGGGACCCTGACCTACGAGGCCGTCGACCAGCTCACCAAGCGCGGGTTCGGCCAGTCCACCGTCGTCGGCATCGGCGGCGACCCGATCAACGGCTCCAGCTTCTCCGACATCCTCGCGAAGTTCGAGGAGGACGACGCGACGGACGCCGTCGTCATGATCGGAGAGATCGGCGGCTCGGCGGAGGAGGACGCGGCGCGCTTCTTCAAGGACAAGATGACCAAGCCCGTGTTCGGCTTCATCGCCGGCAAGGCCGCACCCGAAGGCCGCCGCATGGGCCACGCGGGCGCGATCGTGGAGGGCGGGGCCGGCACGCACGCCTCCAAGATCAAGGCCATGCGCGAGGCGGGCATCACCGTCGTGGAGAACCTCTCCGGCATCGGCGAGGCCGTCGCGAAGTCCCGCAAGCCGCTGGCGGCGTAAGCTCCGCCGCCGTCGATTCGCTATACTGTCGGCCGTGGACAAGAAACGGCTGATCAACGCGAACATCGCGGGCCACAGCCTGCTCCCGCCTCCCCGCGAGGTGACGGAGCAGCTGGCGGCCTCGGAGCGGAGCCTCGAGACCGTCGCCGCGGGCCGCGCCGCGATCTGCGGCATACTCGACGGCACGGACGACCGTCTCCTCGTCGTGGTCGGCCCCTGCTCGATCCACGACCCCAAGGCCGCGCTCGAGTACGCCGAGCGCCTGAAGGTCCTGGCCGACGCGGTGTCCGACCGCTTCCTGCTGTGCATGCGGGTGTACTTCGAGAAGCCGCGCACGACGATCGGGTGGAAGGGGCTGATCAACGACCCGGACATGAACGACTCGTTCCACATCGAGGCGGGGCTCAAGCTGGCGCGGCGCCTTCTCCTTAAGATAACCGACCTCGGCCTGCCCACGGCCTCCGAGGCCCTGGACCCGATCATGCCGCAGTACCTGTCGGACCTCGTCTGCTGGTACGCGATCGGCGCGCGCACCATCGAGTCGCAGACGCACCGCGAGATGGCCAGCGGCCTCTCCACGCCGATCGGCTTCAAGAACGGGACCGACGGGAACATCCAGGTCGCGCTCGACGCCATGCGCTCGGCCCTGATGCCCCATCACTTCCTCGGCGTCGACCCCGACGGACGCATCTCCGTCTACCGCACCAAGGGCAACCGCTACGGGCACGTCGTCCTGCGCGGCGGCAAGGCGCCCAACTACGACGCGGCCGGCATCGCGGCGTGCCGCAAGGCGCTGCGCGCCGCCGGCCTGCCCGAGCGCATCATGGTCGACTGCAGCCACGGCAACTCGAGCAAGGACCACCGCCGGCAGCCCTTGGTGTTCGCCGACTGCCTGGAGCAGCGCGCGGGAGGGGAGAAGAGCCTCATCGGGGTCATGATCGAGAGCAATCTCAAGGAAGGCAATCAGCCGATCCCCCGGGACCTCAAGCGCCTCGAGCACGGGGTCTCGGTGACGGACAAGTGCCTCGGCTGGGAAGCGACCGAGAAGATGATCCTCGCCGCCTACCAGTCGCGCTGACCCCTCGGCAAGCCGAGACTATCCCCAAGATTCACAGGCTGGCGGCCCAAAACTGTTGTTGACAACAGTTTGTCCTCGGCCGGTTGTTAGCTGCAGCCCATCAGCGCGTGCCCAGAGGATAGCTTCCCAGGATCTTCACGCTGCCCGCGTCGGCGCCGAGCTCCGCGAGCGCCTTCTTGACCGGCGCGTCCTCCATCCCGCCCAGCAGGTCCGCCAGGAAGACGTAGGCGAAGGGGTCGGTGGCGACGGGGCGCGACTCGAGCTTGGTCAGGTTGACGCCGTTGTCGGCGAAGCGCTTCAGGCAGCCGAGCAGGGCGCCGGGGCGGTGGGCGGCGGTGAAGGAGAGGCTCGTCTTCTCCATCCTGAGGCCGGCGGGGACCTTGTCGCGGCGGACGAACAGGCCGAAGCGCGTGATGTTGGCGAGCACGCTCTGGATGTTCTCCGCGAGGACCTCGAGGCCGTAGATCCCCGCGCAGCGCTTCGGCGCGATCGCCGCCTCGCCCGGCCGTCCGTGCCCCGCGATCAGCTCCGCGGAGCCCGCCGTGTCGTACTCCGGCACCGCCTTGTAGCCGTGCGCGTTGAGGAACTCCCGGCATTGGGCCAGCGCGATCGGGTGGGAGTAGACGCTCCATACGTCGCCGAGCTTCGTCCCCGGCTTGGCGAGCAGGCAGTGGTCGATGGGAAGGTAGACCTCGTCGATGATGAAGACGTCGTGGGCGAGGAAGAGGTCCAGGTTGACGCCGACGGGGCCGGCGATGCTGTTCTCGATCGGAAGGATCCCGTATTCGGCCCGGCCCGAGTCCACCGCCTCGACGACCTGCTCGCTGTAAGGGAAGCCGACGGGCTCGGCGTCGGGGAGGCGCTTGAGCGCGGCCTCCTCCGAGTAGGCGCCGCGCACGCCCTGGAAGGCGACTTTCATCGGCGGACCCTCGCGTCGACGCGGCGCAGCGCGGCGAGGAAGCGGCGGCGCATGGCCGGGGCGAAGGCGTTGTAGCGGTTCATGTCGCGGAAGAGCTGGGCGGTGTCGTTCTGCACCGTCGCCAGGATGCGCAGGAGCCGCTTGTAGCCTTCGGTGTCGATGCCCGTGGGCCCGGCGCCGTACTCGATGAGGCCGCGCCCGATGAAATGGGTCAGCACCAGGGAGGTCGCCATCCTCCGGTCGTGCTCGCGCGGGCTCATCTCGACGAGCTCGAGCCCCTTGCGCTCGAACGCGCGCCTGACGCGGGCGTAGCGCGCGGCGGAGATGCGCACCTTGCAGACCGCGATCTGACGCCCGCGCAGGGAGTCGGCGGCGCTGTCGGGGCCGAAGTTGGGGTGCGTCCCGAGGATCTCGACGGAGCGCGGCAGGAGCTCCTTCATCGCGCGCACGGGATGCTCCTTGACCGAGCAGACGTCGACGACCAGCGCGTCGGGGCGCAGCAGGCCGCGGACGCGCCGCAGCAGCGGCACGAACTCCGCGATCGGCACGCAGGGCACGACGACCTCCTGCCGGCAGACCTCCGCGAGCGCGGCGGGCTCGGCGCCGAGGGCGCGGACCTTCCGCGACACGCGGCGCGTGTCGAAGACCTTGATCTCGTGCTCGCGGGCGAAGTGGCGCGTCAGCAGCGCCCCCAGGCGGCCGAAGCCGATGATCCCGATCCTCACAGCGCGGCCTCGAAGCGGGAGAAGGCCTCGCGCAGGACGGGCTCCGGCGAGGTGAAGCTGACGCGCAGGAAGCCCTCCATGCCGCAGGCCGACCCGGGGACGACGGAGACGCCCGCCTTCTCGAGCAGGTGCTCCGCGAGCGCCGCCGAATCCTTGAAGCGCTTCCCGAGCAGGCGGCGCGCGTCCGCGAACACGAACAGGCCGCCGCGCGGCTTCACGCAGTCGAAGCGGCGGGAGGCGAGCGCGTAGGCGAGGTCCCGGCGCCGCTGGAAGACCGCCCGGCGCCGTTCGAGCTCGGCCGGCCCGAGCCCCAGCGCCGCGATCGCCCCGCGCTGGGCGAAGGTGCAGACGTTGCCGGTGACGTGGCCGTGGATGCGCCGCGCGGCGCGGGCGATCTCCGGCGGCGCGGCCAGGAAGCCCACGCGGAAGCCGGTCATCGAGAAGCTCTTCGAGAAGGTCCGCACGGTGATCGTCCGCTGGGGGGCGAACGACGCGGCGCTCGCGTGCGGCGCGCGGTCGTAGACGAAGGCCTCGTACGCCTCGTCCGACACGATCACGAAGTCCCGCCTCGCGGCCAGGCGGCCCAGCGCGCGCAGCGCGGCGGGCGGGTAGATCGCGCCCGTCGGGTTGTTCGGCGAGTTGATGATGATCGCGCGGGTGCGCGGCGTGACCGCGCGCGCTACGGCGTCGAGATCGAGCTGATGGGCGCGCGTGGGGACGAAGACGGGCCGGGCGCCGGCGAGGCGGGCGGCCTCCGGGAAGGTCACCCAGTAAGGGCTCGGGATCAGCACCTCGTCGCCGGGGCCGCAGACCGTCTGCAGCGCCTCGTACACGGCCTGCTTGGCGCCGTTCGTGACGAGGACGTCCTCGGGCTCGACGGCGATCCCGTCGGCCGCGCGGAGCTTGCGCGCGATGAGCGCGCGCAGCTCCGGCAGGCCGGCGGCGTCGGAGTAGCGGGTGTCGCCGCGGGCGAGGGCGCGGCGCGTCGCCTCGCGCACCGCGGGGGGGACGGGCAGGTCGGGCTCGCCCTCGAGGAGGCTCAGGACCTCGCGGCCCCCGGCGCGCAGCCGCGCCGCGGCGGCGGAGAGGCGCAGGGTCGCCGACTCGGCGACCGCCTCCGCCCTCCTAGAAAGCCTCATGATACTGCGTCTCTTTGGAGTTCATCATGATCAGCCGGAACAGCACCTCGACGAACTCGTCGTTGAGCTTCTTCTTCCGGCCGAGCGTCTTGACCCGGTCGACCAGCGCTTGCTCCCGCCTGCGGTCGTAGATCGGGACGTCGAGCACCTTCTTGATGCGGGCGAGCCGGATCACCAGCTCGCGCCGCTTGCCGAGCAGCGCGATGATGCCGTCGTCGGCCGCGTCGATCCCCTTCCGGATGTCGTCCAGGTCCGCTTTGATGTCGCGCTTCATGCGGTCATTCTATTACATTGGCCGCGGCCGGGGCGCCGACCTCGCGAACAAGAAAATGTCACCGCCCGGCAATGACGGCGCGCCCGATCCCGGCGCTATAATCGCGCTCAGCAGGCTCAAGGAGCGCGACATGAACGATCGAGCGGTTTTTTTCGAGAAGGACGGGACCTTGGTCGAGGACGTGCGTCACGGGGCGGACCCCGCGAAGCTGAAGCTGCTGCCGGGCGCGACGGACGCGCTCGCGCGCCTGAAGGAGGCGGGCTACCGCCTGTTCATCGTCTCGAACGAGCCCGGCGTCGCCCGCGGCAAGTTCCGCGAGGAGGCGCTGGCCCCCGTGGTGCGCCGGCTCGAGGAGCTTCTGGCGGAGGAGGGGGCCGCGTTCGAGGGCTTCTACTACTGCCCGCACGACCCCGGGGGGCGCGTGCGGGCCTACGCCGTCGAGTGCCGCTGCCGCAAGCCCTCCCCGGGCCTCATCGAGGACGCCTGCCGCGAGCACGACATCGACCCGCTGCGCTCGTGGATGGTCGGCGACGTCCTCGACGACGTCGAGGCCGGGCGGCGGGCGGGCTGCCGCACCGTCATGATCGACAACGGCCACGAGACCGCCTGGAGGCGCGGCCCGAACCGGGCGCCGCATCTGACCGTGAGGAACATCGCGAAGGCGGCGGAGCTGATCCTGCTCAGCGCGTCCTGAGGGCGTTCACGGCGGCGGCAGGTCGTCGGGCGGGGGCGGAAGGCCGGCCGGAAGGGCGGGGGGCGCCTCGCCCGCGGGCGGCGGCGCCGGGACGGCGCCGGGCTTCAGCGCGTCGAGCCTCCGGCCGTCGTGGTCGAACAGAGCCCAGGCGCCGCCGTCGAGCTCGACGGCGATCGTCGGCGGAGCGTCCTTCTCGGCGCTCGTGAAGCGGACCCTCCGCGCGCCCTTGCCGAGCAGGCGGATGTACGAGGGCGGGTCGGTCGTCTTGTCGTAGAGGACGGCCTGGGACTCGGGCCCCGACACCTCCACGAGGCGGCGCCCGTCGGGGCTCGACCACGGGCCCGGCGCGGCGGCCGGCGGCGCCGCGGAAGGGGCCTGCCAGGCCCGCCGCACCGTCTCATAGGGGTAGTAATCGCCGCCCACCTGGACGAACCGCGCTCCCGCGGGGCCGGGCCACCACCAGAACCCGTCGTGCCAGTACACCCAGCGCGCGTAGCCGGAGTCCCACATCCACCAGAAGCCGCCGTAGGGGCGGAGCCAGTAGTAGCTCGCGCCGAACGGATAGCCGTACCAATGCACGCGTCCGTCGAATCGATGCGAGAAGCGGCGGCGGGGCGCCGGAGCGGGCCCTTCCCGGCGCCGGATCGAGACCGGCCCGGAGGCGAGGGGCGCCGCCGCCGGAGCGGGGGCCGCGGGGCGGACGGGACGCCGCTCGTCGTCGCTCCGGGAAGGCCCCGTATCGCGCTTCGGCCCGATCCCGACGGCGCCGAGCAGCGCCGCGAAGGCGATCAGGGCCGCGAGCCGGAGGCCGCGGGTCACCATCGCCAGCTCCAGCGGGCCGCGAGCGTGAAGAGGTTCAGGCGCGAGGACACCGAGGTCAGCCCGAGGTCCCGGCCCGACCGCGTCGCGCCGTAGGTCCGGCTCTCGAGCGCCGTCCAGCCCGCCTCGAGGCCGATGACGGCCGGGTCGGCGAACTCCCAGTCGAAGTCCACGCCGAGGCGGGCGGCGGCGGCGAACGCCCAGACGGAGTCGTCGACGAGCCGGCGGGCCTCGTCGGTGCCGGTATCGGTCCACGCGAAGCCGCGGATCGGCGCCGACTCGATCCTCGTCCAGGACCGGCTCGCGCCCGCGCCGCCGAGCAGATAGGGCCTGACGGAGCCGTGATCGATCAGGTGCCAGCGGGCGACCGCCAGCATGAGGAGGTTGTCGCCGCTGACGGACGAGTCGGCGAGCGGAAGGAGGCCGGGGGAGACGGTCGCCGGACGGTGGAGGTACTCGAGGTCCAGGCCCGCCGCCAGCCGGCTCGTCGCCGACCTCAGGTAGCGGACGCTGAGCAGCGGCCCGAGGTCGCCCTCGTTGGCGTGCCCGCCCCCGACGGCGTGGAAATCCACGTGGCTCAGCGGCGCGGCGAGGCCGAAGCCGAACGAGGCGATGTTCTTGTCGCCGGAGCGCCACGGCTCGGACGGCGGGGCGGCCGGCGGCGGACTCGGCGTCGGCCCGGCGGGCGTAGCCGCCTCGTATTCCACGCTCCGCACCAAGGCGGCGTCGATCCGGCGCGGGCCGGCAGGCGTCCGGATCACGAGCTCCCGGGCGTCGGAGCTGATCACGGTCCCTTCGAGCGACGCCCCGTCCTTGAGGCGCACGACCGCGGCCCCGGCCGGCGGCGCGGCCGCGGCCCCGGCCGGCGGCGCGGCCGCGGCGAGCAGGAGCAGGACCGCCGCCCAGGCCGCCTTCATGCGGATAGTGTAGCTCCGCGGCGCTCGGGAGCCCATGGCGCGGGCGTCTCGTCCGCGTACAGCGTCCCTGACGGCCCGGGGTCGCCGTTCCGGGAAAAAACGGTTACAGGGCGTTCATGGCCCGGGCGGCCGCCCGGCGTTTATACTGTACGCGAGCAGGGAGGCCGCATGAAGATCAGGGAGATGATGACCGTCTCGGTCGCGACGCTCGATCCGGACGACACCGTCGAGAAGGCGGCGCGGGTGATGCGCGACGCGAACGTGGGCTTCGCCCCGGTCGTCTCGAACGGGATGGTCCTCGGGGTGCTCACCGACCGCGACATCGTCCTGCGGGCGGCGGCCCGGGGCTACCACATGCGGCTGGCCAAGGTCCTCGACATCCTGACGCCCGGCGCGGTCCATTGCTCCGAGGACGACGAGGTCCAGGACGCGGCCAAGCTCATGGCGGAGAACGGCGTGCGGCGCATCGTGGTGGTGAAGGCCGACAACACCCTCGCGGGCGTCCTCTCGCTGGCCGACCTCGCCGCTCACTCGGGCGAGACCGCCAAGGTCGTCGAGGAGATCCTGCGGGACGCCGCTCCGTCCGAGGCCGAGTCCTCCCTGCGCGGCGCCGGCGTCAGCGAGACGGGCGAGGCTCCGCCGGAGCGGGCCGGCCCGCTCGGCGCCCGCGTGCGCGGCGAGCTCTCCTCCATCGAGACCTACAAGCTGGCCCTCCGGAAGGTCGGCGGCGAGGCCGCGGGCGACGAGCTGCGGCGCATCGAGCGCGAGCACGAGGAGGCCGTCGACCTCCTGCTCGCCCGGCTGCGGATGCGCGGCGAAGCGGCGCCGACGGGCACCGGCCTGCGCGGACGATGGTCGCAGGCCTTCGAGGCCGCCGCGGCGGTCCTCGGCCGCAAGGCGGCGATCCGGGCCCTGAAGCAGGAGGAGGCCCACGGGCTCCACGGCTATGAGAAGGCGCTTCAGGACGAGACGCTCGACCCCGAGGTGAAGGAGCTCATCCGCGCCCGGCTCCTGCCGCGCGCGCGCGAGCACATCCCCGCGCTCGACCGCCTGCTCGCGGGGCGCTAGCCTTCGGCCAGGTCCTCGCGCGGCCCCGGCCGGGCCCGGGGGGAGCGCAGGAGGACGACGACGCCCGTCGCGATGAGCGCGAAGGCGGCGCCTAGGCGCGGGGAGAGCGGCTCGCCGAACAGCCAGAAGGCGCCGAGCGCGGCCAGGACCGGCTCGACGAGCTTGGCGCAGCTGAGCGCGAGCACGCCGTAGGTGTTGAGCAGGTAGGTGAACAGGCCGTGGCCGCCGAGGCTGACGGCGAAGGCCAAGGCCGCCAGCGCCGCCCAGGTGGACGCGGGCCAGCCCGACCAGGCGCCGCCCTTCGCCGTCCCCGCCGCGAAGAACAGGAACGCGGCGGCCGCGTAGGCCGCGAACAGGAAGCTGACCGTGTCGAGGCCGCGCCGGACGCGGCGCCCGGCCAGCACCCAGGCGGAGAAGAACATCGCCGACAGCAGGGCGGAGAGGTCCCCGGCGAGGCCCGCTCCGCCCGCGCCGATCGAGCCGCCGAACAGGACGACGACGCCCGCCGCGGCGAGCGCGAAGGCGCCGAGCTCCCGGCGGCCGAGAGGCTCCTTGAAGAACAGCCAGGCCCCGAGGCCCGTCCACACCGGGTGCGTGGAGAAGGCGAGCATGAGGTGGGCGACGCTCGTGTGCGACACGGCCCAGGTGAAGGTCCACAGATGGAGGAAGAACAGGGCCCCGGCGACCGCGATGGACCGGGCGACGGGCGCGGTCATGGTCTTGCGCCGCGGCCAGGCCCACGGCGCCAGGACGGCGCAGGCGAGGAACAGGCGCCAGAAGCCGATGGCCTCGATCGGCGCGCGCGCGCCGCGGATCAGCAGGGCGGGAAGCGACAGGCAGACCACCGCGATGACGAGGAGGAGGGGACGCACGGGGCCTTATTTGCCCTGGCTCTTCAGGTACTTCTGGACTTCGGGGTTGTCGACGCCGCCGGGCACGCCCTTGAGCATGTCCGCCATCTCTCCGCCGCCCTTGCCCGACTGCGGGTCGGCGACGCCGGTCATCCCGGTCGGGGCGCCGGTCGGCTTCGGAGACGCGCCCTTGAAGGAGCTGAAGCTCTTGGTGCCCTGGAGCTTGGGCATGTTGAACGCCTTCTTGCCGCCCTTCTGCGCGACGGTCTTCGCCGCGGGCTCCGCGGCGGGCGGGGGCGGGGCGGGCGGCGCGGCGGCGGGCGGGGCCGCGGGAGGCGGCGCGGCGGCCTTGTCCTGGTAATAGCTGTTGTTGGCCCCGCCCTTGACGAAATCGAGGGAGGAGCCGCCGCCGGGCGCCGGCGTCACCGTCATGCCGCCCGCGACGGGGAGGGACGACTGCGCGGGGTTGCCCGCGGCGGGCGGAGCGACGATGGTGACGGTCTGCGAGACGTTGACCTTCTCCTCGCCCTTCTCGCGGCGCTCGAAGGTGACCGAGCTGTCCGGAGGACGCGCGGTCTTCGCCTCGTTCATGCGCATGTAGAGGACGCCGAGGAGGGGAAGGATCAGGGAGGCGGCTCCCCCGGCCAGGAGCCAGACGGTGCGCTTGCGGCGAGCGTCCAGAACCTCCTGCTCGGGTGTGGGCATGTTCCCCGAAGTGTATCAGGCCCGTTATGGCTTGTCCAGGGGCTGTGACCGGGTTGCGCTCAATCCGGCTTCTTGACCATGCGTCCCAGGGTCCGCACCCGCTCCAGCGGGTCGGGGTGGGACAGCAGGAGCCGGTACAGCCAGCTGCCCTCGCGGTGGGGCACCTTCTCGTCGTCGACGCCGAGCAGCGCGAACTTGCGCAGGCCCGTGGCCAGGGCGCGGGGGTCGCCCGTGATCCTCGCCGCGCCGGCGTCCGCCATGCGCTCGTTGGCGCGGGTCAGGCCCATCGCTCCGACCATCCAGAGCAGCGGCGCCCAATAGCCCAGAGCCATCTGCAGGAGCGTGACCGCGCCGCCGGAGAGGAGCTGGAGGCAGGCGATGGAGGCGAACAAGGTCAGCATGTGCCGGTACTTCACGTGGCTGAGCTCGTGCGCCAGCACGCCGCGCATCTCGCGGACGGTCATCAGGCGCGTGAGGTAGCCCTTGACCGCCACCACGGAGAGGAGCTGGACGCCGCCCGCGGCGAAGGCGTTCGGGTCGCCGGTGGTCTCGCCGGCGTAGACGCGCGGCATCGGCACCTTCGCGCGCCGCGCGAGGTCCCGCACCGTCTCGACGTAAGGCCCGGACCGGACGCGCTTGACCCGCATGAACAGGGCCGCGGCGAAGCCCGACAGAAGGATCATCGGAGCCATGGTCATGAGCGAGCCGGTCAGCGAGGCGCCCGCCGCCGCGAGGGCCGCGGGCACCGACAGCTTGAGCGCCGAGAGCACGGCGAGGCTGCCCAGGGCCAGAGCGCCTCCCCACCAGGCGGACTGGACGCGGGCGCGGCGGATCTCGGCCTCGGGGGTCGTGGGCTCGCCGGGGACGCGGTCGAGGCGCCAGCGCGCCAGGAGCTCGCGGACGGAGAAAGCGGCGGCGGCGGGCGAGGCGCCCTTCGCCGTCATGCGCGTCAGGAAGCGGACGCTGAGGCGATAGGCCGCGATGGCGGCGAACAGCAGGGGGAAGGCGAGGAGATCGGACACGCCCCCGGTCAGGGAGAGGAAGCGCATCATCGGCGAGAAGAGCATGGGAAGGAGCATGAGGCTGAACGGGAGCTGGACGGGGAACTCCGGCGCGATCTTGGTCTTGTTCCTCAGGCCCCAGGCCGTGTGGCCGGCGCCGTAGACCACGGGCAGCGCGGCCATGAAGGCGAAGAGGCCCAGCAGCGGGGCCAAAGAGACGAGCCCGGCGCCCTTGGCCGCGGCGCCCAGCATCGCGGCGGGGAGGTCGAGCCCCGTCAGACCGAGCGCGGTGACGGCGGCGGCGCCAGCGAGGACGCCCAGGAGGCCGTCGGCGTAGCGCGTCAGCGGCGCGTGGGCCGGGTCGGCCTTGCGCGCGAGGACGATCCGGGTCGCGACGAGGGCCGGGATCAGGACGCCGCCCAGCCCCGCGACGACCCAGAGGCCGACGGCCGGGGTGAAGCCGAACACCGCCGGGAAGAGCAGGCGGGCCGCGAGGTCGGCCCCGACGGTCGCCGCCCCCGTCGCGAAAGCCACGAGAGGCGCCGGCAGACGGCGCGACAGCGAGCCGACGGAGGTCACGGCTCGGTCCAGGGCTCGGCCCATCGCCAGCCGCCCTTCCTTGGCTTTGGCACGGATGAGCGAGGGCTTGGGCGCGGGGGGAGGCCCGTTCATCTTGTTCGGCGCGGCGCCGGAGGCCTTCGGGAGGACGGGGCTCGGAGACGAAGCGGCGGCCGGGACCGCGGCCGCGGCGGGGGACGCGGGGGCGGCCTCGCTCCACGCGCGGTCGGCGGTGACCTTGAGGTCCTCTTCCCGGACCGAGCCCCCGGTCTCGATCTTCTCCAGGGCGATGGAGACCTTCAGCACCCGGTCGATGCTCCTCTGCTCGGCCGCGCGCTCCTTGGCCTCCGCGGCGCGGCGCTCGAGCGCCTTCGCGCCCGGGACGGCGGCTTTGGGAGCGACGGGGACCGGCGTCGCGGCGGCCGCGCGGACCGGCGCGGGGCGCGGCGCGGGATCGAGGGACGGCGCCGCCAAGGACGGGGACAGGGCGGGCGCGGAGAGCGGGGCGCCCGCGAGCGGGAGGAGCGCGCCGGACGGGAGCCCGGCCGAAGGGAGGAAGACGGCCGCTCCGGCGGAGGGCGCGGGCCGGGCGACGCGGACCGCCTGGGCGTAGGCCTCCTGGCCGGGGCAGGCGAGGGCCAGGACGACGGCCAGGAGGGCGCGTGTCATCCTTAAAGGATAGGCTTCTCATCCGGGGCGTAAAAGGGCCCTTGGACCTAAAAGAAAGGGCCATTCGACGACGGAGGCCGGGACCCTATGGTAAGTACGCTCATTCGCGGGCCTTGACAAAAGAAACAATTCCGTTACACTTCTGATGTAGCATCCTGTTTCGCGCTTCCGGACCGTTTTTGGATCAAGGGGGTTGGAGATCCAGCGGGCGGCCCGGTGCCCGTAGGCGCCCAACAGGCGATAACGGCAAACCCATCGCAAGGTGGGGGCGCAAAGCCATGACTCCCTGCCGTGAGGGAGTGTCAGGCTACCGAATAGTATGCCCGCTAAAATTGCGAGGGGCTGGTCCCCTGTGCGCTGCGCGCGCGCGTCGGTGCTTGTACAGACCTTGGCGCGCGCGTGCGTATTTATGGGCCTCGCCTTGAGCGCCTCCGCCCAGTCCGGCGGCACCGCGGGCGCCTTCCTGAACTACGGCGCCGGCGGCCGCGCCCTGGCGATGGGCGGCGCCTATTACGCGATCTCGGACGACGCGACGGCCGCGTACTGGAACCCGGCCGGCCTGGCCCAGCTCCAGCGCAAGGAGCTCACCACCATGCAGGCCACCTTGTTCCAGGGCACCAAGCTGACCTATACCGGCTTCGCCTGGCCCACCAAGAGCGGCTCGACCTTCGCGCTGAACATGACGCAGCTCGCCAACACCGGCTTCGAGCAGGTGGACCTGAAGCTGAACCCGAACACCAACGAGCCGCAGGAGATCAAGTCGGGCGGCTCGTTCGCCGACTCGCAGTCGGCGCTGGGCCTGTCCTGGGGCAAGGGCGTCACCGAGACCGTGAGCTTCGGCATGGGCGTCAAGCAGGTGACGCGCAAGCTCGGCGGGTCGTCGGACAACTTCAAGACGCTCGACATCGGCGCGATGAAGACGATGGGCCCGGCGTACCGGCTCGGCTTCGGGATGCAGAACGTCTTCGCGATGCGGACCGGCGACACCGACGACAAGCTGCCGGTCGTCATCAAGGTCGGCAACTCCCTGCGCCTGTTCAAGGAGCGCCTGACGCTCGCGGCCGACATCAACAAGGTCCTCAACGGCGACACCGACATGCGCTTCGGCGGAGAGTATTGGGTGTCGCGCTGGTTCGCCTTCCGCTTCGGCCTGCTCGGGCTGCCCAAGATCCAGGAGACGGACTTCGGGTTCGGCATGAACTTCAAGAGCTTCGCCCTCGACGTGGCTCAGGGCATCCACGACCTCGGCTCCTCGACGCGCTTCTCGCTCACCTTCCGCTTCGGCCAGTCCCGCGGCGACCGCTCCACCGCGCAGGTCAAGAACTTCATCAAGCAGGGCATGGACGCCTTCCAGGAAGGCAACTTCGCCCTCGCGGCGCAGAAGTTCAACCAGGCCCAGGACGCCGCCCCGGGCAACAAGCAGGTCGCGACGATGATCGCGCGCCTGAACAACGTGACCGCCTTCGTGCCCCAGGCGAGCGGCGGCGAGGAGTACGTGACCTTCATCCGCCGCGGCGCCATCGCCTACGTCGACGGGCGCGACCTGAAGGTCTCGGTCAACTCCCTGCGCTACGCCTACAACAAGAACCCCCGCGACGAGAAGCTCCTCGGCCTGCTGAACATGGTCGAGAAGGAAGCCGGCGCCGCGGACCCGACGCGCCGCCTCGAGGGCCCCGAGCAGTTCACCTTCATCGACCAGAAGGTCTTCGACGCCCGCCAGTCCATCTACGACGGCAAGTACGACGCCGCCGTGCGCCGCTCCCAGGACGTCCTCGACCTCGAGCCCAACAACGTGACCGCGCTCGAGATCATGGGCTCGGCGTTCTTCCTGATGGAGCAGAAGGACAAGGCGGTGGCGGTCTGGAAGCGCGTCCTCGAGATCGACCCGAACAACCGGTCGGTCCGCGAGTTCCTCCAGTCCATCCGCCAGTGACGACCGTTTTTGCTGAATTCGGCTGTAAATCCTGTCTTGAATCTGTAACAGGGGTCCCTTACACTCATCATCGAATGCGTGCGTCTCTCTTCGCCGCGCTGCTCGCGCTGCTGTCGTCGGCTCCCTTGCCGGCGGCGGCCGGCGTCGTGTCGCCCAACCTGGGCCTGCTCCAGGAGCAGAACCACATCAAGGCCGACGCGGAGACGAAGATCCAGCGCGACGTGCTGGACCCGATCCTCGGCAAGGGCAAGGCCGCCCCGTTCGTCGACGTGGAGATGGAGGTCAAGCTCGAGAGCGAGGAGTCCATGCGCTCGGGCATGGGCGTGTCGGAGAAGTACAAGGAGAAGGCCCCCGGCCCCAAGGGCGGCATGCAGACGACCTTCGTCCTGCCCGGCATCCCGAAGCCGAAGACGATCACGCAGGGCCCCGAGACGCCGGACCGCCCCGAGGCGAGCCAGGCCCAGCAGGCGCAGCAGATGAAGGGCGTGCAGGAGGAGCGGTTCGCGGTCAAGCCCGTGTTCAAGCGCCTGCAGGTCACCGTCATACACGACGACACCGTCCTCGACCCGGTCAAGGACGCGGCGCGCCTGACGCAGGTGCGCGAGCGCATCGTCGACGCGATGGGCCAGTATCAGCTCAAGCAGGACCAGGTCGTGTTCCGGCCGACGAGGTTCGACAAGCCCCCGCTCGTGGACTGGCGCGAGGACTTCAAGAAGCCCTCCGTCTATCTGCCGCTCCTTTATGCTCTGCTGTTTCTGCTGTTCCTCTGGTTCCTCTTCGGCCCGCTGAGCCGGTTCTTCCGCCAGTACGTCTCCGCGCTGCGCGTGGAAGAGCTCACGAAGGGCGAGCTCGACATCATGCTGGGACGCAAGCCGCCGGAGCCGCTTCCGGCGCCCCCGGAGGAGGATGAGGACGCCATGAAGAAGTTCGAGCCGTTCACGTACATCACCGAGGAGAACTTCAAGCGCCTCGCCAACCTCTTCCTCGTCCGCCAGGACGAGCCGTGGCTCGTCACCGTCGTGCTCAGCTACCTCAAGCCCGAGATCGCGCGCGCGACCCTGACCTTGCTGCCCGTGGAGCTGCAGGCCAAGATCGCCATCGAGTCCCTCAAGCTCCGTCAGGTCACCCGCGAGCAGCTGATGGCCATCGACGCGGACGTCAAGGAGTCCGTGGATTTCGTCGTCGGCGGCATGGAGCGCCTCACCCAGATGCTCGACGAGGCGGACACGCTCACGCGCGCGAACATCCTTGAGTACCTGAAGAACGAGAAGCCCGACGTTTACCAGCGCGTGCGCAAGTTCATCCTGACCTTCGAGGACGTCGTCGGCTTACCAGACCGGGACATGCAGACGATCGTGCGCGAGCTCAAGACCGAGTCGATGGCCAAGGCCCTGCAGGGCGCGGCCCCCGACATCGTCAACAAGTTCCTGTCGAACATGTCGGCGGGCGCGGCCTCGCTCCTGAAGGAATCCATCGAATACGCGGCGGGCCTGACCCCGGCGCAGATCGAGGAGGAGCGCTCCAAGATCATGGACGTGGTCAAGGTCCTCGAGAAGGGGGGCAAGGTGAACGTGCGGCAGAGCCGCGGCGACGCCTTCTCCGGCTTCCACGAGGAGGTGGCCAGCGACAGCGGCGAGAAGTACGCGCCGCGCACGCGCGCGGCGGAGCAGGCCGTGGCGACCTTGCTGGGCTCCGGCGGAGGACCGACGGGCGTTTCCGCGGCGCCGCCCCAGGCGGCCCTGCCCGCGCCGGCTCCGGCCGTCTCGCAGGCGCAGGCCGAGGCGGCCAAGCCCTATCTCGACGCCGGCATCCAGTACCACGACGCCGGGCGCTTCCAGGAAGCCGCGCAGTACCTCGAATACGCCCTGGCCCAGGACGGTTCTCTGTGGCAGGGACGGCAGTACCTGGCCAACTGCTACGTGCAGCTCGGCCGCAACAAGGACGCGATCGCGCAATTCGAGCAGGTACTCCTGGTGAACCCCGATCCGGGGCTGCGCCAGTGGGTGGACGGGATGAAGGGGTCGGTCTGACGAGCATCTTAAGGAGAGAACATCATGGCGCCTGACGACAAATTCCCGCCGCCGCCGCCCCTGCCCCCGGGCAAGGGAGGCGCACCCATGCCTCCGCCGCTGCCCGCCGCGGCCGGAAAGCCTCCGTCGCCGCCTCCGCTTCCGTCCCGGCCCGGCGCGCCGGCGCTCCCGTCCATGCCCGCCCTTCCCTCGTTCGGCGTCTCCGCGCCGCCCGCGCCGCCTTCCTTCGGCGCCGCTCCGGCCCAGGCCGCCGCGCCCGACCGGTCCAAGGAGGCCGAGGCCAAGCTCGAGCGCATGAAGGACGAGTTCGAGGACAAGCTCGAGGCCCTCGAGAAGAAGCTCAGCGAGGAGCGCGAGAAGGCCCTGCTGATCCAGCTGCGCAGCCAGGAGGAGACGGTCACCGCCGCCAAGGTGGAGGTCTCGCTCAAGGAGCTCCAGGACAAGCTCCGCCGCGACCGCCGCGACCAGGAGAACGAGGAGGCCAAGCTCAAGCTCGAGCGCCGGTCGCAGGAGCTCGAGGCCCGCCTCGCGCAGGAGCGCGAGACCTGGGTGAGCACGCTCAAGAGCCAGCTCGCCTCCCGCGAGATGCAGGACAAGGAGGTCGAGACTCACTTCGCCGTGCGTCTGCAGGAGATGGAGCGCCGCTGGCTCGAGGAGAAGGCGCAGTGGCAGAAGACCGCGCTCGCCAAGGACGACGAGGTGCGGACCTTGCGCGCGCTGGCCGAGAAGCTGCGCGGCGCCGACACCGAGCTCGCCAAGGCCGTCGGCGAACGCAAGCTGCTCGAGGAGCGGCTGACCGAGGTCCTGCAGGAGCGCGCGGAGGCCGTCGCCCGCCTCCAGGGCGCCTCCGACCGGGAGAAGGAGTCGATCCAGCTCCGCGCCGACCTGACGCTCACGCGCCAGCAGGCCGCGCTGATGCAGGAGCGCCTCGAGCGCGACATCGCCATGCTCCGCCAGAGCAGCCGCGAGCGCGAGGAGCGCCTGATGGCCGACCAGGAGCGCCTCCAGCGCGACCTCGGCACCATCAAGCAGAACCTCGAGGCCCAGCACGAGGCGAACCTTCGCCGCGCGAAGGCCGAGAACGAGGCCGAGCTCTTCAAGTACAAGGACGTCGCCGAGAAGTCCACGGCGGAGCTCCAGCGCCTGCGGGCCGTCGCCGGGGCGCTCGAGCGCCAGGGCGCGTCCGCCCGCGCCCAGCTCGACGAGCTGCGCCGCGCCGCCGCCAGCTGGGAGAAGACCCAGGAGCGCTACAAGGCCGAGTTCGTCGTCCTGCAGCGCAAGTGGGTCGAGCGCGAGAAGGAGGTCCGCGCCGAGGCCACTCAGGCGTCCCTGCAGATGGTCGAGTCCGAGAAGACGCGCCTGCGCATCCAGGCGCAGGACGAGCTCAACCAGCGCGCCGCCAAGATCGCCGACCAGCTGCGGCTCGAGAACGAGTCCGAGCAGAAGCGCCTCGAGTCGCGCCTGCGCGCGGACCTCGAGCGCGAGCTCGCGGAGCGCCGGCAGGCCCTGACCGCGGAGTCCGACGGCGCGCGCGCCCTGGCCGACCAGGAGATCTCCCGCCTGCGGCGCGAGCTCCAGCAGAAGGACGCCTCGTGGGGCGAGCGCCTGCTCGCCAAGGAGTCGGAGCTGATCACGCAGCGCTCCCGCGCCGACGAGACGGCCGGCCGTCTGTCCCGGGAGGAGGAGGCGCGCGGCGCCGCCCTGCGCGACAAGCTCGAGCTCGAGAAGCAGCTCGAGGGCCTGCGCGAGCAGCTCGGCGCCCAGCAGGCGTCCCTGCGCGCGACGCAGGACCGCCTCGCGTCGACCGAGCAGGACAAGAACCGGCTCGAGTCGGAGAAGACCGAGCTCGAGCGCCTGTCCACCGCCCAGGCGGCGCAGGTGCACGGCTCCCAGGAGGCCCTGGAGGCGACGCGCCTCCAGCTCGCCCGGGAGACGCAGGCCGCGAAGATCCTGCAGAACGCGCGGGAGCAGGCCGAGAAGACGCTCGCCGCGCAGCGCTCCGAGCTGACGCGCAGCCTGCACGCCCAGAAGGTCGAGTTCGACCGCATCCTGCAGACGGAGAAGGAGCGGGCCGAGGCGGCGATCGCGAAGGCGGAGAAGGACCGCGACGCGGCCGTGCAGGCCGCCCGGGCCGACGCGCAGGCCGCGGCGCACGCCGCGGTGGCCGACGCGCAGGCGCGCCTCGACCGCGAGGCGGCGGAGATGCGGGAGGCCCTGAACGCCGAGGCGGCGGCCGCTCGCGCGGCGGCCGAGGAATCGGCGCGGCGCGCGTCCGAGGTGGAGGCGGGGCTCGCCGCGGCGCAGGCCGAGGCCTCGGTCCTGGCGGCCAAGCTCGAGGAGTGCCGCAAGGAGTCGTGGACCAAGAAGCTCTTCAAGAAGGAGGGTGACGGTGATCAAGCTCCATAAGCTCAACGGCCTCGAGCTCGTCGTCAACGCCGAGCTCATCGAGACGCTCGAGCCCGGTCCCGAGACCGTCGTGCATCTCGCGACGGGCAACAAGCTCACCGTCACCGAGAAGGCTGACGAGATCGTCGCCAAAGTGGTGGAATACCGGAAGGCCGTCAACTCCGCGGGGAAGGCCGTCAACCCGATCGCGGGCTACGAGCGGCAGAAGAGCTAAGGAGACAGATTTTTAATGGATATCGCGACGATCGCAGGCATCTTCACCTTCTTCGGGCTGACCGTCTTCATGATCTTCCACAGCGAAGGCGTGGCCGGCTTCAAGCCGTTCATGAACCTCGAGGCGGTGTTCATCGTCATGGGCGGCACGGTCTGCGCCACCTTGGTCAACTACCCGCTCTCCCAGGTCATCGGCGTCGGCAAGATCATCAAGAAGACCCTGACCTCGCACGGCGACGACGACACCTCCGAGATCGTCGTGACCTTCGTCAACCTCTCCCAGAAGGCCAAGAAGGAGGGCTTCCTCGCGCTCCAGGCCGACCTGAAGGGCATCAAGAACGACTTCCTGCGCCGCGGCGTCCAGCTCGTCGTGGACGGCGCCGACCACGAGTTCATCCGCAACATGCTGGAGACCGAGATCGGCTTCATCAGAGAGAGGCATAAGGGAGGCGCCGAGATCCTGAACGCGCTCGGCACCTACGCGCCCGCCTTCGGCATCATCGGCACCGTGCTCGGCATGATCATGATGCTGTCCTCGATCGACGACGTCGCCCAGGTGCCGCGCCGCATGGCGCTGGCGCTGTCCGCGGCCTTCTTCGGCCTCGGCTCGGGCTACCTGATCTTCCTGCCCATGGGCGGCAAGCTGCGCGCCCGCTCCGAGGAGGAGCTGCTGATCAAGGAGATCATCATCCGCGGCGTCCTGCTCCTGCAGAGCGGCGCCACGCCGTCCGTCGTCGAGGCCAACCTCAAGGCCTATCTGCCGCCGTCGCAGCGTCTCATCGTGAAGGGGCCGCCGGCCCCGGGAGCGCCGGGAGCGCCGACCGCGCCCGCCGCCTAAGGAAATAATCCGATGCCCATGCGCGCCCCGAAGGGGTTCATCGACATCAGCGACCCCAAGGTCTGCCAGGTCGGCCATCCGGCCCCGCCCTGGATGGCGAGCTACGCCGACCTGATGACCGAGCTCGTCTGCTTCTTCGTCATCCTGTACGCCCTGTCGGCCGCCCTGAACAAGGACGTCCAGAAGGCCGCCGCCGACGTCAAGGAGATGATGGACAAGGGCGAGATGAAGGGCGAGGTCAAGATCGACAAGGACGGGCTCAAGATCTCCATCGAGGAGCAGGGCGGCGCGTCCTTCTTCGGCGTCGGCGCGGCCGAGCCCACCCCCGAGATCGACGAAAAGCTCGCCATGCTGACGCCCGCGCTGGCCAAGCTCGCCCAGAGCCATGAGATCCTGGTCGAGGGCCACACCGACGGCCAGGCCATCCACAACGACTATTTCGACTCCAACTGGGAGCTGTCCACCGCGCGCGCGACGAGCGTCGCGCGCCTGCTCATCGAGAAGTACAAGATGCCCGCCGAGCACCTCGGCGCGGTGGGCTACGGCGGCAACCGCCCGATCGCCACGAACGACACGCCCGACGGCCGCGCCAAGAACCGCCGCGTCGTCATCTTCGTCAAGAGCACCTCGCTCAAGAAGGACCCCAAGGAGGCCGGGCCCCCGACCGCGGTCCTCGACAAGAAAGCAGTTCCGCCCGTCGAGCCTCTCACCGTCCCGGCGGAGGTGATCCGCAATACGGAGAACCCCGAATCTCCGTCGGCGGCGCCTCCCGCCAAGGAGGGCGCGGAATGATAGAATATCCCATGCGACCGAGAATGATCGAGGAAGTGCCCCTTCCGCGCTCTTTGAAATGGGGCCGCAAAGCCCTTCTCCTCGGCCTGCTGGCGGCCGTCTACGCGTGCGGCCCCTCGAACAAGAACGTCGTCGTCGAGGACTTCGCCGAAGGCCGCATCGTGGACCTGTCCATCACCGAGAAGCTGACCGGCACCTCGGAGTTCCTCCTCTTCTCCACCGCGAAGAAGACCCAGTTCCTGGACGGCTACATCCAGGGCGTCATCACCGACTACCAGGACAACCCCGTGCAGGGCGTCGTCGTGCGCGCCGTCGCCTCGGGGGAAAACACCTTGGAGGAAGGCGAGGCCCGCCCCTCCGGCTTCGCCACCAGTTCTTTCGACCCGGGCGTCTCCGACACCAACGGCTTCTACCGCATCCGCTTCAGCCTACCCATCCTCGGCAAGAAGGTGGACATCCGCGGCCGCATGCTCTACAACCCGGGCTGGGAGCAGGAGCGCGACAACCTCGGCAAGGCCTACGAGCCGCAGACCAAGCAGAGCCAGTACCGCCTCTACTACGACCGCAAGAGCGGCCGCATCATCTTCTCCGAGGGCGTGCGCAAGACGGTCGTCTCCGCCGTGACCTCGAAGGGCGCGCCGAAGGCTCCCGCGTTGCCCGGCACCGAGGCGCCCAAGCCCATCGAGAAGGCCAAGCCCGCCGGCGAGCCGGCCGCGGGGGCCGACGATCTCTTCAAAGGATTCGGCTTCGGACAGTGACGGTCTACCTCGACCACAACGCGACCACTCCCGTCCGTCCTGAAGTCGTGGACGCGATGCTCCCCTGGCTGCGCGACGGCTACGGCAACCCGAACTCGGTCTACTCCCTCGGCCAGCGCGCGCGCGCGGCCGTGGAGCGCGCCCGCGAGCAGGTCGCCGCGCTCCTCGGCGCCTCCGACGCGTCCGAGGTCGTCTTCACCTCCGGCGGCTCCGAGTCCGACGTGCTCGCCATCGCCGGCGGCGCGTGGCAGGCCCACGACGAGACCAAGGGCAAGCGCCGCAAGGTCGTCACCTCGAAGATCGAGCACGACGCGATCCGCCTGCTGGCCGGCCAGCTGCGCCGCCGCGGCCTCGACGTCCTGGAGGCGGGCTGCGGACCGGAAGGAATCGTGAACGCCGACGAGTTCCGGTCCATGATCGACGAGGCGGTCTCGGTCGTCAGCGTGATGCACGCCAACAACGAGACCGGCGTCCTCCAGCCCGTGGCCGAGCTCGCCGCCGCCGCCCGCGCCGCCGGGGCCCTGGCCCACACCGACGCCGTGCAGTCGCTCGCCAAGGTCCCGATCGACGCCAAGGCCCTCGGCGTGGACCTCCTCGCGGTCTCGGGCCACAAGGTCAACGCGCCCAAGGGCGTCGGGGCTTTGTGGGTCAGGAGGGGCGTCCGTCTCGCCCCCCTCGTCACCGGCCACCAGGAGAAGAACCGCCGCGGCGGCACCGAGAACACCGCCTCCATCGTCGGCTTCGGCCTCGCCTGCGAGCTCGCCGCCCGCGAGCTGTCCGACGCCCATCAGCACGCCCTCGCCCTGCGCCGCAAGCTCGAGGCGGGCGCGCTCCTCATCAAGGGCTCCCGCCTCAACGGCCACCGCGAGCTCCGCCTGCCCAACACCGCCCACTTCAGCTTCGACGGCGTGGACGGCCACCACCTCGTCGTCGCCCTGGATCTCGAGGGCATCTGCGTCTCGAGCGGGCCCGCCTGCTCCTCCGGCGCCTCGACGCCTTCGCACGTCCTGACGGCCATGGGCGTCGCACCCGAGGTCGCCACCGGCTCCATCCGCGTCTCCGTCGGCTGGGGCAGCACGGACGCCGACGCGGACCGCTTCCTCGCCGCCCTGCCCAAGGCCGTCGAGAAGCTCCGCGCCGTGGGAGCGCCCGCGTGAGCCGCCGGCGCGTCCTCGTCGCGATGAGCGGGGGCGTGGACTCCTCCGTCGCCGCCGCCTTCGTCCGCGAGCGCGGCGACGAGGCCGTGGGCGTGACGATGAAGATACTCGCCCGCACCGAGACCGGCTTCGGCTGCTGCGGCTCGCCGGCCGACATCGACGACGCCAAGCGAGTGGCCGAGAGGCTGGGCATCGTCCATTATGTCTCGGACATGGCGGAGATATTCGCCTCCAAGGTCATCCGGCCGTACCTGGACGCCTATCTGGGCGGCACGACGCCGAACCCGTGCGTGGAGTGCAACCGGTCCCTCAAGTTCGGCCACCTGCTCGCGCTGTCCGAGGCGTGGGGCTGCGATGCCGTCGCCACCGGCCACTACGCGCGCGTCGAGAACGGGCGGCTGATGAAGGCGCTCGATCCGGCGAAGGATCAGAGCTACTTTTTGTACTCGCTCGACGCGAAGGCGCTGTCGCGGGCGGAGTTCCCCGTGGGGGGGCTGAGCAAGGACGCGGTGCGCGCGAAGGCGCGTGAATTGGGCCTGAAGACCGCGGACAAGGCGGAGAGCATGGAGACTTGCTTCGTGCCGAACCGCGACGTGCGGGGATTCGTCGCGGCGCACGCGGAAGCGACGGACCCGGGCATCGCGGCGGGGCCGATCCGGGACCGCTCGGGGCGGGAGGTGGGGCGCCACACGGGGCTCGCGTCCTACACGGTCGGGCAGCGCTCGGGACTCGGGCTCAACGGACCGGAGCCCCGCTACGTCGTGCGAATTGACGCCGCTTCGAACGCCGTCATCGTGGGCGGCGTCGACGAATTACAGATGAAGACCATCACGGTGGGAGCGCTCACTTTTAACGGCGAACGGAATGGGGGAACCTTCCGGGCGCATGTTCGAATACGGCATCGGCATACGCCTGCCGAGGCCACCATCGAGCTTAAAAACGACGGAACGGCGACCATCCTTTTTGATGTTCCCCAGCGCGCGCCAGCTCCTGGGCAATCTGCGGTGATCTATTCCGGCGACGTCGTCGTCGGCGGCGGGACCATACTGCGAGGTGAACCGTGAAAAAGTTCATGTGGACGGTCGTCTCGGTCGTGCTGATGTCCGGCTGCGGCGGGATGTTCGCCAAGGACGAGGCGGCGGATGATTTCGCCAAGGAGACCAGCGCCAACGAGGCGAAGGTCAAGGAAGACCGCGTGCGCTCGAGCCTGGCGCAGCTCGAGGCGAGGCTCTCGGACTACACCAAGACCGAGAAGAAGATCCCGACCAAGCTCGAGAAGCTGGTGCCGAAGTATCTGGCCGAGATCCCTTCGCTGGACCTGCCGGTGTGCGGGCGGGAATCGAGCAAGGTCGAGGTGTACGGGCCGGAGATCCTGCGGGACGGGCAGGTGGACGGCTCGCGCCTGCGGGGGACGGGGCGGTGGGGGTATGTGTTCACCGACGACCGCATCGTGATCTTCGTGGACTGCCTCAAGCCGTCGCTGCGCGGCGTGCCCTGGTACCAGGAGCGCGGCGTCTACTAGTGATTCCTGCATAAATATAAACCTAATTCGGGCATGAAAAAAGAGGCCCCCTGCCCAGAAAGCCTCTCAATACCCGCTGCTTGGCCTTGAGCCTCTGCGCCTGACGGCGGGTGCGCC
>JACPOW010000096.1 GCA_016191335.1 Elusimicrobiota bacterium | reverse complement strand
CGTCGACTCGCGGTTTCGCTCCCCGCTTCTTTCCGCCCGGACCTCGCGGTCCATCGCGTTGCGGTTTGCTCGGGGTTCCTACGACCAGGTTCCCCAGAGGACTTTCACCTCCAAGTCATGCTCATGCTGGGCACACAAAGGCAAGGACCCGCGCGAGCGCGGGTCCTTACGCTTACGCAACATTTCGGCTAGCGTTCTTCCTGATCAGGCAGCTCCGCCTTCTCGACGAGCCGCACCATCTCGGCGCGGTACCCGTCCTCGTCCTTACACCTTAAAGGACGCTCTTTAGGCGGGGCGTCGCACTTGCGCGACTCGCCGAGGGCAAGCGCGGAAAGATGAAGTCCGAGCTCATTCCGTCATCGTGCCAAATTGCGGAAGTCGCCCTCGGGCCCGGTTCGTCAGGGGGCGCGGGCGGGACCGGCCCGACGGTAACGCGCTCCGCCGGTCCGGCCGGGCGTCCGGCGCACATCGGCCGCGGCAGCACGATCGCGGCCGCGAGGAGCGCCGCCGCGAATACTCTCCCCATTCAGGTCAGGGGGCGGGCGGCTCGCACTTGCGCGTCTGGCCGAGCGGGACCCAGGAGAGGCCCGACGGCTCGCGCCGGCGCGGCAGGGCGCGCAGGCCGAAGCAGCGCGTCTCGCCGGGCGGGTCGCTCGCGAGGCGGTAGGTCAGCATCCACTCGAGCCCGCTGCGCTTGTCCTCCGGGCCGTCGAGCAGGTAGTTGAAGACCTCGGTGGTGATCGGGAGCCCGAAATAGGAGCTCGAGCCGGCGTCGAGGCTCTGGCCGGGGCCGCTCTCCGCGCGCTCCATGACCTCGCCCTTCACGCGGGCCGCCACGGTCAGGCGCACGCCCTCGGCGCGGACCTCGGAATGGTTCTTGCGCAGGACCGAGACGACATAGCTCTCCCCCTCCACGGGGAACATCGAGCGGGAGCGATAGGTGGCGATCGTCACGGGCGACAGCGGGACCGCCGCGGCCGCGGGCTCGAGCTTAGGCTCCGCCTTGGGCGTCGGGAGCGGCGCGGGCGCCGTCACCGTGGAGACGACGGGCGCGGCGGGGACGGGCGGGGCGACGGGCGCGGAGAGAGTGGACAGGTCGGACGGGAGGTTCGCGCACATCGGCGCGAGCCAAACGACGGTGAAGACGGCGATGACCAGCGCGAAAAATTTTCCCATGCGCGCGGAGTATAGCCCATTTTGGCCTGGGATTAAATTGACCGAAGGCGTCCGGCGGTCAGAAGCCCGCGGTCTCGCGGACGAAGTACGGCCTCATGTCCTTGAGGTCGTAGTAGATGCGCACGAGGATCTCGGCCAGGAGGCCGATGAGCACCATCTGGAAGCCGATGAGCAGGCAGAAGATCGCGACCTGGAACAGGGGCTGGTCCTTGACGAAGATGCCCAGGTAGAACTTCTTGTACAGGGTGTCGAGGCCGAAGGCCACGCCGAGCAGGCCCATCAACACCCCCCCGCCGCCGAACAGGTAGATCGGCTTGCCGAGGTAGGAGTCCATGAACTTGACCGTCATGAGGTCGAGCAGGACCTTGAAGGTGCGCGAGATCCCGTACTTGGAGACGCCGCGCGTGCGGGCGCGGTGGTTGACCGGGACCTCGGCCACGCGCGCGCCGAGGAAGCCCGCGAGCGCCGGCACGAAGCGGTGCATCTCGCCGTACAGGCGCAGCGGCTTGAGGTACTGGGCCCGGTACAGCTTGAGCGTGCAGCCGTAGTCGTGCAGGTGCACGCCGGTCACGTAGGAGATGAAGTTGTTGGCGATGATGGAGGGCAGCTTCCGGTCCAGGAAGCGGTCCTGGCGGTCCTTGCGCCAGCCGGAGACGCAGTCGTAGCCCTCGTTGAGCTTGGCGATGAGCTTCGGCACGTCGCGCGCGTCGTTCTGCATGTCGGCGTCGAGGCAGACGATCAGCTCGCCCGAGGCGTGCTGGATGCCGGCGAGCATCGCGGCGGTCTGGCCGGCGTTGCGGCCGAGGCGGACGGTCTTGAAGGAAGGGTATTTCTCGACGAGCTTGAGCAGCTCCTCGTAGGAACGGTCCTTGGAGCCGTCGTCGACGAGGATGACCTCGTACGGCTTGCCCAGGGAGTTGAGCGCGGAGGAGACCTCTTCGCCGAGGGCGGCGAGGTTCTCCTCTTCGTTGTAGACCGGGATCAGGGCCGACAGGTAGGGCTTGGCGCTCACGGCGGCCATTCTAGCGTTTTTTACGGGACGATGGAACTTTTCGGGGCTCTCGATCGTATGTAATGTGGAGGTCCGCGACGGCGGCGGTCGAACATGAGCGGGAACCTGAGGATGCTTGAAATCGGCGGCGGGCCCTGTTACACTGACGGCATGGGCCTGACCTCTTACATCGACGCCGCTCTGGCCAGCGCGCGCTTCAAAACCCTGGAAGACAGGACTTGCTTCGGCGAGATCCCGGGGTTCACGGGCGTGTGGGCGAGCGCGAAAACGGCGAAGAAGTGCCGGGTCACCCTTCGGGAAGTGCTTGAGGACTGGATCGTGCTCAAGCTGAGAAGCGATGAGGCGCTGCCGGCCGTCAGGGGCAAGCGCCTGACACTTCCCGAGCTCACGCGTGCCTAAGCCGCTCAAGCGGCGAGAACTCGTCAGGCTGCTGCGGGAACACGGGTTCGAAGGGCCTTATGCGGGAGCCAAACATCAGTTCATGGTAAAGGGCTCGCTGAAGCTCCGTATCCCGAATCCTCATCAAGGCGACATCGGAGCGTCCCTGCTGAGGGAGATATTCCGGCAAGCGGGCCTCCCCCCTCCATAGCGGGAATACCATGGCTGCTTCGCTTGGAAAGCAGCCATATCAAGGGTGCTATGGCTTCCCGCAAAAAAAAGAAGGCCGGCGCGCTTTCGAGCGCCGGCCTCTTTTGATCGAGCTTTACGCGTTGACCGCGACGCCGCCCATGTTCTTGACGATCGCCTGGCCGAACTCGGAGCACTTGATCTTCGTCGCGCCCGTCATCTGGCGCTCGAAGTCGTAGGTCACCGTCTTCGCGGCGATGGTCGCCTCGAGGCCCTTGATGATCAGGTCCGCGGCTTCCTGCCAGCCCATGTGCTCGAGCATCATCACGCCGGAGAGGATGAGGGAGCCCGGGTTGACCATGTCCTTGTTGGTGTACTTCGGGGCGGTGCCGTGCGTCGCCTCGAAGATCGCCACGCCGTCGCCGATGTTGGCGCCCGGTCCGATGCCGAGGCCGCCGACCTGCGCGACCGCCGCGTCCGACAGGTAGTCGCCGTTCAGGTTCGGGGTGGCGATGACCGAGTACTCGTCCGGGCGGAGCAGCAGCTGCTGGAAGGTCTGGTCGGCGATGCGGTCCTTGATGAGGATCTTGCCGGCCGGCATCTTCCCGTTGAGGTCGTCCCACAGCTCGGCTTCCGTGACGATCTGGTCGCGGAACTCGGCCTTGGCGACTTCATAGCCCCAGTCGCGGAACGCGCCTTCGGTGAACTTCTGGATGTTCCCCTTGTGCACGATGGTGACGGAGGAGCGCTTGTGGCTGATCGCGTACTTGATCGCCATGCGTATGAGTCTCTGCGATCCGGTTTTGGAAATCGGCTTGATGCCGATGCCCGAGTCGGGGAACGGGATCTTGACCTTCATCTCGTTGGTCAGGAAGTCGTAGACCTTCTTGTTCTCCGGCGTGCCCTGCTGGAACTCGATGCCGGCGTAGATGTCCTCGGTGTTCTCGCGGAAGATCACGATGTCGAGCTTCTCGGGATTCTTGACGGGACACGGAACCCCTTTGAACCAGCGGACGGGGCGCACGCAGGCGTACAGGTCGAGCTTCTGGCGCAGGCCGACGTTGACCGAGCGGAAGCGGGGCGTGATCCACTCCGACTTGCACTTCGGGCAGGTCGCCGGGCGGTCCATCAGCTCGGCGGCGCAGTCGAGGCAGACGAACTTGAAGGAGCCGGCGGGCGTGGTCAGCGGGCCCTTGAGGCCGACGCGGTATTCCTTGAACGCGGCGACGGTCTCCTCGGGGAGGACGGTGTCCTTGTCGTAGGCCTTCAGCGCGGTGAGGCCGGCGTAGACCTCCATCCAGGCGATCTTCTTCTTGCCGCCGTACGCCTTCTCCACGGCGCCGTCGAGGACGATCTTGGTGGCCTTCCAGAGGTCGAGGCCGGTGCCGTCTCCCGGGAAGAAGGGGATGATCGGGTTGTCGGGGACTTCGAGCTTGCCGTTCTTGTAGCCGATCTTGGTTCCGGTGGCGGGGACGGTGTACTTGGGCATGTGATCCTCTCTATTGTGTCTCTATTATGACTGAAATTTGACCGTCAAGTTCACACGTGTTGCAACGCTTTGGCCGTTGCCTTTATCGCGCCGAGCGCGGCCTCGTACATGTCGGAAACGGGCCCGCAATTGTCCGAGTGGGAGAAGTAGATCGGGGCCATGTCGCGCTGGGTCACCGGCTGCAGCCGGGACAGCGAGCCGGGGGCGGACATCGGCATGGCGTGGCCGCGGCGGTAGGTGCGGACCTCGCGCAGGTGGTCGGCCCAGCCCGGGAACATCTCGATGAGCTCGTTGGCGGTGGCGTGGGATTCCTCCAGCACCTCCTCGTCGTCGAGCAGGTCGGGACGCGCGGCCTCGATCTTCGGCGCGTAGACGGTGATGACCTGCTTGCGGTTGAGGTCCCCCCCGTCGGCATGGGTGACCCAGTCGGCCGGGATGAAGTCGGTGAAGTGCCTGGCGCCGACGGCCCAGTTGTCGTAGTTGAGGTTCCAGACGACCTTGTCGAAGCAGAGGTTGTGCACGAGGTAGGGCGCGTAGCGCATCGCCTTCATGGCCTTGGCCTGGTCCTCGGGGATGTCCGCGACGACGTGGCGGGCCATGTACTTGGGGATGGCGATGACGGCGGCCTTGGCCGAGACCGTCTCGGGGCGGCCGTCCTTCATGAAGGTGACCAGCACGCGCTTGCCCTCGCGGCGCACGGAGATGACGGTCGCGCCGGTGACGCAGCGCTTCTTCTGGTCCTCGGGGAAGCCGGCGTAGAGCTGGCGGGTGATCATGCCCAGGCCGCCGGCGAAGGTCCGCCGCTCGCAGGGCGCCCACTCGTGCACGCCGTTGAGGCCGATGAGCGCGGAGGTGTCCTTGGTCGCCGAGCCCCAGTTGGACGGGCCGAAGGTGTCCCAGTAGGCCTGGATGTGCGGGTCGTAGCCCTGGAACAGGTCGGAGAACGCCATGGCGTCGAGCTTGGCCGCGTCCTTGACCCGGTCGAGCTTCTTCGTCTCGCGGATGAAGCGGCGGAAATCGTCCTGCACGGTCTTGGAATACGGGAGCTGGCCGTAGCTAGGGTAGTCGGGGTCGGAGTTCCAGAAGTCCTTGATCCACTTGCCGTCGAAATGAGCCGAGTCGTTGCCTTTGATGATCGGCGGGTCGATCTTCCAGCGCTTGAAGAGGGCCTTGACCTCGTCGTTCTCGAGCGCGAGCCAGGCCGAGCCGGTGCAGTAGTCGAGCCCCTCCCAGGATTCCGTCCAGCAGTTGCCGCCGACGTGGTCGTCCTTCTCGAGCATGAGGTAGTCGGAGCCGAAGCAGCGCTCGGCCGCGGCCAGCCCCGAGGTCCCCCCGCCGACGACGACGACGTCGAGGTTGCGGGAGGGCGGCGGCAGGGACTTCAGCAGGCCGTCGCGGACGTCGTGGCAGACCTTCTTCTCCTCGCTGCCGAGGCGGGCCGCGGGGACGGAGGGCGCGCCCGTCTTCCTGCCTTCGCCTCCGGGAGCGCAGCCGAACGGGGAGGCGGTGGCGGCGCCCGCGATGACCCACTTGATGAAGGAACGGCGCGAGATATCCATCCCGCGAATTAAAGCAATTTTAGCGGACTTGGAAAGAGGCGGGATCGGCGAGGAACGCGGCCGCGTCCTCGGCGCCGTGGGCGAGCATCCGGGCCAGGCCGGCGGCGCGGAAATCCAGCATCATCGGCTCGAGGCGGCGGGAGGGCGCCAGGCGGTACACGCGCGGCGGGCGGTCGGAGCGCAGGAGGGGCTGCAGGCCCTCGTCGACGAGGCCGCGGCCCGCGTCGCGGCAGCGCTGATCGAGGTCGTGCCAGGGCGTCCACCAGCGCCGGCCGACCTCGTCGGCCCGGACCATCTCGAGGACGAGGACGTCGGCGCAGGCGGCGAGCGGCGAGAGGTCGAGCGGCAGGGGCATCGGCACGCCGCCGTCGATGAGGCGCCGGCGCCGGCCGCGGTACTCGAGGTCCACGGGCGGGAAGGCGAGCGGGATCGCGCAGCTGCCGGCGGCGTGCTCGACGAGAGGGCCGTCCCAGCCGCCGCGGCCGCCGGGCGTGAAGCGGGCGTTGAGCGGGGCGCCCTCGGCCGGGCAGGCGGTGACGATGGTGAAGTCCGCGCGCAGGGCGGCCATGGCAGACGCCTCGTCGCGCGCGGCGTCGAGGAAGGCGCGCAGGGGCTCGGCGGAGAACAGGGCCAAGGGGCTCAGGCGCGGGCTCAGGCGCAGGGCGCCGCCGCCCAGGGAGCGCCAGCGGGACATCGCCTCGGGCAGGCGGTCGAAGGCGAGGGCGGAGCCGTTGATCGCCCCGATGCTGTAGCCCATGACGGAGTCGAAGCGCAGGCCGCGGGCGACCAAGGCCTCGAGCGCGGCGGCCTGCCAGGCGCCGAGGGCTCCCCCTCCCTGGAGGAAGATCCCGAGAGGCTCAGCGAAGGAGGCGGTCGTACAGCGCCTCCTGGGCGCGCACCATGCCGTCGATGTCGAACTCGGGGCCGATGGAGGCGGCCGCCGCGGCGCCGAGGCGTCGGCGCAGGGGCTCGTCCCGGAGGAGGGCGGCCACGCGTCCGGCCAGCGCGGCGTGGTCCCCGGGCTCGACCTGGAAGCCGTTCTCCCCGTCCTTGACGAGGTCGGTGACGCCGTCGGTGGCATAGCACACCGCGGGCAGGCCCGAGCGCATCGCCTCGACGAGGGCGCGGGGCAGGCCTTCCCAGAGCGAGGTCATCACGAAGACGTCCGCCGACGCGAGCCACTCAGCCGTGTCGCGGCGCCAGCCGAGGAAGAGGATGCGCCCCTCGAGGCCGAGCGCGAAGACGCGGGCCTCGAGCGCGCGGCGCTGGGGCCCGTCGCCGAGGAAGACGAAGCGGGCCTCGGGAAGGTCCGCGAGGACCTTCGCCGCGGCCGCCACGAAGTCGCCGGCGTTTTTTTGGGGCTTAAGATTTCCTACTGATAGGACGAGAGGCTTGTGCATGCCGATTCCGGCGGACATCTTGAGCTTCGCGGCGTCGACGGACGCCGGCAGTCCCCCCAGCGCCACGCCGGAGCGGATCAGGACGGCGTCCTCCGGGCGCACGATGCCGTGCGCGGCGGCGTAGGCGATGTTGGACCGGGAGACGAAGACCAAGGCGTCGGTGAAGCGCGCGCACAGTCTTTCGAGGAAGACGTAGAGGCCCTTCACCGGCGCGGGCTGGCGGTCGTGGAAGCCGAAGCCGTGGTAGGTGTGCACCACGACGGGCACGCCCGCCAGCGCGGCGGCGAGGCGGCCCAGTATGCCCGCCTTGGAGCTGTGGGTGTGGAGGATGGCGGGCCTCTCGGCTAGGAGGACCTTGGTCAACTCGAGCAGGGCCAGGAGGTCGTAGAACGGGTGGATGTCGCGCAGGAGCGAGTCGACGAAGACCGTCCGGAACGACGGGTCCCCGGAGGCCTCGTCGTCCAGGATCCCCCCGCGCCCGCACGCGAGGACCGGCTCGAACTCCGCCCGGTCCAGATGACGAACGGTATGCAGCGTGTTCTGCTGGGCGCCGCCGAGATCGAGGCGGGTGACGAGGTGGAGGACCTTGACGGGCATGGGGCCCATGATACTACTTGCCTTTGGGCTTCTTGTGGAAGTCGAGCGTGCGCTTGTAAGGCCCGACGGCGGCGGGGACGGCGGCCTTCGGGGCGTCGGGATGGAGGAAGTCCTTCACCTCGAGGCGCGGGAAGTAGTGGCGGACGATCTCCCTCCACGGCACGCCGAGCGCGGCCTGGCCGAGGGCGCCGCCGCGGGGGAAGCCGAGGCCGGAGCCGGTGCCGGCGCCCCAGAGGATGAGGCGCGAGAGGCGCTTGCCGTCCATCAGCGGCTGCACGGTGAAGAGGGTGGAGCGCAGCGAGCCCGGCCCCAGCAGCTCGTCGATCTCCTTGCGGCCGCTGTAGATCGCGGAGCCGTCGGTGCCGATCACCTCGAGGGCGCGCACGCGGCCGGTCGCGGTGCGCCCCGCCACGCGCACGCGGCGGATCGTGCCCAGGTCCTTGCGGCGCTCGACGCGCAGGCGCATCTCGCGCGCGTCGACGACGCGCATCCAGCGCGTGGCGTTCGGGGTCGCCACGGCCGCGGCCTCGCTGAACAACCCCTGCGGCGGAGACTCGTGGGTGTAGCGCTCGAGCTCGACGGGCGTGCGCCAGGGGATGCTCGGGTGGGCGGAGTCCTGCACCGAGACGAGGTGCTCGAGGCCCGGCTCCCCCGTCTCGGACCCGTCCTCCGTGGTGCCCCCGCTGTCGCCGTGCTGGAGGACGCGGGCGGCGCGGCCCTTGAGCGCGAGGAACAGCCCCTCGGTGTCGGCCACGGCTTCGGCGGCGGAGGTCATCTCGCCGCTGACGCCGATGGTGCGCTGGGTGGAGTCGTCGTCGAGCAGGTCGCAGCGCTCGAGCGTCTCCTCCCGGTTCTCCGTCGCCCAGTAGGCGGCGGTCCGCGAGACGACGGCCTGGGCGCGCAGCGCCTGCGGAGGGCTGTCGATCGGAAGGAGCAGGGAGACGACGCCGATCAGGTACTGCTCGATGGGCGCGACCTGCACGAGGCGGAAGCCCCAGGGGTTGGGCACGACCTCGACGGCGCCGCGCACCTCGCGGTCGCCGGGGTCCACGCCGATCTGGTCGGTGATCTTGGCCGTCTTGATGAGGACGGACCCGCGCTTGGCGTCGGGCACGAAGGAGAAGGGCGTCTTCGAGGTGAAGAGGATGTTGCGCGAGGCGTCGCGCACCTCGACGAGGCCGTTCTCCGGGCGGAAATCGACCTCCCACTGGTCGAACGGTCGGCCGTTGTCGCGCAGGACGCCGTGGGACACGGAGTTCACCTTGAAGGGGCTGTTCGACATGACGTACGCGCGCGTCATCACCGCCGGCCGCCCGTCGGGCGCGCCGAACAGGCCCACGCGGATCGGACGGGGGGCGGCGGGCAGCGGCGTGTCGGTGCGGTCGGGGTCGAGCACGGGACGCGCGATGCGGCGCACGCCGGCGGCGGCGTCGAGGTCGCCGGTGATGAAGCGGCCGGCCTTGTCGTAGGCCTTGCGCGCGTCGGCGTCCTTCGCGTCGAGGGAGAGGACCTTCTTGTAGGCGCGCCAGGCGGCGCGGTTGTCCCCCGCCTCGGCCAGCGCCTTGGCGAGGCCGCGCAGCGCCTCGTTGTTCGCCGGGTCGACGTCGACGGCCTGGCGCAGATAGGTCAGCGCCGTCTGCCGGTCGCCGCTCATCAGAGCCGCCTCGGCGGTGAGCTGGGCGGAGACGGAGATCGCGTACGGCCCGGAGATGCCCGCGCGCCGCAGCGGGGCCTCGGCGGCCTTGGGCTTGGCGTCGAGGATGTAGGACAGCCCGAGCCCGACGTTGGCCTCCGCCTGCATGGCCGTCGTCGACGAGCGGTCGATGGCCTTCGTGAACGCCTCCCGCGCCTCGCGCTGGCGGCCGGTCGCGAGGTAGGACCAGGCGCGCTGGTTCCAGGAGAAGCCGTCGGCGCCCTCCAGCAGCGAGGCCTTCAGCCACTGGGCGGTGGCGGCCTCGTGCTGGCCCAGGTCGCGCAAGGTGAGGGCGAGGTTGATCTCCGGCTCGGGCGCGGCGACGCCGAGCTCGGACAGGTAGCGCCAGGCGCTCTCGGCGTCGTCGTAGCGCCCGGCGAGGAAGGCGCCTCTCGCGGTGGAGACGGCCTCGGCGGCGTCGGCCGCGGCGCGGGCGGGCGCCGGCGGGAGGGCGCAGGCGAACGCGAGAAGGACCGAAGCCGCTTTCCTCATCGGCGCGCGGCCTTGCCTTTCGGCCGGGGCGTGTCGAACAGGTCGGGGTTCATGTCCTCCGCCGCGGCGGGCCGGAAGGTCTCCTTCTTCTGCGGTATGGCGAGCCGCAATTTATTAAGGCGCTCGATCGCCGCCGAGCGGTACGGCGGCGTGTCGAGGCCCAGCGCGTTGTCGGCCAGACGCTGGAACTTGTCGACGTTGAAGCCGTTGGCCTTGGCGGCCGCGATCTCGGCGCTGACGGTGCGGTGCAGGCCCTTGAGCTTCGCCGATTCGCGGGCCTCGGAGGTCTTGATGATGTCGTCGGCCAGCGGCGAGGAGACCGGGGCGGGCGGGTGCATCATGAGGTCGGCGCGTCCCTGCGCGTAGCCTCCCCATTGCCCCCCGATCCAGACCGCGGCGAGGATGGCGGCGCCGGCGATGATGACGCGCCGCTCGAGGAGGCGGAGCAGGAGGTCCATGGGGCTCAGGCCGGCTTCGTCGGAGGCTCGGGGCTCGCCGGCGCCGCCGGCGCGGGCGGCGCGGCGCCCGCCGGCGGCTGCGCGCCGGGCTTCTCCGTCGTGGTCAGGATCACGATCTTGTTCGCGATCGCGGGAAGGCCCGCGCACTTCTGCATCATCTCCTCGATCTCCTGGGCGATGTACCAGGCGAGCATCTTCTGGTCGTTCTGGCGGATGTGCTGGTGGGCGAGCAAGGACATGTCGTGCAGGGTCTTCATCGAGTTGGAGACGCGCGAGGCGGCGCGCATCACGCCGGTGGCGAACTTCCCGGCGGCGACGTCGTACTCGGCGATGCGCTCCATGCCGGCCAGCAGCCCGGTCAGGCCCGTCAGGTCCATCCCGAAGGTGCGCAGGTCGCGGCGGAAGTTCTGAAGGTCGTACCCGTACATCGTGTCGTTGTCCTTCATGTTGTTCTTCGCCGCGGCGGAGATCTTCTGGGCGCGGAACAGCAGGTCCTCGAGCTTGGACTTGACGACGGCGATGCGGTCGGCCGTCAGCGCCAGCGTTCCTTCGAGCTGCTTGAGTCCTGGGACTAGGTCCATGTCACTCCTTCAACAGGTCGTCCAACAGCGTCTCGTCGGCCGGCGCCGCGTCGGCCGGAGCCTTGCCGCCTTTCGCCTTGGCCGCGCGCTTGGCGGGGCTGGGGCGGGCGGGCTTGGCGGGCGCGTCGGCGGGCTCGTCGAGAGAGGGCTCCGCCGGGGCCGCGCCGCCGGTGTCGGTGAGCGTCGTGCCCCCCTTGGGCGGCTCGTCGCCGAGCATCGAATCGAGCGTGGCCTCCTCGGGCGCCTTCTTCACCGGCGCCTTCGGCTTGACCTTCACGGGCTTGGGCTTCGGCGGCGCGGGCGGCGCCGCGGCCTTGCCGGTCAGCACCGACTTGGCGGCGGCGTTGCGGCCGATCAAGGTCTTGCCGTCGAGGTCCACCTCGAACTCGTAGGCGATGGTGGGCGCGCCCGGAGCCGAGCTGCGGGCGAAGTAATTGACCTGGACGCGGTTGCCGGCGAGCGGATCCGCCATCCACGGCGAGAGGTTCCCCGCGGACGGGGCGAGGTCCTCGAGCGCGCGCTCGAGCGTGCGCTCTCCGGGCAGCGGCCAGGCCTTGGCGAACGCGACGGCGAGCTCGCGCGGGTCCGGCGCGGCGACGGCGACGGGCGCGGGCTCGGGCGGAGGCAGGGGCGCCGGCTCGAGCACCTCGGGCGGCGCCTTCGGCTTGACGAGTCCCGGGACGTACCCGCCCATGACGGCGAGCCCGCCCAGCGCGGCCAGGCCGGCGACGGCGCCGATGAGAAGGGCCTTCTTCCCCTTGGCGGGAGGAGGAGGCGGCGGCGCGGCGACCCCGAAGGGCTCCGCCTCGGCGGCGGCCGGCGGGGCCGCGTCGGGGGCGAGCGAGCCGGGGGCGTCGCCGAACGCCATCGGGTCGAAATTCGGCGCGCCCTGCGGCGAGGCGGCGGCCGACGGCATCGTGGCGTCGAAGGAGGGCAGAGGCGCGGCCTCGTTCGTGGGGAACTCCATGGACGGCACGGGAACGGGCGCGGCGCTCTCGGCGGAGGGCGCGTGCGGAGGAGGAGGCGGGGCGATGTCGGTCAACGGCGTCGGCGCCGGACCGGGCTTGGACGAGGCCATCGGCGGCGTCGACGACATCGGCGGGCGGCTGGCGTTCGCGGCGGCGGCGGCGGCGGCGGCCGCGGCCGCGGCCGAGGCGGCTTCGGCGGCGAGCTCGGCCTGGCGGGCCTTGGATTCCTCGAGCTGGCGGCGGAGCTCCTCGACGTCCTTGGCGAGGTCGGTCAGGGTCTGGCCCTGCTTCTCGACGTCGCTCTCGACGCGCTTCTCCTCCTCGACGGCCTTGTCGAGCGTCTCGCTGAGCAGGCGCACGGAGGCGAGGCGTTCCTCGAGCCCGGCGATCTGGCGCTTGAGCTCCTCTGACTCGCGCAGGCGGGCGACCGCCTCGCTGCGGATCTCGCTGGCCTCGCGGCTCTTGCCGGCGAGCTCCTGATGCACGGAGCTGAGCTCGGCGTCCTTGGCGCGCAGGCCCTCCTGGAGCTGGAGCACGACCTCCTCCAGCACGGCCACCTTCTCCTGGATGCTCCCGAGCTGCGCGAGGTCCTTGAGCGTCGGCTCCGGGGGCAGCCCCGCGATGGAGAGCACCGAGGTCTTCCCTCCGTGCGAGCTCGCGCGCACCAGCGCCACGGACAGATCGGGCACCATGCCGGCGCGCTGCCAATCGCCCATGCTCGTCCCTCGCCTTCCCTCCGGGCAGACGAGGCTCTCCGGAGAGAAGACCGAGATCTTCTCCATCTCGTCGGGCGCGTAAGGGCCCAGCACCTGATTATTCTGGAAGATCCAATATTTCATGGGTACTACGATTATAAAGGAGGGACGCGTCCGCACGGTGTCGGAATTGTTAACCCGTTCCTCCCCCCAAGAGTACCCTCCCGAGGCCCCGGCGTCAAGAGTTGGATTTATTTTCCGGATTTTGCTATCATCCTCTTCCGACGGATCGGTAGCTCAGCGGTAGAGCAAACGCCTCTTAAGCGTAAGGTCGTGGGTTCGATCCCCACCCGGTCCAAAATTTATCTCACGACGGGCGGGACCGAGCGTTCCTCGGTCCTTTCTTTTAATAACGGGCGAGTGGCGGAACGGCAGACGCGCACGGCTTAGGACCGTGTGCCGAAAGGCGTGGGGGTTCGAGTCCCCCCTCGCCCATTCCGGACCCTCGCCGGAGGCAACATGGGAATCTTCTCAGCGCTGAAGTCGGACAAGCCGAAGTTCAAGAAGCTCAAGGAGGAGGGCTGCGTCGTCACGCTCTCCGTCGAGGTCTCCCCCCAGGAAGTGACCGACCAGTCCCAGACCGCCCTGATGCGCCTGCAGTCCCAGGCCCGCATCCCGGGCTTCCGCCCCGGCAAGGCGCCGCTCGACCTCGTCAAGCAGCACTTCGCCGGCCGCGCCCGCGAGGAGGCCATCGACGCGCTGATCCGCAAGCACGTCCCCGCCGCCCTCGAGGACCTCAAGCTGCGCGTCGTCGAGACCCCGACCGTCTCCGACGTGAAGTGGAAGGACGGCGAGCCCCTGCTCATCACCGTCCAGGCCGAGATCGCCCCGACGCCCGTCGCCAAGGACTACCTCAAGATCCCCGTGGCCCGCAAGCCCCAGGCGGCGGACGCCGCCGCGCTCGACAAGCGCCTCGAGGAGCTGCGCGACGCGCAGGCGCGCCTCGACGTCGCCAAGGACGAGACCGTCGGCGCCAAGAACTTCGTCGTCATCGACTACTCCGCCTCCCGGGGCGGCAAGCCGCTGCCGAACGCGAAGGGCACCTCCGAGCTCGTGGACATGTCGTCCGAGCAGAGCGTCGAGGGCCTCTCGGAAGGCCTCAAGGGCATGAAGCGCGGCGAGACGAAGACCATCAAGGTCAAGCTCGGCGGCAAGGAGACGGACCTCACGGTCACCGTCACCGAGATCAAGACCAAGGTCCTCCCGGCGCTCGACGCCGAGTTCGCCAAGGACATGGGCATGGAGAGCCTCGACGAGCTCAAAGGCAAGCTCAAGGAGGTCCTCGACCGCGAGGTGAAGGCCGCCTCCGAGTCCGACGTGGTGCGCCAGATCGAGGAGGCGCTCGTGAAGGCCAACGTGTTCGCGCTCCCGCCGTCGATGGTCGAGCGCCAGCTCGAGGGCATGATGGAGCGCATGCGCCGGCAGCTGATGGGCGCCACGCAGATCTCCGAGAAGGTCATCAACGACCTCCGCGCGAAGCTCCAGCCCAAGGCCGAAGACGAGGTCCGCCTCGCCTTCGTGATGTCCGCGATCGCCGAGAAGGAGAAGATCGAGGTCACCGACGCCGAGCTCGCCTCCGAGCTCGAGGCCGGCCTGAAGGACGCCGAGAACGAGGCGAAGAAGAAGGAGCTCCAGGAGATCTTCGCCAAGCGCAAGGACCAGATCTCCCACATGATCCGCGAGCGCAAGACGCTCAACCTGCTCAAGGAGAAGGCCGTCTACACCGAAGCCAAGGCGTAAGGCCCCGGGGACGGTCCGAAGGCGCCGGCGAGCGATCGCCGGCGCCTCTTTTTGTGTGCCCAGCATGAGCATGACTTGGAGGTGAAAGTCCTCTGGGGAACCTGGTCGTAGGAACCCCGAGCAAACCGCAACGCGATGGACCGCGAGGTCCGGGCGGAAAGAAGCGGGGAGCGAAACCGCGAGTCGACG
>JACPOW010000041.1 GCA_016191335.1 Elusimicrobiota bacterium | reverse complement strand
GTGGCGTGAGACGGGCGCCAAAATGGCTTTACAAGCCGCCTGACCGAGCCGAAGGTCTGATTTCCCGTCCGAAAGATCAACGTCGCGACTTTCATGTCGCCGGTGATCATCGAAAACAGATTACTCGGACGAACTCCTAGAACAGATCTCCCGGCAGCGGCGAATGGCACCGGGGATTCGGCGTGGGGCGGGGCCGGGGCACGGGGCGAGGGAGCGGCCTGGGGGGCGGCGGGGCGGGCGGGGCGCCGGGGATGGCGGCGTCGCCGTTCTCTCCGACGAGGTTTGCGAGGTTGCGAGCTTCTCTCGAACTGATCATTAACTCCTCCGTGAGTTCTGTGTCACCGTCGAGCATGAAGGATCAATTTTTATGCCATCGAAGGCCTGGGTCGCGCAAATCATACTCGGCACAAAAATTGATTGCCCCATGTCGACGGTGCTTTTAAAGGAGCGAACTGATGAACTTCAAGAGGATGCTGTGGGTGTGCGGACCTTTGGGAATCTTGCTCGTGTCGGCGGTGCTCGCGGAGACCCTGTCGGCGGCGGCGAATGTAATGGAGGGAGCATCACCGCAAACCACGGTCGTCCAGTCCGGCCGCTGCCCCAATGGCGGCGAGTGGCTCCCGAATTACATCTGCGTCGCGCGGGACTCGGCCGGGAGCTGCACTCAGTGGCAATACGTGGGCCACAGCTGTCAATAACGAACGCGTTTGTGGACTGCGGAAGATCGGAGCTTGGTCGAATGGATGATTTGATCTACGTTCCGCCGCGCTTCCCGGTGGAAAGGATCTACTGCGAAGTCAATTCCAGATGCGGCAGCCTGCGCGCCGCATCGGTCCTTCTTCCGCGGTTGTCAGCGAGCGAGATGGAGGAGATACTGATGCTGATGGTCGAGGAAGCTCACCGGCTAGCGAAGTCGCTTGAAGAATTCCGCCAAGACGTTCGTAGGTGATAGCGTGAGTCATGTCGCCGAAAAAATGCGGGTCCGCGACGAGCGGACCCGCTTCTTTCCGAAGGAGTGGAAACTAGCTGTTGCCGGCGACGGCGGTCCCGGCGGGGGGGAGGTCCTTGGCGAGCTTGGCGAAGAGCTCCAGCTCGGCCTTGTACTTCGCGGCGGCCTGCTCGTTGGTGATCAGGCGTATGCCGGTGTCATCCCAGATCGCGGCGGCGCGCAGGACCCCGGTCTTGTCGGTCAGGTAGTATTCCCCGTAGGTGTTATCAGGACGCTTATACACGATGATGACGTCTCTAGAGCCTTCTTGGGTCGGAACGATGAACATATGCTTGCCTTCCGGCAATTTTTCCGAAACCGACTTAACCGGGGTATCTGTGATGCCGTCGCTGATCCCGAGGACTTGGGTGAGACGCGCGCTGAGCGTCGTGGGTTTCTTCGACGCCAGCGTCCGTGTGATCAGGCGGGTCATCAACTCTTCGCTGATGATCGGATCGGCCTTGGGCGTCGGATCGACGGGGACGCTCTTGGGGGCCGGCGGGACCGGGGCGGGCGTCGCGGCGACGGCGGCGGCCCAACCGGCGGCGTCGAGACCGGAAACGGCGTTCTGGAGAGCCTTTTGGGCGGCCGAAGGGTCGACCGTGGCGGCGAAGATGGCGTTGTCACGGATGGGGGCGAGGCTCGAGGTGAGCATGGCCGAGAGATAGGCCGAGGTCAGGACCGCGGTGATGGGATGGGTCTTTATTCGCATAGTTGGATTGTAGGCGGCTTTCGGACGGCATCCCTGAGGCCTATGTCCCGGGTAGGACCCGGTAATCGGCCTAGGTCAACTTGCTCCAGTGGGCCTAGGCCATTAAAGGAGGGTTAAGCCTGCCTTGACAGGGTCCGGGGCCGGGGTTACACTCCGGGTACCCCTCTTATGAAACATCCCCGGGTTCTTCTTCTCGCCTTCGTCCTCATCTCGACCGTTTCTCCCGCTAATGCTGGCATAGAAGACGACGAGGACGTCAATTCCTCCCCCGTCGTCGCCTGCCAAACCGGCGCCACGAGCAACGGCAAAGGCGGCTGCGTGGCGGTCAAACCTAAACCCCGCCCGGCCGACACCACCCAGGACGACGTCGTCCCGGACGCCCCCACCGAAACCGCCTCAGACGCGACGACCGAAACCGCCGGCCAGGGGGCCGTGGGCGCGGTCGTGACGTCCGGCATCTCCATGATCCACGGCGCCCGCACCACCGCGCGCGACGCGGAGCTCGCCGCCAAGGAGGTCGTCCGCGACGCGTCCGTCCCTCCCGCCGTCGTCTTCGACCCGCCGAAGACCCCCGAAGCCGCGGCCGACCGCCAGGAGGTGGCCCGCCTCGTCAAGTCGGACAGCCCCGCCGCCGCCCGCGAGTACGCGCTGGCCGCCCTGCAACGCACCCCCGACGACCCCGCCTTGCTGTCCTTCGTGAAGCTCACCGAGCCCGTGAAGAAGACCGTGGACCAGAGGACGGTGAGAGCCCGCATCGCCGAGCTCGCGGCGGGCATGCGCCAGGATGAGGGAACGGGCAACGGGGCAATCCTCGCCTCTCCCATCTCGTTCGGCGCGCTCGCCGGCGGCGCCTCCCGCGGGCCGGCGGCCCTTCCCGCCGGAGCCGTGGTCCCCGATCCTCACGCCAACGCCGTCCATCGCGAGGCCGGCACCAAGATCGCGCTCAAGGACTACGCCGGCGCCGAAGCCGTGCTGACGCGCCGCATCGGGGAGAACCCGTCGGACGCCGGAGCGTTCCACCTGCGCGCCCTGACCCGCCGCCTGCTCACCCGTTTTCAGGATTCGGCCGAGGACGCCCGCAAGGCGGTCGCCCTCAACCCCCGCGACTCGAGGTCCCTGCACCTGCTGTCACGCGATCTGACCGACCTCGGCCGCCCGCAGGAGGGCCTGGCCGAGGCTGAGCGCGCGCTGGCCATCGACACCAACGACGCCCAGGCCTACGTCGCTCGTTCCGAGGCGTTCCGGGCGCTCGGCCGCCCCGAGGAGCGCCTGTCCGATCTCGCCCGCGCCGCGGCGCTCGACCCGAAGTTCGCCCCCGCTTATGAGGATGCGCTTGCCCTCAACGGCGGCAAGGCCGTTCCAAGCAAAAGCGGCCGCTCGTGGCCGGTGTGGTTCGGCGCTATCGGCACGGCGATGCTGTTCTTCTCGTTCGCGCTCTTCCCGAAGCTCCGGGACACGGGGAAGTGGCAGACGCGCCCGGCCGACCGCGTCGCCCCGCCCTTGCGGCCCGCGGTCCCGGCCGGCTACAGCCTGGGAGAACGGCTCGGCCAAGGCGGGATGGGCGTCGTCTATGAGGGGGAGGACCGTGCGCTCAAGCGCAAGGTGGCGATCAAGATCCTTCGCCCCGAGGTGGCGGAAAACCCGCGCGAGCGGCAGCGCTTTCTAAAGGAGGCGCGCACCGTCGCCAGGCTCAAGCATCCGAACATCGTGGATATCCACGCGGTCCATGACGAGAACGGCGAAGTCTGGCTCGTGTTCGAGCATATTCAGGGAGAGACATTGCACGAGGTCCTCGGCCGGGGGACGCTCCCGGTCCCGAGGGTTTTGAACTTTCTGGGGCAGGTCGCGGCCGCGCTCGACTACGCGCACGCTCAAGGAGTGGTCCACCAGGACCTGAAGCCCGCCAACATCATGACCGCCGGCGACGTCGCCAAAGTGATGGATTTCGGCATCGCCCGCTGCGTCCGCGAGACGATGTCGACGGTGTCGAGGTTGGAGGTCGCGGGCACGCCCGCCTACATGGCGCCCGAGCAGGAATTGGGCGGGGGCGCGGCGGCCCCGGCGGCCGACATCTTCGCCTTCGGCGCCTGCGCCTACGAGAGCTTGTCCGGCCAGATGCCTTTTCCCGGCGGCCACGTCATGATCAAGGTGGAGAAGCGCTACCGGCCGCTGTCCGAGCTGGCGGGGCTTCCGTCCGCCATTGACCCGGTCATCGCCCGCGCCCTCGATCCCGAGCCGGCGAACCGCTGGCCTACCGCCTCGGCTTGCATCGCGGCGTTGGCGCGGGCGCTGCAGGAAGCGCCCGCCGTTCAGCGCGGCGTCTGAACCGGGTCATCAGGATCGGCTGAGGCCCATCATGTCGGGCGCATGATAGAGCGCGTACCCGTCTATCTCGGCGAGCAGTCTCCGCTCGTCCCATGACTTCTCGAGTGAGATTCCGTTGTGGGGCGCGCCGAGGATGAACGTCCAGGTCAATGTCGGGGGTGCCGGCGGCGGATCGCCGTTGAATCCCAGTCCGGCCCACGCGCTCTTGAAGCGGGCGACGTTCTCCGGCTCCGGGCGAATGGCGACGGTGAAGCAGGGTGCCGCCTCATCCAGTGCGCCGGCTTGCCGGAGTATCCAGGCAATCGTCCAATCCAGGCGGTCGAGAGGGCCGCGATCGCATATCCCGCTCAATAGTGAAAGTGCGGGCTGGTTTCCCGATAGGAACATGAATTCGACTCCGCCATCTTTGAATGCCGAGATCGTTTTCAAGAACGCGCGTGCGTTATCCGGGTCGAGCGCCGCTAGAAATCGCATTCGCTCTCCGTGCTCCTCGGACAGTCGTCGGAATAGTTGTCTCAGCATGGATATCGTCGCGGCCTCGCGATTATAGCCAGTTGTTCCCGCGAAGGGGTAAGTCGTCCATCGAAGTCGCCGCGTCGCGAGATAGTTGCGGTACGGACATCTTCCCGCAACGCCCTCCTTGGCAGAATACCGCCAGGATAAGGAGGCCGCATGAAGATCCGCTCTGGTCAAGCCGCCGTCCGTTCGCTCGTCTGGACCTTGATCCTCGCCGTCACGGCCCTGTTCGCCGCGCCGCCCTCCGGCTGGGCGAGCCTGGCGCCGGCGGACCTCCAGTCCGGGGCCGCCGCCCCGGGCGCCGCGCGCGCCGAGGACATGAGGACGGTCTCGAAAGCCCTCGAATCCAAGGCCCTGCGCGGCCGCCTGGCGTCCATGGGCCTCGACGAGAAGGAGATCGACTCGCGCCTCAAGAACCTCTCCGACCAGGAAGTCCACCAGCTGGCCGTGAAGCTCGAGGCGGTCCGGCCGGGCGGCCTGATCGAGGCGGTGCTCGTGATCGTCGTCCTCGTCCTGCTCATCCTCTATCTGGTCAAGCGGGTCTGAGGGCATGCCGCGCTCTTTCGCCTCGCTCCTGCTGGCGGTGGCCCTGGGGGTGCCGTTCTACCCCGACAAGACCGACCAGTGCGGACCGTCGGCGCTGGCCAGCGTCCTGGCCTTCTGGGGACGGCCCTCCGACCCGGCGGAGCTGAGGCGGGAGATCTACTCGGCCAAGCTCGGCGGCGCCCTGCCGATGGACCTGCTGATCGCGGCCCGGGCCCACGGCATGGCGGCCGAGATGCCGGACGGGGGCCTGGAGCGGCTCAAGCGGGACCTCGACGCCGGCCGTCCGGTCATCGCCTTCGTCAACCTCGGCTGGTCCTTCCTGCCGATCGGCCACTTCCTGGTCGTGACGGGCTACGACGACGAGCGGCGCGGGGTGTACGCCCACTCGGGCCTCAGGAAGGACGCCTTCCTGCCCTACGGCCGCTTCCTGCGGCAATGGGAGCGGACCGGACGATGGTCGCTGGTCGTGTCCGGGAAGGCGTCGTGAGGCTCCTCGTCCTCTCGCTCGCGGCGGCCTTGGCCGGGTGCGCGGGCCTGCCCAAGGTCTTCGCCGAGCCCGACCCGCTGAGCGCGGACGAGCACGCCCGCCTCGGCGCGGCTTACGAGGCGCAGGGGGCGAAGACGGACGCCGACGCCCAGTATCTGCGCGCCGTCGCCCTGGACCGCGGGCACCAGGTCGCCTGGATGGCGATCGGCAACCGCGCCTTCGAGGACGGCGACCTCGAGAAGGCCCGAAGGTGCTACCGGCGCGTGCTGGGGCTCGCCCCGCGCCACCCGGGGGCCAGCAACAACCTCGCGATGGTCTACCTGACGCAGGGCCGCCGGCTCGACGAGGCGGAGGCCCTGGCGAAGGACGCCCTCGCGGCGGAGGGACCCATGAAGCCTTACGCGCTCGACACTCTGGCGCGGATCGAACGCCGGCGCGCGGCGGACGGAGGCGGACGATGAGCCGCGCGCTCGCCCTGGCCCTGGTCCTGCTCGCGGCTCTTCCGGCCGCGGGCGCGGACGGGGACGCGACGACGACGATCTCGGCGCAGGATCACGCGCTCGGCCGGGCCAAATCACCGGAGTCCATGGCGGCCGTCATGCCCGCCGGCCCGCCCGCGCTGTCCACGGCCGGCGCCTCGGACCTGAAGCCGTCCTTCTCCACCGCGGCTCCGCGCGCG
>JACPOW010000095.1 GCA_016191335.1 Elusimicrobiota bacterium | reverse complement strand
GGTCCGCAGCTCGGCGGCGTGCGCTTCGGCGGGCTCGTTGGTGAAGGCGGTGCCGTTGACGTAGGCGACCTTGCGGATCTGATCGGCCACCGCGTCGGCGACCTCGGAGACGCCGTGGCCCAGGTTGGCGACGTAGGCTCCGCCGCAGGCGTCCAGGTAGCGCTTTCCCGTGTCGTCCACCAGCCAGCACCCTTCGCCGCGCACGATCATGGGGAACTCTCGGTCGAGAGCGCGGTAGAAGACGCCGGTGTCGGGGTAGCGCCGGGGCGACATGGATTTTATTGTAACATAAGCCCATGAGCCTGAGGCTTCTCGCTGCGGACGGGACCTTGGCCGCGTGGGCGCCCGCCTCGCCCCCGAAAGTCGTCCTCCATGTGGAGGGGACGGGCGCGCGGGCTCGCGCCGTGAGCGCCGCCGCCCGGGGCGCCTTGACCTTCCTCGGCTACGAACCGGCGCAAGGCGGGGGGAAGCCCGACCTGACCGTTCCCCTCGGCCCCTCGACGGGCGAGGACCTCGCCTACTCCGAGGAGCTCCATTACCTGTGCTTGAAGACCCACCCGCGCAAGCCCCTGAGCGTGACCCGCGAGGGGCTGGCGGCGGCCCGGGAGGAGCTGCTCGCGCTCAGGTCCTCGGCCCGGGCCTTGTCCGGCGTGACGCTGGAGGCCAGCTCGAGAGGCGTCACCGGCTATCTCCACCGGTTCCGGGAGGCGCTGAGCCGCGACCTGGACTTCCCGGAGGCCCTGTCCTGCGTGTGGGACGGCCTGCGTCCGGGGGCCCTGTCCCCGGGCTCGAAAGCCGCTTTGCTCCGGGCCGCGCTGCCCGCGCTGGGCCTCGACGGCCTTCGCCAGGGTGGGTCTTGACGAACCCCCTCGTCGGGGCTACACTCGTGTGGTCGGGGGTACTATGACCGAGATCAGGGTAAGGTTCGATTTGGCCTTCAGCCGCCGCTTCATCGCCGTGACCGGCGCCTTGGCGATCATGCTGTGCGCGGTCCCGGAGTTGGACTCGGAGAGCGTCACGCTCTCGACCTACTACCCGGCGCCCTCCGGCGTGTACACCAACATGATCACGACCGGGAACACCACCTTGGCCCGCGACGGCGGCGGCGGGACCCGCGTCGGCATCGGCACGACCGCCCCGGCGGTGAAGCTTCACGTCGTGGGCGACGTTCAAATGGAACATCTGAAGTTCCCGGGCGTGGGCGGCAATTCCGGCGTCGGCGCCGACTACTACGGAATCTACCAGGAGGCGGGCGCCTGGGCCGCGCCTTTCCCCGATCTGAGGGTCCAGTATCACACAGGCATCTCGTACGACGCTTATTACGGCTACGGCGGGCACCGCTTCTTCACGGGCTTCGATAACACCGGCAACCCGACCGGAGCGGGCGCGAGCCTGCCGGCGGGGAGTGTTAAGCCTATGCTTACGGTCAACGATGCGGTGAGACTCACCGGCGGCCCGATTGTCTACCAGGGCCCGGCCTGTACCGATGTGACTTTTGCATATCCGAGCGCGGGCGGCGGGGTTGTAGACCTATGCCCCGGCCAGTATGTAACGTTGATCGACGGTGTGTACAGCACGAAGTCCATCATCCCGGTCCAGTTCATCCCGCAGACATTCAACAGGCCCGAGATCAACGCTCGCTGTTGTCCCTGCCCGGTGGGGGGCTGCGGCGGGAACCTTCGCCCTCAAGTCCCTCCTCGACGAGATAGACCGCGACCGGACGGGCCACGTGCAGATCTCGGGCGGCGACCCGATGCTGAAGGACCCGGCGGAGCTGCTCGAGATACTGCTCCACTGCCGCAAGAAGGGGAAGATCATCGAGTTCCAGACGAACGGGGTCCTGCTCACGCGCTACGACGAGAAGCGCCTCAAGCTGATCCGCGGGCTGGTCGACTTCTTCAACATCAACTTCTCCGCGCACGACGCCGCGCTCGACCTTCAGGTCACGGAGACCCCCGGGGCCTTCGAGCTCCGCGTCGCGGGCGTGCGTCAGCTGATCGCGCAGGGCTCGAAGGTCCGCCTGAACTACATCGTCCACGCCCTCAACTACCGCCACTGCGAGGACTTCGTCCGCTTCGCCTCTCGCGAGATGCCGGGCTTCGAGTGGATCCAGTTCAGCTACTGCAAGGGCATGGGCCGGGCCAAGGGCAACGAGCTGGTCATGCCCCGTTTCGAGGAGGCCGCGCCGTTCCTTAACGCCGCCTTCAAGGCCTGCGGCGAGAACGGCGTCGATTTCGACGTGGACCACATCCCGGTGTGCTTCGTCATCGACCACCGCGAGCACCACGCCGATTACCGCAAGATGCGCGAGCACAAGCCGGGCGTCCACCTCGCCGAGAAGCAGCAGATCGCGGACTGCGACGGCTGCGTGATGCGCGAGGCCTGCCCGGGGCCGCGCCGCGACTACCTCGAGATCTACGGCGAGCTCAAGCCCATGCCGCTGATCAAGGCGGTCCTCCCCTGACCCCCGCCTCCGCGGCCGCGGCCGCGTTCGACGTCGCGGCCGTCCGCGCCCTGTACCCGGCGCTCGGCCGGGAGGTGGGAGGCATGCGCCTCGTCTACCTCGACAGCGCCTGCACCGCGCTCAAGCCCGCGCGCGTCGCCGAGCGCCTGGCCGACTTCTACGCGAACTGGGGCGGCTGCGGCGGCAAGCGCTCGACCCACCTGCTCAGCCAGCAGGTCGAGGACTGGTTCCAGGAAGCAAGGCGCTCCGCCGCCTCCTTCCTCAACGCCGAGACGCCCAACGAGATCGTCTTCACCTCGGGCACGACCGAGGCGGCGAACATCGTCTGCGGCGGCTTCCCGTTCGACGCCGCGCGGCGCAAGGTGGTCATCACGGACCTGGAGCATAACGCCGTCGCGCTCCCGTTCATCGAGGCGGCGCGCGCGGGACGCATCGAGCTCGCGATCTGCCCGACCGACGAGGGGCGCCTGGACCTGGACCGGCTCGCGGGGCTGCTCGACGAGAAGACGGCCCTGCTCGCGATCACGCACGCGTCCAACGTGATGGGCGGCGTCGTCCCCGTCGCGGAGGCCGCGAAGCTGGCCCGCCGGAAGGGGATCAAGGTCTTCGTCGACGACGCCCAGTACCTCGGCACGCACCGGGAGGACGTCTCGACCTTGGGCGCGGATTTCGTGGCCTTCTCGGCGCACAAGCTCGGCGGCCCGTTCGGCGTCGGCGTCCTGTGGGGCCACGAGACCGAGCTCAACCGCCTGGGGACCTGGAAGCTCGGCGGCGGGACCGTGAAATCCGTCTCCTGGGACCTGAAGAGCGCGCCCGAGCCCGTCTACCTCGACGCTCCCGGCCGCTTCGAGGCCGGGGTGCAGAACTTCGGCGGCGCGATCGGCCTTCACGAGGCGCTGAAGGTCCGCGAGTCCCTTCCCGCCGGGCCGCTGCGCGCCCACGTCGGCGGCCTCGTTCGGCGCCTGGCCGAGGGATTGGCGAAGCTCGACGCGGTGCGCGTGCTCGGGCGCGTCGAGGACCTCGCGCAAGGCGGCCTGGTCACCTTCGCCGCGGCGCATCCCGATTTCTCGCCCGTCGATTTCAACCTGTACCTGAACCACGAGCTCGACGGAAGGTTCATCGCGATCCGCGTCGGCGAGCACTGCGCGCACCTGCAGCACCGCCGGCTCGGCGTCGACGCGACGGCGCGGGCCTCGCTCGGCGCCTACAACACCGCCGAAGAGGTCGACCTCTTCGTCGACGCGGCGCGCGCGTACGCCCAGGAGGCCTGCGGTGGCTGAAGCCCCACGGATCATGGCGGAGCTGCCCAAGCTCGAGCGGATCGACCGCGAGA
>JACPOW010000073.1 GCA_016191335.1 Elusimicrobiota bacterium | reverse complement strand
ATGGCGATGGTCGCCATCAGGAGGCCGTCGTCGGCGGCGCGCAGGAACTCCGGCGTGTTGAGCGAGGGCGCGTAGCCCCGGGTGCCGGCGGAGGCCTGGCCGCGCCCTTCCACGCCGTGGCAGGCGAGGCAGTAGCGGTTGAACAGGAGCCCGCCTTCGGCCGCCGCGCTGCCGGTGCGGTCGATCACGCGTACGACGCTCGGGGGGTTCTTCTCCCACGAGCGGATGAAGGCGACGAGGTCCATGACCTCCTTCTGGCTGAGGTTCACCACGTTCCCCTGCTGGGAGAACGAGCGCATCTCCGTGCCCTGCCGGCCCATCATGATGGTCGCCGCGAGGTAGCCGTTGGAGGCCGCCTTGAGGAAGCCGAGCGAGTTGAGGGAGGGGCCGCTGGAGCCCTCGCCCTCGAGGCCGTGGCACTTCGAGCAGCCGCCCTTGCCGAGGTAGATTTCCCGGCCCATGTCCACCGACGTCCCGGGGAACTCCCGATCCAGAAGGTCAACACGCGGTTTGCTTGATAACGTGCGCAGGTAGGACACGACGTGGTCGATGTCCGAGGAGTTCAGCGACATCAAGGTCCCGAGCGCGCGGCCTTCCATGAAGCCGCGCATCCCGCTGCCCTGCTTGCCGTAGGCGACGGTGCGCCAGAGGAACTCGTCCTTGGCCGAGGAGAGGAAGACCGGGTTGCCGATCTGCCCGCCCACGCCGCCGCGCCCTTCGGGGCCGTGGCAGGACACGCAGGCCTTGTCGTAGATGAGCTTGCCGAACTCCGGCTCTCCCCGCCGGGAAGGCCGGTCGAGCGCGACGGGCGCGCTCTTCTGCCAGGAGCGGATGAACTTGAGCACGTCGGCCGAGTCGCGCGAGGAGAGGAAGTACCAGGACGGCATCGCGGTGCCGGGCCGGCCTTCGGAGACGGCGCGGAACAGGAACTCGTCGTCGGCCATGCTGAGGAACGAGTCGCTGTTCAGCCGCGACCCGATCCCGCCCTCGCCCTTGGCGCCGTGGCAGGAGGCGCAGCGGGCGTTGAAGACCTTCGCTCCCATCTCGGCCGAGGCCTGGGGCAGCAGCGCGCGGACCTCCGCCAGGGAGTGTTTCGGTCGCGTCCAGCTCCTCAGGTACGAGACGAGGTCCCCGATCTCCCCGGCGGTGAGGTTGTAGGTGGCGGGCATGGCGGTGTGCTTGCGGCCGCTGATGACCATGTCGCGGAAGAACTGGGGAGAGGCGATCGACAGGAAGGTGGGGCTGTTGAGCGTGTTGCCGATCCCGCCCTCGCCGCGGCGGCCGTGGCAGGCCGCGCAGCGTCCGCGGTAGATGGCCTCGCCGCGCCTCGGGTCCGAGGCGGAGGAGAGGACGGCGGTCCGGTCCGGCGCCGCGGTATCCCAGGTGCGCAGGTGCCGGATGATGCTGAGCATCTGGGTGCGGGTCAGGCTCTTGTCCCAGGCGGGCATCTGCGTGCCCTTGCGGCCGTGCGTGATGATGTCGATGTAGTAGCCGTCGTCGACCATGGAGAGGACGGACGGAAGGTGGAGGGTCGGCACGCCGGGGAGGAGCGGGCGCCCGTCGGGGCCGTGGCAGGAGGCGCAGTTCGCGGCGAACAGCTCCTTGCCGTAGTCCGCGGAGACGAGGGTCAGGCGGCGCGGGTCCTCCGGGAACTCCGCCAGGGGCCCGAGGCGGGCGATCTCCGTCTTCTGGAGCTCGCGCAGGTACTGCACGACGCGCCAGCGGTCGTCGACGGGGACCTGGGCGGCGTGCGCGGGCATGTTGTTCCGGCCGAAGGTGACGATGTGGAACAGCTCGCCGTCGGAGAGGTCGAACGAGGATTTTCCGGCGAGCGAAAAGGAGAGGGCCGGGAAGGCCTTCGCCACGCCGCCGTCGCCGCGGCCCTTGGGCCCGTGGCAATGGAGGCAGTAGCTCTGGTAGGCCAGGCGGCCGCGTTCGAGGCCGGCCAGCGAGACGGGAAGCGGGTTCTTCAGCTCGCGGGCCGCGCGGGCGCGCTCCTCGAGCGAGGGTCCGTAGGCGAGGCGGGTCCCGCCGCGGGCGAAGGTGCCGGCGGGCGCGGCCTGCTGGGTGAGGCCGCCGGACAGAAGGCCGTTGACCGTCTGCGTCTTCGAGGCGGGGGACTTGACCATCTCGTTGAACAGGCGCAGATGCGGCTCGGCGAGGTTGCGGCGGGTGGCGAGGACGAGGGCCGACGCGGCGCCCAGGAGCAGCGCGGCGGGGATGACGAGGCGTTTCATCGGGCGCCTCCCGCGAGCTCTTCGACCCGGACGGCGCCGTGCTCCCGGTAGAAGGCGCGCAGGGAGTCCTCGGCGGCGCCGTCGATGACGAGCAGGAACTTGTCGTCGGTGGCGCCGAGGCCGGAGAGCTCGGCGGGCTTGCCGGGCAGGAGGCCGCGGAAGACCAGCAAGGTCACGACCGTGCCGACGCCGGCGACGAGGACGGTGATCTCGAAGGCGATGGGGACAAGGGCGGGCGAGGCGTCGAAGGTCTTGCCGCCGATGTTCATCGGCCAGTTGAACAGCGAGACCCAGTACTGGAAGGACAGCGCGAAGGTCAGGCCGGAGGCGCCGAGGACGAAGCAGGCGCGGCTCAGCCACGAAGGGGGCAGGCCGAGGGCGTCGTCCATGCCGTGGACCGGGAACGGCGTGTAGGCGTCCCGGACCTCCAGGCCCTTCTTGCGCGCCGCGCGGGCGGCCGCGAGGATCGTGTGGTCCGAATCGAAGATCCCGACGAGAGTCTTAGCGGCCATGGGCGCTCTCCTTGTGCTTGTCGTCCCGGGCGTAGCTCAGCACGCCCTTGACCTCGCTGATGGCGATCATCGGCAGGACCCGGCAGAACAGCAGGAAGCAGGTGAAGAACAGCCCGAAGCTCCCGATGTAGGTCCCGATCTCGACGTAGGTCGGCGAATACGAGGTCCAGCTCGAGGGCAGGAAGTCCCGGTGCAGCGAGATCGTGATGATCACGAAGCGCTCGAGCCACATGCCGACGTTGATGAGGATGGAGATGACGAAGAGCACGCGCACGTCGCGGCGGATCCGCTCGAACCACAGGGTCTGCGGCACGAGCACGTTGCAGAACACCATCATCCAGTAGAACGGGGCGAACGGCCCCTCGATGCGGTTGAGGAACGCGAACCGCTCGTAGTGGTTGGAGCTGTAGTAGGAGATGATCAGCTCCGTCGAGTAGGCGAGCCCGACGATCATCGAGGTCAGCAGGATCACCTTGCAGATGGCGTCGATGTGGCGCAAGGTGATGTAGCCCTCGAAGTTCATGACCTTGCGGGCGATGATCATCAAGGTCAGCACCATCGCGAAGCCGGAGAAGATGGCGCCGCAGACGAAGTAGGGCGGGAAGATCGTCGCGTGCCAGCCGGGGATGACCGAGGTGGCGAAGTCGAAGGAGACGATGGTGTGGACCGAGAACACCAGCGGCGTGGCGAGCCCGGCGAGGAGCAGGTACACCATCTCGTAGTGGCTCCAGGTCCGGTGCGAGCCGCTCCAGCCCAGGCTGGCGACGGCGAACGCCTTCTTGCGCCAGCCCTCGGGCAGGCGGTCGCGCATCGTCGCCAGGTCGGGGATCAGCCCGACGAACCAGAAGGTCGCCGAGATGATGAAGTAGGTGCTGATGGCGAACACGTCCCACAGGAGCGGGGAGCGGAAGTTCACCCACAGCGGGCCCATCGGGTTGGGGTAGGGCATCACCCAGTAGGCGAGCCACGGACGCCCCATGTGGATGAGGGGGAATATGCCCGCGCACATGACGGCGAAGATGGTCATCGCCTCGGCGGAGCGGTTGATCGAGGTCCGCCACTTCTGGCGGAACAGGAACAGGATGGCCGAGATCAAGGTGCCGGCATGGCCGATGCCGACCCAGAACACGAAGTTCGTGATGTCCCAGGACCAGCCCACGGTCTTGTTGAGGCCCCAGGCCCCGATGCCGGTCCAGACCTGGTGGATCACCATCACCGCGCCGTAGGACAGGGCGCACAGGGCGGCGGCGAAGGCCGCGTACCAGGCCGTGGTGGGGGCGGCGTCGAGCGGGTCGCAGACGTCCCGGGTGATCTGCCCGAGGTCCTTGACGCCGTCGACGAGCGGCTCGCGGAGCGGTGAGACGTGGCTGGTGGACATAGCTTAGATCCTCTTGTTGCGGACCTTCGTCAGGTAGTGCACCGAGGGCTGCACGCCCAGCTCGGACAGCACGCGGTAGGAGCGCTCGCTCTTGGCGAGCCTGGCGACCTTGCTCTTCGGGTCGTTGAGGTCGCCGAAGACGATGGCCTCCGACGGGCAGCTCTGCGCGCAGGCGGGCTTGATGTCCCCGTCGCGCACGACTCGCCCCTCCACCTTGGCGTCGGCCTTGGCGGTGTAGATGCGCTGCACGCAGAAGGAGCACTTCTCCATCACCCCGCGCGAGCGGACCGTCACGTCGGGGTTCAGCGCCAGGTTCGCGTTGAGGTCCGCGTGCGCGTAGTCGAACCAGTTGAAGCGCCGGACCTTGAAGGGGCAGTTGTTGGCGCAGTAGCGGGTGCCCACGCAGCGGTTGTACACCTGCATGTTCAGGCCCTCGGTCGAGTGGACCGTGGCGAGCACCGGGCAGACCGTTTCGCAGGGCGCGTTGCCGCAGTGCTGGCACAGCATCGGCTGGAAGGAGACGTCGGGGCTGCCCTCGATCGCGTCCGGCGGCCCGGAGTAGTACCGGTCCAGGCGCAGCCAGTGCATGTCGCGGCTCTTGGCCACCTCGGCCTTGCCCACGACCGGGACGTTGTTCTCCAGGTTGCAGGAGAGCACGCACGACGAGCAGCCGGTGCAGGCGTTGAGGTCGATGGCCATGCCCCAGCGGGGGCCCGCGTACTCGTGCTCCTTCCAGAGGCTCTTCTCCTTCTCCTCCTCGGGGTTGCCGGCGCGCGGGTCCAGGGCGTAGTCCGCCAGGACGGTCTCGCGCACGTGGTCGCGGCGTTCGCCCATCAAGGGGTCCACGAGATGGTCGTAGGTCTGGGTCTTGGCCAGGCGCTCGACGCGCCCGAGCAAGGTCACCTCGACGGCGGAGGCCGCCGACAGCGGCATGACGTCGGCGCCGCCCGCGGGCTCGAAGTCGATCGGGAGCATCTTCTCGGTCGGGAAGTTCCCGGCCATCACGCCGGCGCCGGAGCGGCCGTAGCCGAGCGCGGCGGCGACGGTGCCGCTCGCCTGGCCGGGCTGGATCTTGGCGGGGAGCTCGACGGACTCGCCGCCGGCGGCGAGCTTGACCACGCGCCCCTCGACGAGGCCGAGCGTCCTCGCGTCGGCGGGGGAGAACGAGGCGAAGTTGCCCCAGGTCGTCTTGGCGACCGGGTCGGGAAGCTCCTGGAGCCAGGGGTTGTTGGCCTGGCGGCCGTCGCCGAGGGCGACGCTCCGGTAGGCGACGAGCTCGAAGCCGGCGCCGGGGGCCTTCGGCGCCTTCAGCCCGGACAGCGCGGACGGGTCGAAGGAGCCCTTGCCGGCGGCGTCGTCCACGACGACGCAGCCGGCGCGCACGGCGTTCTCCCAGAACGATTCAAAAGAAGAAAGTTTTTTCTGACGAGGATGGACCGACGAACGGAAGTGGCCGCGGATGATCTCGTGGTCCGTGCTCCTCCGGCCGTCCCAGCGCGCGAAGGTCTCGAGCGCGCCCCGGGTGCTCCGCAGCGGCGACACCGTGGGCTGGCACAGGCTGATCACGCCCCCGTGGGCGTCATGGTCGGCCCAGGACTCGAGCGCGTGATGCTCCGGGCAGACGACCTTCGCCAGCTTGGAGGTCTCGTCGGGGCGTCCGGCGAGGCTGACGATCAGACCGGCCTTCGCGGCGGCCTTGCGGAACTCCGCGGAACGCGGATGGTCCTGGGCCGGGTTGCAGCCGCGCACGATCAGCACCGCCACCTCGCCGCGGCTCAGCTCGCTGAGCAGTGCGTCGAAGGCGCCGCCGCCGGCCTCGGCCAGGCGGGCGGGACGGGAGAGGTCGGCGACGGCCTCGTAGGCGCCGAGCATCTGGTTGATCCAGTTGGCCGCGACCTGGGAGGCGACGTCGGAGGCGCCGCACAGCACCAGCGCCCTCTTGCGCTCGGACAGCAGGACGTCGGCGGTCTGCAGCAGGACCGAGCGCGAGACCGTGGTAGGACCGGCGGCGGGAACCGCCCCGCTCCAGCTTATTTTCTGGGAAATGAGGCGGCCGAGGGCGACGATCGTCCCGTAGCGCT
>JACPOW010000072.1 GCA_016191335.1 Elusimicrobiota bacterium | reverse complement strand
GCCGCAAGGCGCCATGCCGTTTAAGCGCCGGTATCAACTCGGTCCAGGACCGAGTTCAAAACCCCGTGAACTTGGAGTGCCATGAATGAGATATGCCGGGGAGGTCCCGGTTCGCGTCACGCGTTCGTCACGCGGATTTGACCTGCCGGCGGGGCGCGCGCGCCGCCGATGAGGTAGCATCGCTCCATGAAAATGATCTTCCCCTCGCTGTTCGCCGCGCTGCTCGCCTCGTCCGCCGTCCTCGCCTCCGCCGCGGAGACCGGCTCGATTCAAGATCTCCAGGAGCGCCTCGCCAGACTCGAGACCGCGGCCATGCCCGCCGAATCCTCGAAGCCCGCGAAGAGCGGCGCCGCCTGGTACGACAAGATATCCCTGCGCGGCTACGTCCAGCTTCGCTATAACCGCCTGCTCGAGAACAACGACAACCTGAAATGCGACCAGTGCGACAAGTCCCTCGGCTCGAGCGGCGGCTTCTTCGCGCGGCGGGCCCGCCTTGTGTTCAGCGGCGACGTGTCCGAGCGGGTTTATGTTTACATTCAGCCCGACTTCGCCACCGACGCGAGCGCGACCTCGCTTCATTTCGCCCAGCTGCGCGACCTGTACGCGGACCTGGCGCTCGATCCTGCCAAGGAGTTCCGCCTCCGCATCGGCCAGAGCAAGGTGCCCTATGGCTTCGAAAATCTCCAGTCGAGCCAGAACCGCCTCGCCCCCGACCGCGCCGACCCGCTCAACAGCGCCGTCGCCAACGAGCGCGACCTCGGCGTGATCTTCTACTGGGCGCCCGAGGAGACCCGCAAGCGATTTTCCTCCCTCGTCTCCTCCGGCCTCAAGGGCACGGGCGACTACGGCGTGATCGGCGTCGGCGCCTACAACGGCCAGACCGCCAACCGGCCCGAGGCCAACGACAGCCAGCATCTCGTCGCACGGGTCTCCTACCCGTTCAAGACCCCCTCGGGACAGTTCATCGAGGCGGGCCTGCAGGGCTACATTGGACGCTTCGTCGTCCCCTCGGCCTCGCGCACGGCGGGCGTGGGCGGCCCCTTCGAGTTCCACGACCGGCGCGCCGCGGCGAGCTTCGTCGTCTATCCCCAGCCCTTCGGATTCCAGGCCGAGTACAACTTCGGCGTCGGGCCCGAGTTCGAGGCGGTCACCCGCACGATACAGCCCAAGCACCTCCAGGGCGGCTATGCCCAGGTCATGTACATGAAGAAGATCGGCGGTCAGGTGCTCACCCCCTTCGTCCGCGCGCAGTACTATGAAGGAGGCAAGAAGCAGGAGACCGACGCGCGCCGCTACCTGACGCGTCAGGTCGAGGGCGGCGCCGAATGGCAGCTCAACAAAAATCTGGAGCTCACCGTCCTGTATTCGCAGGAGGACCGGGCTTACGCGGACCAGGCTACGCGAGGCAACCGCCAGAAAGGCGGGCGCATGCGGGTGCAGGCCCAGATCAATTTCTAGGCCTGGGCGGCTCGTCATGCGCTCCTCACGGACCCGTCACGCGTTCGTCACATTGGACCCATATCATGACTCTCACGGAGAAATCGATGAACCTCGCTCTTAGCCTGATCGCCGTCCTGCTCGCGGCCCCCGCCGCGGCGCAGATGAAGACCCTCAACGGGGCGGGCGCCACCTTCCCCTACCCGATCTACTCCAAGTGGTTCGACGAGTACCACAAGGTGAAGCCCGAGTTGCAGATCAACTACCAGTCGATCGGCTCCGGCGGCGGCATCCGCCAGATCACCGAGCGCACCGTGGACTTCGGCGCCACCGACGGCCCGATGACGAACCAGCAGCAGTTCAAGGTGGACGGCAAGATCCTCCACATTCCGGCGGTGCTCGGAGCCGTGGTTCCCGCATACAACCTCAAGGGCATCGAGGACCTGAAGCTGTCGGGCCCCGTCATCGCCGACATATTCCTCGGCAAGATCACGCGCTGGACCGACCCGGCCATCGCCAAGCTCAACCCCGGCGCGGCGCTCCCCGACGCGGCGATCACCGTCGTGCACCGCTCGGACGGGTCCGGCACGACCTACTGCTGGGTGGACTACCTCTCCAAGGTCAGCCCGGAGTGGAAGACGAAGGTCGGCGTCGCCACCGCCGTCAAATGGCCCGTCGGCCTCGGCGGCAAGGGCAACGAGGGCGTCGCAGGCCTCGTCAAGCAGACCCCCAACGCGCTCGGCTACGTGGAGCTGATCTACGCCAAGCAGAACGACATCGCCTACGCGTCGGTCCTCAATAAGGCGGGCAGGTTCGTCAAGGCGGCCATCCCGTCCGTGACCGCCGCCGCGGCGGGGACAAAGATGCCGAAGGACTACCGCGTGTCCATCACCGACGCCGAGGGCGAGGCCGCCTACCCGGTTTCGACCTTCACCTGGCTCCTGATCTACGAGAAGAACACGGGAGACAAGGGCGCGGTGCTCAAGGACTTCCTGAAGTGGATGCTCAAGGACGGGCAATCGATGGCGAGCGCGCTCGGCTACGCCCCGCTGCCCGACTCCGTGAACGCGATGGTCGCCAAGACCATCGAATCGATCAAGTAATGACGACCGCGGTCCTCGACCGCGTCCGCAAGGTCCCCGGCTCTCGTGAGAGAGCCGGGGACCGCCTTTTCCGGCTCGTCATCGCCGGGTTCGCCGGAATCATCCTGCTCGCGGCCGTCGCCCTCGCCTGGCAGCTCGCGCGGGAGTCCGCCGAGACCTGGAGGACCTTCGGCCTGACCTTTCTCTGGACCTCCGACTGGGACCCGGTGGCCGACGTGTTCGGCGCCCTCCCGTTCCTCTACGGCACCGCCGTCTCCTCCTTCCTCGCCCTTCTGATCGCCGTCCCCCTCGGCGTCGGCGCCGCGGTGTTCCTGACCGAGCTCGCGCCGAAGCGCCTCGCCGAGGTCCTCATGTTCGCCATCGAGCTTCTGGCCGCCGTGCCGAGCGTGATCCTCGGCCTCATGGGCATCTTCCTCCTCGTCCCGGCGATGCGCGCGGCCGGTTCTCCCTACGGCGTCGGCATGCTCACCGCCGGCCTCATCCTCGCCTTCATGATCCTGCCCTACATCACGACCATCACGCGCGAGGTCCTGCTCACCGTCCCCCGCCCCCTCAAGGAGGCGATGTACGCCCTCGGCGCCACCCGCTGGGAGGTCGTGCGCGGCGTCAGCCTGCCTTACGCGCGCCCGGGCATCGTGGGCGCGGTGTTCCTGTCGCTCGGCCGCGCGCTGGGAGAGACGATGGCGGTCACCATGGTGATCGGAAACACTCCGCAGATCAAGGCTTCGCTGCTCGAGCCCGGCTACAGCATGGCGGCCGTCATCGCCAACGAGCTCGCCGAGGCGGCGAGCGACGCGCATCTCTCCGCGCTCGTCGCGATCGGACTGACCTTGATGGCCGTGACCATCGTCGTCAACGGCGCGGCGCGCCTGATGCTGTACCGGCTGGGGCGGGCCAAATGAACGACGCGCTGTACGCCCGCCGCAAGAAGGTCAACGCGCTGATGTTCGCGCTGACCGCGGTGTGCGCCGCTGTCGCAAGCGGGACTTTGCTCGCCATCCTCGGCTACATCGCCTGGCAGGGCGCCTCGTCCCTGAGCTGGGCGTTCCTCACGAACATGCCCAAGCCTCTCGGCGAGCACGGCGGAGGCATCGCCAACTCCATCGTCGGCTCGGCGAAGGTCGTCGGCCTCGCCGGCCTCATGGGCATACCGGTCGGCGTCCTCGCCGGCGTGTACCTCGCCGAGTACGGCCGGGGCAAATACGCCTTCGCTGTGCGCTACGCCGCCGACGTGATGAACGGCGTGCCCTCGATCGTCGTGGGGCTGTTCGCCTACGCCCTGATCGTGCACCCGATGAAGAAGTTCTCCGCGCTGTCGGGCTCGGTGGCGCTGGCCTTCATCATGGTCCCCATCGTCCTGCGCAACACCGAGGAGTTCCTGCGCCTCGTGCCGGGCACCATCCGGGAGGCGGCGCTCGCCCTCGGCGTGCCGCGCTGGAAGGTGACCCTGTTCGTCATCCTTCCGACGGCCGGGCGCGGCATCCTGACCGGAGCCCTGCTCGCGCTCGCGCGCGTCGCGGGCGAGACCGCGCCGCTGATCTTCACCGCCTTCGGCAACCGCTTCGCCGACAACGGCTGGCTCAATCCGATCGCGACCTTGCCGCACACCATCTTCACCTACGCGATCTCCCCCTACGAGGACTGGCACAACCAGGCCTGGGCGGCGGCGCTCATCCTGATGCTCTTCGTGCTGCTGATCAACGTGACCGCGCGCGTCTGGCTGAGGCCGTCGAGCGGAGCCCCGCACTGAGATGACCCCCACTATGGACATGATGAGACCGATGCCCCTGCCGGAGATGAAAGAAGGTCCGGCGACGAACGACGCCAGCGCCGCGGTGGCGATCTCGGTGCGCGACCTCCGCGCCGGCTACGGCGCCGCGCCCGTGCTGAAGGGCGTCAACCTCGAGATCCGGGAGAAGACGGTGACGGCGATCATCGGCCCCTCCGGCTGCGGCAAATCGACCCTCATCCGCTGCCTCAACCGCATGCACGAGGCCATCCCCGGCGCGACCTGCGACGGAGAGATCCTGCTCGGCGGGCGCAACGCGCTCGAGATCGACCCGGTGCTCCTGCGCCGGGAGGTCGGCATGGTGTTCCAGCGGCCGAACCCCTTCCCCACGATGACCATCGCCCAGAACGTGGCCGCGGGGCTCGTCCTCAACGGCGTGCGCGACCGCGCCGCCATCGCGGAGACCGTGGAGAAGAGCCTGCGCCGCGCCGCGCTCTGGGACGAGGTCAAGGACAAGCTCGACGCCCCCGGCGTCGGCCTCTCGGGCGGCCAGCAGCAGCGGCTGTGCATCGCGCGCGCGCTCGCCGTCGAGCCTCGGGTGCTCCTGCTCGACGAGCCGTGCTCGGCCCTGGACCCGATCGCGACGGGCCGCATCGAGGAACTGCTCATCCAGATCAAGGACCAGCTCACCGTCGTCATCGTCACGCACAACATGCAGCAGGCCGCGCGCGTGTCCGAGTATACTGTCTTCATGCTGATGGGCGAGATGGTCGAGTACGGCCTGACGCGCAAGATGTTCACCCAGCCCGCCGACAAGCGCACCGAGGACTACATCACCGGGAGGTTCGGATAATGACCGAGCATAAGCGAGGAAATGGTCGCACGAGGAGCGGAAAGTGACCATGAAGCGCCAATTCGACGCGGATCTCGAGGACCTTCGCGGCCGCCTGCTGCGCATGGGGAGCCTGTGCGAGGAGATGGTGCATTACGCGGTGAAGGTCGTCGTCGACCGCGACGACAGCCATCTCTCCAAGGTCCAGGATTGGGAACGCCAGGTCAACGGCCTTCACATCGACATCGACGAGGTGTGCCTGCGCCTGATCGCCCTGCACCAGCCCGCGGCCGGCGACCTGCGCCTGATCGCGGCCGCCATCAAGATCAACTCCGACCTCGAGCGCGTCGGCGACCAGGCCGTGAACATCGCCGAGACCGGCGTCTACCTGCTCAAGGAGCCGAGGATCAAGCTCGGCGACATCCCGCGCATGGTGGAGGTCGCGGCGGGCATGCTGAAGGATTCCCTCGACGCCTTCGCGCGCGGCGACGTGGAGCTCGCGCGCGACGTGATCCGGCGCGACGACGAGGAGGACCGGCTCAAGAGCCAGACCTTCAACGAGCTCGTCACCTTGATGCAGAGCGACGCCTCGGCCATCCAGCGCGGGATGGACATCATCCTCATCGCCCGCAACCTGGAGCGCATCGCCGACCACGCCACCAATGTCGCCGAGGACGTGATCTTCATGGTGCTGGGCAAGGACATCCGGCACTCCGTCGAGAAGATCTGACCTAAGGGAACGCCGCCCGCCAGAGCGCGCGGGTCCCCTCGGCCCCGAGCAGGAGCAGGCCGACGTGGAAGGCGATCATGACGAGGACCCCGAGCCAGCCGAGCAGCGCGATCGCCCCGTCCTCCTCGAGCAAGGCGAGGGCGAGCAGCGCCGCGGGGGTGGCGCAGATCATGTTCGACAGCGGGATCGGGAACGGCAGGGCGAGCGCCAGGCCGCACAGCACCCAGGCGGCGCCGACGGTGCGCTCGTTGGCCGCGAGCGGGCGCCAGCGCGGGCGCGTGACCCGGTCGGCGAGCGAGAAGAACCGCCGCGCGGCGCCGAGCAGCAGATGCAAGGTCTTGACCTCGAGCGTGCGCCGGGCCAGCCACCCCGGAAGATGCGGCTCGGGCCGGCCGCGCACGAGCTGGAGCCCCTGGAGGGCGATGAATATCCCGAGCACGGTCGAGAGCCCCGCCAGCGGCAGGGGCTGAAGGAAGGGCACGCACACGAAGAGGACGATGAGCCCGAAGCCGGCGTGGCTCATGCGGTGCGTGAGCTGGCCGAGCGTCATCGGACCGTCGACCGCGGCTTCGAGCGCGCGCAGATGGCGCTCGACGGGCATAAGTCAGCGCGAGGCGGCGCGGGCGTGGATCTCGAGGGCGGTCTTGCCGTCCGCCGAGAAGACCTCGACGGCGTCTCCGACCTGGAGCGCCTCGAAGGGGACCGCGGCGCCGGGCTTGCCCTCGGCCTCTCGGACGATCTTGGCCGTCTCCGGCACGGAGAACTCGCTGATGGCCTGGCGGCCGGTGCGCACGGTCAGGACGCCCTTGATCACGTCCGTGTTGGCGATCTCTCCGCGCGCCGTCTCGGCGGTCTTCGGGTCGTCCGCGTCGGGCTTGGGCCCGGACTTGAGGTCGAGGGAGGACAGCTCCTTCGTCTTCGGGTCGTACAGCGCCTTGAGCACGAGCGCGCCCGCGACGGCCGCCTTCTGGAACTTCGCCGGCTTGCCGTCGAGCGTCACCTTCGTGCGCTTCGTGGCCTTGAACTCCTCGACGTGGTCGGCCTTGTCGAGGATGGTCACGCGGCCCTCGCGGAAGACGGGCCCGTCCGCGCTGGGCGAGATGTTGGCCTGAGCCTTGAGGATCTTGCCCGCGGTGCGCGACGAGGCGGCGGACGCGGAGACGGCGACGAGCAGGGCGAAGGCGGCGGCGAGCAGGCGGCTCATGCGTTCTCCTCCGTCACGACCTCCGGCTCGGCCGGCTTGACCTTCTCGACCTGCACGCGGCCCTGGCCGTCCACCTTCACGCCGTGGTGCCGCTTGAGCTCCTCGAGGATCTCCTCGGGGGAGAAGCCGTGGCTGCCGGCGCGGTTCTTGATGTCGTTGAGCAAGGTCTTCACGCGCGACGGGACGTCCTTGATGCGCTGGAGGCGCGAGGCGTAGGTCCAGGCGGCCTCGGAGAGGGTCTTGCCGCCGGCCTTGCGGGGCTCGCCGGTGTCGGGCGGGAGGATGACGGGAGCGGGGGCCGCTGCCGCCGCCTCCGGGGGCGTCGAGCGGGAGGACGAGCGTCCGCGTCCGCCGCGGGAGCGCCCGCTCCGGGCCGGGGCGGCGGCGCGCCCTCCGCGGGAGCGTCCTCCGCGGCGGCGGTTGTTCTTCGCCTTCGTCGTGCCCGCGCTCTCGTAGGTGCCGGTGCCCTCGATCTCCTGCAGCTCGGCCTCCATGTCGCGGTGCGAGGTCCAGACCGTGGCCATGCGGCCCAGGCGCTGGAGCTCGGCGGTCATCGCCGTGAGCGTCGCGTCGTTCGTCACCATGAGGAAAGGGACGTGCTGGGGCAGGACGGCGTGCAGCATGCCGGCGTGCAGGCTCATGACGAAGTCGGCGGCGTTGGCGCCGCCCTTGGGCGAGGTGACCGTGCAGAAGTTGGGCAGGCGGGCCAGCGGCTTCTCGAGGTTGCGCGGCAGCAGGGCGCCGGGGCGCAGGAACACGCGCACGAGGGTGTGGCGGGTCACGCGGGCGTCCGGCGGCACGTGGGGGTCGTTGTCGCCGTCGATGAGGAGGACGTTCTCGATCGGGGAGCGGGGCAAAGAGTAGGCCGCGGGGTCGGCGTAGGGCGTGGTGTCGAGGGCCGGCGCCGGGGAGTCGTTGCCCAGGGGAGCGGTCTCGGAGAGGTCTTCAGCGGTCGAATCGTGTGGGATGGTCATGGTTTTGTGGTCCGAGTATAGCAATTACCCCCCCCGGGCTAGCGGGAGGCGTTCCAGGCGGCGAAGAAGGCGTCCGCGTCCGGCGGGAAGCCGTTGAAGCGCGGGTTCCAGCCGAGGAGGCGCGCGGCCTTGGAGGCGTCCACGCGCTGGTCGAGGGCGAGGCCGTGGGCCATGCCCCCGTACCGCTTCTCGGCGTCGGCGAAGGACAGGGCGCTCACCGCGCCGCCGGCGCCGGCGGCGCGCGAGGCGGCCTCGGCCATCTCGCGCACCGTGAAGCGGGAGGCGTCCACGCCGTTGAGGATCTCCCCCGCCGGCTCGCCCTCCACGGCGAGGGCGTAGAGGCAGGCGAGGTCCTCGAGGTGGACGACGGCCCAGCGGTTGGCGCCGTCGCCGACGATGGGAGCGGCCTTGTGCTCGACCGCGCCCTGGAACCAGAGGCCGGTCAGCCCGCCCGCCCCGCCGTACACGCAGCCGGGGCGGAGGACGACGCCCGAGGCGGCGAGGACGAGCTTCTCGTGCTCCGAGCGCCAGGGCATCAGCGGCGCGCCGGCGGAGGACTCGACGAAGGGGCCGCCGGGGCCGTACTGCCAGACCCCGGAGGTATAAAGGAGCCGGCCGCCGAAGGCGAGCAGGGCCTCGACCGCCCCGCGGTCGAGCTTTTCGTAGTCGGCGCCGTACTCGACGGCGCAATGGATCCGGACGTCCGCGTTGCGGGCGGGGCGCTCCCAGCCCTTGGGCTGGCGCATGTCGCCGACGACCGGCTCGATCTCCCGGGCCGCGAGGGCCTTCGCCTTCGCGGGCGTGCGCACGAGGCCGCTCACGCGGTGGCCGCGGCGGCGCAGGCCTTCGGCGACCGCGCGGCCGATGTACCCGGAGGCGCCGGTCAGGAAGATCTTCATCGGACCGTGGGCTTCTTCACGCGCATCGGCGCGAACTGATGCGCGATCCAGTCATAAAGGAAGTCCGGTATCGCGGGCAGGATGTACTTGCTCGCGTACGAGAGCTGCCACGGGAAGTGCACCACCCGGCGCTTCGCGTCGATGCCGGCGAGCATCGCGGCGACGCCGTCGGGCGTCTCCATCAGGAACGGCATCGTGCCGGGGTCGTTGCGGTCCGTCATCTCGCTGCGCACGAAGCCGGGGCAGACGGTCACGATGGAGACGCCGGTGCCGATCATGTCCACCCGCGCCGATTCGAGCAAGGTGATCAGAGCCGCCTTGCTGGCGGAATAAGGGCCGGACTTGGGCAGGCCGCGGAAGCCCGCCAAGGACGACACGCCCGCGATGATCCCGGACTTCTGCGCCAGCATGTCCGGTATGACCGCCTCCATCCAGTGGCAGACGCCGAAGACGTTGGCGTCGAAGGTCCACTGCACGGACTCGGCCTTGAACTCCTTGGCGCTCATCATGTCGCCGACGCCGGCGTTGAGCACGGCGTAGTCGAGGCCCCCCCACGCGGCCTTGATCGCGGCGTAATGGGCCTTCACGTCGGCGGGGTCCGTCACCGAGCCGCACAGGACGAGGGGCTCTCCCCCCGCGGCCTTCACGAGCCGCGCCGTCTCCTCGAGGTGCTCCTTGCGTCGGCCGCTGACGGCCACGCGCCAGCCGCGGCGGCCGAGCTGGACGGCGGCCTCTCGCCCGAGGCCGGAGGTCGCCCCGGTGACGAGGGCGCGGGTCACGACGCGGCGGCCGCCTCGGGCCGGACGAGCGCCAGCAGGGCCTTGGCGCGGATGTGGAGGTCGATCGCCTCGACCTCGGCGGGGTGCAGGGCCAGGCGCCGCTCGAGGCAGGCGATCAGCTGCTCGATCTTGCGCAGGGAGCGGGGATGGCGGCGGGCCTGCGTGATGAACGCCGCGTACTCGGCGGGCGAGGCCTCCTTGAGCATGTAGCGCCAGTTCGTCGCGTCGGAGAAGGTCAGCGCGTCGGCGGAGACCACGGCGTCGATCTGCGCGCGGTGCGTGTCGGGCTCGAGGAAGGTCCCGAACAGGCGGTCCATCAGCGGGTGCACGATGGTGAAGTTCATCGCCTGGTCCCAATGGTGGAGCAGGTGGATGTCGGCCAGGCGCTTGAAGTACGCGCTGTCCTTCCACGGGTGCTTGACGAGGTGGAAGCGGGAATGGGTCTCGTCGACGAGGAACTTCGCGTACACGGCGACGCCGACGACGAACGCGAGCGTGCCCAGGTTGGCGCCGTGGGTCCACAGCGCGAGGCAGGCCGCGATCCAGCCCGGGACGACCCAGGACAGCGCCAGCCCCGTCTCGGAGGCGACGTAGCCGGTGTCGCGCTTGTAGTGGTCCCCGATCGGGTAGATCACCATGTGGTGGAGCCAGTGGTACATCTGGTTGCGCCGCACGGTGGCGGACTTCCGCGTCAGCCAGCCGACGTGCTGGAAGAAGCGGTGGTAGGCGTAGCCGAAGGACTCGACGAGCAGGACCCCGCGCAGGAACATGACGAAGGGCTTGGCCCAGGACGGCAGGTACATGGCCGAGAACGGCTCGGCCCAGGCGAAGGCGATCAGGGCGACGATGCCGGCCGCCGTCCAGATCTCGAGGAGGCGCTTCTTCAACGAAGCGTCAGGCCGGCGTAAAAGGGCGGTCCAGAGTTCTGCGTCCAGGGCGTTGGTCATAGCGTCAGCCTATCAAATCGGCGGACGCCTCTTCGATAGCCGACGCGTGAATTCCGGGTGACTGCCAGCGCGTCGAGGCTGAACCGGTGCGAGTCCGACTGTTTCCGGAAACAGTCGGGACTAGAATCTCGCCGAAAGCGTGAAACGGTGCGTGCTGCCGAGTTCCCCCGCCGCCTGCGCCGCGTAGTCGAGGCCGAAGCCGCCCTTCCTGAGGCCCAGCCCCAAGGTCAGGCCGCGCGCCGCGTCGAAGCCCGAACCCTCGACGGCCGAGCTCTTGCTCGTGTAGCCCAGGCGCAGGAACACGCCCTCGTGTGCCTTGAACTCGCCGCCCGCTCCACCCTCGGTGCCCGCCCCGCGCGGGCCGTTCTGGAGCTCGGCCGCCAGCGCGTGGCCCGCGGCGAAGCGGTAAGCCGCGCCGAACGCCGCGCGCAGCGGCAGGTCGTTGCGCTGGTTCTCGTACTTGAGCCCCGGGCCGATGTTGCGCAGCGCTGCGCCCAGGACGACCTTGCCCGTCCCCGCCGCCAGCTCCCGCCGCAGACCCGCGTCCACGGCGACGCCTTGCGCCTCGGCCCCGGCGATGTGGCTGCGCAGGTACTTGACGCTGACGCCCAGGTCGGCGAGGTCGGTCTTGCGCCCGGCGGCGAAGGCGACGGCCGCGTCGGAGGCGTCGTAGCCGCCCGTGGGGCGTCCCGTCGCGTCGCGTCCGGCGATGGTGCCCTGGTTCAGGTAAGTGAACGCGCCCGCCAAGGTCGCCTGGCTCGTCGGGTGCGCGTAAGCCAGAAAATCGTGGCGCGTCGAGTTGCCGAGTTCGGCATGGCTGGCCATGACCTCGCGCTTCTCGAGCCGGGCCAGGCCGGCCGGATTCCAGTAGACGGCATTGGCGTCGTCGGCCAGCGCCGTGTAGGCGCCGCCCATACCCAACGCACGGGCGCCGACGCCGATGTCGAGATAAGACGCGGTCTCGGCTCCGAGCGCCGGGGCCGCGAGCAAAAGAACGACGAGGAGGGATCTCACTTGACCACCCCCACCTTGCCGGACTTGGTGATGGGCTTATTCCCGCGCTGGCTGGCCTTGATCACGAAGTTGTACACGCCGCTGC
>JACPOW010000071.1 GCA_016191335.1 Elusimicrobiota bacterium | reverse complement strand
GTGCCGCCAGCCGGGGAGCGCTCCACGACGACCGGGTACTCCCCGTCGCCCAAGGACGAGGGCACGGTCCAGCGGATGGTCGTGTCGTTCCAGACGGACAGCGGCACCGTGGCCCCGCCGACGAGCAGCCGGGTCAAGGATCCCGAGTAGGGGCCGAAGCCCGCGCCCGTGACCGTCACCACGGTCCCCACCGGGCCGAAGGACGGCGAGACCGTGGAGATGGCCGGGGCCACAACGTAGAAAGCCTGAGTGGCGCTCACGACGAGCCCCGCGCCCGCCGCGCGCTCGACGATCACTTCGGCGTCCCCGGGAGACAAGGTCCCGGGCACGGTTCCGGTGATGGTGGTGTCGTTCCAGACCGACAAGGGCGCGACGACGCCGTTGAACTTCACGCGAGTGTTCGCCCCGGCGTAAGCGCCGAAGCTCGTGCCGGTGATGGTGAACGGCGCGCCGATGGGCGCCGAGGACGGCGCCAGGGAAGCGACATCGGGCGTCGTGACATTGAAGTAAGACGTGGCGCTCGACGAGACGCCGCTACCCGCGCTGCGCTCGAGCCAGACGGGCTGGGCGCCGGAGGGTAACGCCGGGATGGTCCCGGTGATGGTCGTGTCGTTCCACAGGGACAGGGAAGCGACCGCGCCGCCGATCAGGACGCGGGTGTTGGCGCCCGCGTAGGGCCCGAAGCCGCTTCCGGTGAGCGTGAACGCCGTGCCGATGGGTCCCGCCGAGGGCGACAGGCCCCCGACGGCGGGGTCCAACACCGTGAAGGCGGACGCACTGCTCGCGACGACGCCCGCTCCCTGCTGGCGTTCCACGACTACATCGACGACTCCCGCGGGCAAGGCCGGCACCGTGCCGGTGATGGTCGTGTCGTTCCACAAGGACAGCGCGGCGACGACGCCGTTGAAGGTCACGCGCGTGTTGGCCCCCCCATAGGCGCCGAAGCTCGTGCCGGTGATGGTGAACGGCGCGCCGATCGGGGCCGAGGAAGGCGTGAGCGACGTGACCGCGGGCGTGGTGACCTCGAAATAATTGGTGGCGCTCGATTGCACGCCCGTCCCCGCGCTGCGCTCGAGCCACAAGGGCTGGGCGCCGGCCGGGAGGTCCGGGATGGTGCCGCTGATGGTGGTGTCGTTCCACAGCGACAGTGACGCCGCGACGCCGCCGATCATCAGGCGCGTGTTGGCTCCGCTATAGGGGCCGAAGCCGCTTCCGGTGATGGTGAACGCCGTGCCGATGGGGCCGGTCTCAGGCGTCAGTCCCGTCGGCGCGAGCTCGACGACCGTGAACGACGAGACCCCGCTCGCGGCGACGAACGCGCCCTGCTGGCGCTCGACGACGACCTCGGCCACGCCGGTCGACAGGGCCGGGACGGTGCCCGTGATGGTGCTGTCGTTCCAGACGGAGACCGGG
>JACPOW010000040.1 GCA_016191335.1 Elusimicrobiota bacterium | reverse complement strand
GTCTGCGCCAGCTCGTTCAACGACGTCGTGGCCATGTACAACGCGAACGTCCAGGTCCGCCGCGACTATCAGGCCAACGTGACCGTGGGCGGGACGGGTATGGAGCGCGTCCTGCAGATCAACAACATCGGCATGACCAAGCTCACGCCGATCACCAAGGTGATGGCCCATCTGCCGCTGGCCTTCCTGCCGCGGCCGCCGAAGAACGCCCTGGTGATCTGCTTCGGCATGGGCACGACCTTCCGTTCCCTGCTCTCCTGGGGCATCCCGGCGACGGCCGTGGAGCTCGTGCCGAGCGTGCCGGAGCTGTTCGGCTTCTTCCACGAGGACGCCGCCGCGGTCATGGCCGCGCCCGGGGCGCGCGTCGTCGTCGACGACGGCCGGCGCTTCCTGGCCCGCACCGCGGAGACCTACGACGTCATCACGCTCGACCCCGCGCCGCCGATGACCGCCGCCGGCACCAGCTTCCTCTTCTCGGAGGAGTTCTACGCCGCCGCGAAGACGCGCCTGGCGCCGGACGGGATCATGCAGATCTGGATCGTCGAGCCGCTGGAGCCGCTCGTGGTCTCCGCCTTCGCCAAGGCGGTCAAGGACAGCTTCCCGCACGCGCGCGTGTTCCGCTCGCTCGAGGGCTGGGGCTGGCACGTCCTCGCCAGCCGCGAGCCCATCCCCGCGCGCACCGCCGCGCACCTGGCCGCCCGCCTGCCCAAGGCGGCGGCGCGGGACCTGCTCGAGATGGGGCCGCACGCGACCGCGGCGAAGCAGTTCCAGGCCCTGCTCGGGACCGAGGTGACGCTCGACTCGCTGATCTCTCCCGGCGCCTCGGGCCTGCGCGACGACCGCCCGGTCAACGAGTACTTCTTCCTGCGGCGCGGGCTCGGCGGGGACTAGACGGGCTAAGCGAGGTACTGGCCGGTGTAGGAGGCCTTGACCTTGACGATGTCGGAGGGACGGCCCGCCGCGACCAAGGTCCCGCCCTTGTCGCCGCCCTCGGGGCCGAGGTCGAGGATCCAGTCCGCGGAGCGCATCACGTCGGTGTTGTGCTCGATGACGAGAACCGTGTTCCCTTGGTCGGTGAGCCGGTGCAGGACCTCGAGCAGCTTCGCCACGTCCGCGAAGTGCAGCCCGGTCGTCGGCTCGTCGAGGACGTAGAGGGTGCGGCCGGTGCCGCGCCGCGAGAGCTCGGTCGCGAGCTTCACGCGCTGGGCCTCGCCGCCGGAGAGCGTCGTGGCCGACTGGCCGAGGCCGACGTAGCCGAGGCCCACGTCCTCGAGCGTCTTGAGCACGCGCGTCATCTTCGTGTACGCGCCGAGGAACACGCGCGCCTCGGAGACGGTCATCGCCAGGACCTCGGCGATGCTCTTGCCCTTGTAGCGGACGGACAAGGTCTCCTCGTTGAAGCGGTGGCCCTTGCACTCGTCGCACTGGACGTAGACGTCGGGCAGGAACTGCATGCTGATCTGCAGCATGCCGTCGCCCTCGCAGTTCTCGCACCGTCCGCCCTTCACGTTGAACGAGAAGCGCCCGGGCTTGTAGCCGCGGGCCTTGGACGCGGGGAGCATGGCGAACAGGTCGCGCACGGGGCCCCACAGGCCGGTGTAGGTCGCGGGGTTCGAGCGCGGGGTGCGGCCGATCGGCGTCTGGTCGACGAGGATGATCTTGTCGATGCCCTCGATGCCGGTGACGCTCCTCACCTTGCCGGGCTCGTCCTTGGCGCCGTTGAGCTGCTTGGCCAAGGTCTTGTAGATGACCTCGTGCACGAGCGTCGACTTGCCCGAGCCGGACACGCCGGTCACGCAGACCATCAGCCCGAGGGGGACGTCGACGTCGATGCCCTTCAGGTTGAACTGCGAAGCACCCCGGACCTTGAGCCAGCCTTTCGGCGGCCGCCCCTTCGACAGCGGCGGGCGCAGGCCCTCGCCGCGCAGGTAGGCGCCGGTCACGGACTCCTTGGCCTTTAAAATATCGCCGATCTTCCCTTCGGCGACGATGCGTCCGCCGTGGACGCCGGCGCCGGGGCCGAGGTCCACGATCCAGTCGGCGGAGCGGATGGTCTCTTCGTCATGCTCGACGACGATCAAGGTATTCCCAAGGTCCCTTAATCGGCGCAAGGTCGTCAAAAGCCGGGTGTTGTCCCTTGGGTGCAGGCCGATGGACGGCTCGTCCAGGACGTACATCACGCCCGTGAGCCCCGAGCCGATCTGCGTCGCGAGGTGGATGCGCTGGGCCTCGCCGCCGGCGAGCGTCTCCGAGGCGCGGTCGAGCGTCAGGTAGTCGAGGCCGACGGCGGACAGGAAATCGATGCGCGACACGATTTCTTTCATGACCTGACGAGCGATGGTTCTTTCGGTGTCGCTCAATTTAAGGTCTTTGAAGAACTTCCGAGAGTTCTCAACGGACATCTCGACTATCTTGTTGATGCCGAGGCCGCCGATCTTCACCGCGAGCGCCTCCGCCTTCAGGCGCGCGCCCTTGCAGGTCGGGCACAGGGCGCGGCCCATGAAGCGCTCGGCGATGGCGCCCTTCACGAAATCGGATTCCGATTCTTTGATGCGGCGCTCGAGGTTCGCGATGACGCCCTCGAAGTCCTGGGGGTTCTTGGCCCAGGACGGCGTGTAGGTGCCGCCGCCGTGCAGGATGATGTCCCGCTGCTTGTCGGTCAGCTTGTTCCACGGCTTATCCAACGGGATGTTGAACTGCTCGCAGATCTGCTCGAGGATCTCGGTGTAGTAGCCCGACCAGGACTTCTTCCAGCGGTTGGTGCGCGTGGTGACCGGGTCGGACCAGGCGACGATGGCCCCTTCCTCGATGGACTTGGTCGGGTCCGGGATGATGCGGTCCTCGTCGACGTTCGTCTTGACCCCGAGGCCGTCGCAGGTGGCGCAGGCGCCGTACGGGGAATTGAACGAGAACAGCCGCGGCTCGATCTCGGGCAGGCTCAGGCCGCACTTGGGACAGGCATGGTGCTCGGAGTGGAGGCTGCCGCCGTTGGAGTCGCCGGGGCCCTCGACGCGCACGAGCCCGCGCGATTCCTTCAGCGCGATCTCGATGGAATCGTTCAGCCGCTGCTTTTCGTCGCTCGATACTTTGAGCTTGTCCACGAAAAGTTCGATCGTCTGCTTTTTATACCTATCCAGCTTGGGGGGAGAGGACAGATCATGGACGACATTGTTCGTTCTTGCCGTCACGAAGCCCGAGCGCTGCAGGCGCTTGTACAAATCCTCATACGTGCCGGGGCGCGCCTGCACTAACGGCGCGAAGATCGACACCGATTGGCCGGCGCGGGTGCGGATGACCTCGTTGACGATGGCCTGGGCCGACTGCTTCTTGATCGGGCTATGGCAGTTGGGGCAGTGCGGGGCGCCGACGCGGGCGTACAGCAGGCGCAGATAATCGTAGATCTCCGTCACGGTCGCCACGGTCGAGCGGGGGTTGTGCGACGGGTTGCGCTGCTCGATGGCGATCGCGGGCGACAGGCCCTCGATGAGGTCCACGTCCGGCTTGTCCATCAGTTCCAGGAACTGGCGGGCATAGGCCGACAGGGACTCGACGTAGCGGCGCTGGCCTTCGGCGTACAGCGTGTCGAAGGCGAGCGAGGACTTCCCCGAGCCCGACAGCCCGGTCACCACCACGATCTTGCCGCGGGGGAGGTCCAGGCTGACGTTCTTGAGGTTATGCTGGCGCGCGCCGACGACTCGTATGACGTCCATCAGGAAGGGAGTATAGCATTTCGGGCATATCGAACAAGTGTACGGCATGCAACTTTTTCGGGGGGTCGATCGTCTGTTAAGTGAGGCCGCCGACTGTTTCCGGAAACAGTCGAGGTCGGCCAGGAGGGTTCCATGGATCGAAAAGAAGGGGCGGCGCTCAGCGAGTGCGAACGGCTCACCGACGCGGAGATCGTGCGCGAGACGAAATTCCTCGCGGATCACTCGCGGCGCAACGAGCTGAGGCTTCTCGAACATCTCGCTGAATTCGACGCACGGCGGCTGTGCCTGGAGGAAGGCCATCGCTCCCTCTACGAGTACTGCACCGTGGCCTTGGGATTCGAGGAGGGGGAGGCCTACCGGCGCATCCGCGTCGCGCGGGTGATCCGGGCGTACCCGGAGGCGATGGCGGCGCTCGCGCAAAAGAAGGTCACCGCGTCCTCGTTGGTCGTCCTTTCACCTTGGCTCGAACGGACGAATGTCGGTGAATGGCTGGCGACCGCGACGGGCAAGAGCCGCCGGGAGCTCGAAGCGTTGGTCGCCGCGCGCTATCCGCAAGCGCCCCAGCCGGACGCCGTCAGGAATTATCCTGCCCACCCTCTCGTCGTCACCGCCGCGCCGCCTCAGGCATTGGAGGTCGACACCGCCCTGCCCGTCCCCGCGGACACGCCGAATCGAATGGAGAATGGCTGGCAGCAGCTGGCGCCCATCTCCGCGGACCGCGTTCGCGTCGGCTTCGACGCGGCGACGGTCGTCGCCAAGCTCATCGAGCGGGCGCGCCAGATCCTCCGGCACAAATACCCCGAAGGACGCCTTGAGGACCTGATTCGGGAGGCGCTCGAAGAGTATCTCGACCGGAAGGATCCCCAGCGCCGCCTGGAGATGAAGGCCGCCAAGGCCGAGTGCGTCGCGGAGACGCCGGCCCCCGCGCCGGATGACGGCGAACGCCTGCCCACGCGCTTCCTGCGCGCCTGGGCCGCGGGCCGGTACATCCCGGCGAAGGTCAAGAGCGCGGTATGGGCCCGTGACGAGGGCCGCTGCGCCTGGCGCGAGCCCGACGGCACGGTGTGCGGCTCCAAGGATTGGATCGAGTACGACCACCTCCGGCCTTACGCGAAGGGGGGAAGGTCGGACGACCCGAGGAACATACGCCTGCTGTGCCGCGCGCACAATCAGGCGGCTTCGGAGGCGGTCTTCGGGAGGAGGGAGACGGGGACCGGCTTCAGCGCCGGTTCGGCTTCCGCTTGATGAACGTGTCTCGCCGCCACGCCGCCTTCGGCTTGGGGTAGTCGAGCGTGTAATGCAGGCCGCGGGACTCCTTGCGCATCATGGCGGAGCGGATGACCATCGTCGCGACGTCGGCGATGTTGCGCAGCTCGACGACGTCGGGCGTGGGGAGGAAGTCCCAGTAGTAGTCCGAGATCTCGCGGCGCAGGAGCTCCAGGCGCGCCCACGCGCGGTCGAGGCGCTTGTCGGTTCGCACGATGCCGACGTAGTTCCACATCAGCTGGCGGATCTCGTCCCAGTTCTGCGAGATGACGACGGCCTCGTCCGAGGTCACGGCCCGGCCCGGGTTCCAGGGCTTGGGCGTGAAGGGCGCGGCGGGTCCGAGGGCCGCGGGCGAGGCCAGGTGCTCGGCCAGGCGGTGGGCGAAGACGCAGCCCTCGAGCAGGGAGTTCGAGGCCAGGCGGTTGGCGCCGTGGAGGCCGGTGTGCGCGGTCTCGCCGACGGCGTACAGGCGGGGAACCGAGGTGCGGCCCGAGGTGTCCGTGTGCACCCCGCCGCAGAAGAAATGCGCGGCGGGGACCGCGGGGATGGGGGTCACGGCCATGTCGATGCCGAAGGACTTCACCTTGGCGTAGATGTTGGGGAAGCGGGATTTGAGGAAGGCCCGGGGATGATGGGTCATGTCGAGGTACACGCACTCGTCGCCGGTGCGCTTGAGCTCGGCGTCGATGGCGCGCGCGACGATGTCCCTCGGCGCCAGCTCCTTGCGGCGGTCGTACCGGGACATGAAGCGCGTCCCGTCCTTCAAAATGAGCTTTCCTCCCTCGCCCCGGAGGGCCTCCGACAACAGGAAGCTCTTGGCTTGGGGGTGATAGAGGCAGGTCGGGTGGAACTGGACGAACTCCATGTTCGCCATCCGCGCGCCGGCGCGCCAGGCCATGGCCATGCCGTCGCCGGTGGCGATGTCGGGGTTCGAGGTGTAGAGATAGACCTTGCCGGCGCCGCCCGTCGCCAGGACCGTCGCCTCGGCGGAGATCGTCTCGATGCGGCCGCTGGCGCGGTCCATCACGTACGCCCCGCGGCAGGCGCCGCTCTTGTCGAGGAGGAGGTCCACGGCCAGCGCGTTCTCGATGAGGTCCACGTTCTTGTCGCGGCGCACCGACGCCACGAGCGCCCGCTCGATCTCCCGCCCGGTGATGTCTCCCGCGTGCAGGATCCGGCGCTGGCTGTGCCCGGCCTCGAGGCCGAGGTCCACGACGGCCTCCCGCTCGGAGAAGCGCACGCCGAGCTCCTGGAGCTCGCGCACGCGGGCGGGGGCCTCGGAAACGGTCAGCCGGACCACATCCTCGTCGCAGATGCCCGCGCCGGCGACCAAGGTGTCGCGCACGTGGGACTCGAAGGTGTCGATCTCGCTCATGACGGCCGCGATGCCGCCCTGGGCGTAGTTCGTGTTGGACTCCGCCGCCTCCTTCTTCGTGACGAGGGTGACGCGGCCCAGGCGGGCCAGCTTGTGCGCGGTCAGAAGGCCCGCGATGCCGCTGCCGAGGACGAGGAAATCGGACCGCCGGGGGGCTCTCTTGGTCATTGAAAGGGGGGCTGTGGAGTGCTAGATTCTAACACATGATCCGTTCATTCTCCGGCAAGACCCCGCGCATCCATCCGAAGGCCTTCGTGCACGATTCCGCCGAGGTGATCGGCAAGGTCACGCTCGCGGAGGACGCCTCGGTGTTCCCCGGCTGCGTCCTGCGCGGCGACATCGACGAGATCAAGGTCGGCGCCCGGAGCAACATCCAGGACCTGACGGTGATCCACACCCGGCACGGCTCTCCGACCGTCATCGGCAAGGGCGTCACCGTCGGCCATCGCGCCGTCCTCCACGGCTGCCGGCTGGGCGACCAGGTGTTGGTCGGGATGGGCGCCATCATCATGGAAGCGACGGTCGGGGCCCGGACCCTCATCGGCGCCGGCGCGCTGATCCCGGCCGGGGCGAAGATCCCGCCCGGAGTCCTCGTGCTCGGCGCGCCGGGGAAGGTCGTGCGCAAGCTCCGGCCCGACGAGCTGAAGATGCTCGGCGACAGCGAGCGTCAGTACGTGGCCCTCGCCAAGCGCCACAAGGCCGCCTCCCGCGTCGTGTTCGGCGGCTGAGCATGACCCTCGCGGCGGCCTTCCTCGCGGGCGCGCTGGCCGGGGCCGCCGTCGCCGGCCTCGCGGCGCAGGCCGCGTACCGGCGAAAGGCGGCGCTGTTCGGGCGCCTGTTCTCCTTCGCGATGCACGAGCTCAACACGCCGATCACCGCGGTCAACATGACCGTGCTGAACCTGCTCTCCGAGGTGTTCGGGGAGCTGCCCGCCCCGCTCAAGCCCTGGATCGAGATGACGCGCGAGCAGGTCGGCCGCCTCAACGGCCTGGTCGGAGAGGTGCGGGATTTCGTGCACATGGAGCTGCACCAGGACCTGCGCGTGAACACCGCCGAGCTCACCGTCCAGGAGATACTCGAGTTCCGCGTGGAGGAGGACGGCCGCGCGACGGCGACTCTCCACTACTCCTCGGCGGAGGCCAAGTCATGAACCCCGCGCGCATCCTGATCGTCGAAGACGAGCCCGAGATCGCCGACAACCTGGCCGCGCTGCTGACCGCGAAGGGCCACAAGGTGGCGACCTGCCTCGAGGGGGCGGAGGGCGTGACGCGCGCCCGCAAGGAGTCCTTCGACCTCGTCCTGCTCGACGTGATGCTGCCCCGGATGTCCGGCTTCGACGTGTGCAAGCTGCTGAAGGCCGATCCCAAGACCTCCAGGCTCAAGGTCATCATGGTCACCGGCCTCGGCCGCATGGGCGACGTCGAGGAAGCGTTCCGTGCGGGCGCCGACGATTACCTCATCAAGCCTTTCGACTCGGCGCGCCTGTTCAAGAAGATCGAGAAGGTGATGGCGCAGCCGTGAGCCGCCTGCTCCTCGCCGCGCTGCTCGCGGCCTGCGTCGCGCGGCCCGCGCGCGCGCTCGAGGCGGCGGCGGCCAAGGTCGACATCACCCCCGACCTCAAGACGGAGAGGGTCTGGCTCGCGGGGTTCGGCGCGAAGGGACGCAAGCCGACGGGCGTCCACGACCCGCTGTACGCGCGCGTCGTCCTCCTGCGCGAGGGGAAGAAGACTGTCGCCCTCGTCGGCCTCGACCTGCTCGGATTCTACATCAACGACACGCGGGCCCTGCGCGCGCTGTGGGAGAAGGGCGACCCGTCCCGGAGCCTGTTCGTCCACGCGACCCACACCCACAGCGGGCCCGACACGGTCGGCCTCTGGGGCCCGATGATCGGCGTCTCCGGGGTCAACCGCCGCTACATGGCGCGCGTCAACGCCCGCGTCGCCGATGCGCTGGGCCTGCTCGAGAGCCAGCTCAAGCCGGCGACCGCCGCGGGCGGCCGCGGGACGCTCGACCCGCGCGGGCTGTGCCGCGACCTGCGCGACCCCCAGGTCATCGACCCGAACCTGAGCGTGCTGCGCTTCAAGGGCGCCGACGGGAAGGCCATCGCGACGGTCGTGAACTGGTCCTGCCATCCCGAGGTGATCGGACGGGAGAACACGCTGCTGACGGCGGACTACCCGGGGCCCCTGTGCGCCCGCGTCGAGGAGAAGACCGGCGGCCAGTGCCTGTTCCTGACCGGCGCGATCGGCGGCCTGATGTCGCCGGACACGGAGACGGAGAACTTCTACGAGACCGCGCGCATCGGCGCCGCCGTCGCCGACGCGGCGCTCGCGCTCAAGACCGCGCCCGGGGGGCGGGGCCTCTCGTACCGGGCGGCGACGGCCCGCGTGCCGGTGGAGAACTCGCGCTACCTGCTGTTCCTCTCGGCGCTGACCGGAGGGCATGTCCTGTACACCCGGCAGGGCAAGGCGCTCGCGCCCTGGAGGGCGTGGCCGCTCTCGCTGCGCCAACTGCTCTTCGGCCTGAAGGAGAAGGACCGCCCCTGGGTCGAGACCGAGGTCTCGGTCCTCGACATCGGCCCCGCGCGCCTTTTGGGGATGCCGGGCGAGGTGTTCCCGGAGCTCGCCATCGGCGGCTACGACGGACGGTATTCCTTCGGCCGCCCCGTCGTCGCCAAGGACGGGCCCGTGCCCGACCTCGCCGCCGCGCCCAAGGGCCCCTACCTGCGCGACCTGATCAAGGCGCCCGTGCCGATGCTCGTCGGCCTCGCTAACGACATGCTGGGCTACATGGTCCCCGAATACGACTTCAAGGTCCGCCCGAGCAAGTCGATGCTGCCGCGATGGCCGGGGCATTACGAGGAGACGAACTCGATCGGGCCTTCCTCGACGAGGATCCTGACCGAGGCCGCGACCGGCCTGCTCAAGGAGCCGCGGCCGTGAGGAAGATCAACTTCAACGCCGGCCCCGCGACCTTGCCCCTGCCGGTCCTCGAGCAGGCCCAGCGGGAGCTGCTCGATTTTCAAGGGACGGGCCTGTCCATCCTCGAGCACAGCCACCGCGGCCCCGACTACGACCGCGTCCACGAGGAGGCGCTGTCCCTCTTCTCCGAATTGATGGGCCTGCCCAAGAGCCACAGCGCGATCATGGTGCAAGGGGGAGCGAGCCTGCAGTTCGCGATGCTCCCGATGAACTTCCTCCCGCCCGGCCGCTCGGCGGATTACGCCGTCACCGGCCATTGGGCGCGCCTCGCCTACGAGGAGGCCCGGCGCGTCGGAGCGGCGCGCGCGGCCTGCGACACCGCGGGCCCCGACGGCAAGCACACGCGCCTCCCGCGCCCGGACGAGCTCCTGCTCGATCCCAAGGCCGCGTACCTGCACATCACGACGAACAACACGCTCTTCGGGACCCAGTGGCGGGCCCTGCCCGACCCCAAGGGGGTGCCGCTCGTCGCCGACATGTGCTCGGACATTTTGTCGCGTCCTACGGACGCGGCAAAATTCGCCTTAATATACGCCGGCGCGCAGAAGAACCTCGGCCCCGCGGGGCTCGCGTTGATCGCGGTGGACCGCGACTGGCTCAAGACGGCGCGCAAGGACCTCCCCGACATCCTGAGCTACGCCGTGCACCTCGAGGCGCGTTCCATCTACCACACCCCGCCCACCTTCGCTGTGTACCTCGTCGGCCTCCAGCTCAAGTGGATCAAGGCCAACGGCGGCCCCGCCGGCATGGAGAAGCGCAACCAGGCCAAGGCCGAGCTCCTCTACGGGACGCTCGACCGCCTCAAGGGCTTCTACACCGTCCCCGTGGAGAAGGAGAGCCGGTCCCTGATGAACGCGGTGTTCCACACGCCCTCGCCCGAGCTCGACGACCTGTTCTGCCTGGAGGGGGAGAAGGAAGGCATCACCGGCATGAAGGGCCACCGCGCCGTCGGCGGCATGCGCGTCTCCCTCTACAACGCGGTCTCCCTCGTGGACGTCCGGACCTTGACCGACTTCATCGAGTCCTTCGCCAAGCGCCGCGGCTAGAGGAGAGCGTCAACGGCGCTTCTATGGTGCCAGGCCTACCGATGTTTGCAAAAGTGCCAGACCTACCGGAATCGACCCGATAACGGGAGGTCTGGCTGCAACGCAAACATCGGTAGGCCTGGCACCGATTAAACGAGGAAGGCGAGGGCGAGGCGGTAGCCGGCGAAGGACAGCAGGTAGGCGAGGCCGAAGAGGAAGGAGAACTGCATCGCCGGGATCTTCCAGCTGCCCGTCTCGCGGCGCACGGTGACGATGGTGGACATGCACTGCAGGGCGATCGCGAAGAAGATCAGCAGGCTCACGGCCGTCGGCAGGCCGTAGCGGAGGGTCCCGTCGGCGTTCCTCGCGGCGCGCAGGGCGGCCACCAGGCCGTCAGAGGCGTCGGACTCCCCGCCGAGCGCGTAGATGGTGCCGAGCGTGCCCACGAACACCTCGCGCGCGGCCAGCGCCGACAGCGAGGCGATGGACACGCGCCAGTCCCAGCCGAGCGGCGCGAACACGGGCTCGATCAGGCGGCCGGTGCGGCCGAGGACGCTGCCCTCGATGGTCGCGGCCGCGATGCGGCCCTTCACGGACTTCTCGAGGGCGGGATCGGCCGGGGAGGCGGAGCGGACGGCGGCGAGCTCGGCCTCGAGCGGGGCCATGACCGCCGCGTCGCGGGGGAAGGCCGCCAGCGCCCACAGGACGAGGCTCAAGGTGAAGATGACCTGGCCGGCGCGGGAGAGGAAGTGCCAGCAGCGCGCCCAGACGTAGCGGAACATCTCGCGGACGCTGGGGATGCGGTAGGGGGGTAGGACCGTCGCGGGGGCCGGGTGGAGCTCGTGCAAAGAGGTGAACTTCATCGCAAGCGCCAGGAGCAGGGCCATCACGATCCCGAAGGCGTACATCCCCGCCATGACGACGCCCTTCCCGTTGAGCCCCATGGGCCGGAAGGTCTCGGGGACGAAGGCGGTGATGAGCAAGGTGTAGACCGGGATGCGGGCCGAGCACGTCATCAGCGGCGTGAGCAGGATGGTCACGATGCGCCGCTTCTCGCTGTGGATCGTGCGCGCGGCCATCACGCCGGGGATCGCGCAGGCGAAGCCCGACAGGAAGGGGATGAAGACGCGCCCGTCGAGGCCGAACGGGCGCAGGGCGCGGTCCACCATGGCCCCGGCGCGCGGGAGATAGCCGCTCTGCTCGAGGAAGCCGATCATCGTGAACAGGATCGCGATCTGGGGGACGAAGACGGCGACGGCCGAGATGCCGGGGATGGCGCCGTCGCAGAGCAGGCTCGACAGGGCCCCCTCCGGCAGGCGGGCGCGCAGCATGTCCGACAGCGAGCCGAGCAGGCCCGACAGGAGGTCCATGATGGGCGCGGCCCCGACGAACAGCGCCTGGAACACCGCGAACATCGTCGCGGTCAGGATCACCGGGCCGGCGACGGGGTGGAGGAGGACGCGGTCGATGCGGATGGCGCGCGCGACGATGGGGAGCACCGAGCGGTGGGGCCAGGTCACCGAGGCCGCGGCGGCCGTCCGGGCCGTCTCGAGGGCCTCGTCCTGCAGCTCGTGCAGGCGCTTCTTCGTGGCGCGGCGGAAATCCAGCGCCTCCGAGAGGTCCGCGCGCAGGGGCGGCGGGCTCAGGAGGCCGTCGAGCTTGTCGACGCCCTCCCCGGTGCGCGCCGAGACGAGGGCGACGGGCATGCCGAGGCGGCCCGAGAGCTCGGCCGCGTCGAGCTTGATCCCGTTGAGGCGGGCCTCGTCGATCATGTTGACGGCGAGGGCCACGGGGTACCCGGCGGCCTTGAGGCCGGCGGGGAGGACGAGGTCGTTGTCGAGGTTGCTCGCCTCGGCGACGCACAGGACGAGCAGGTCGTCGTTCGAGTCGGCGCATTCGGAGAGGAAGCGGAAGGAGACCTGCTCGTCCTCGGTCTGCGGCACCATGCTGAAGGTGCCCGGCAGGTCCACGACCTCGACCTCGCCGCCCGAGGCGCGCATGGTGCCGGTGGCCTTCTCCACGGTGCAGCCCGCGAAGTTCGCGGCGCGGTGGCGCAGGCCCGTCAGCGCGTTGAACAAGGTGGTCTTGCCCGTGTTCGGCCGTCCGGCCAGCGCCACGGTGCGTTTCACAGGGCCTCCACGCGGATGTGCGGAAGCAGGCGGGCCTCGATGGCCAGCAGCTGGGAGCCGACGAGGCACTCGACGGGGTCCTGGAGGGGGGTCTTCAGGATCTTGACCACGGAGACCCCGGGGCGCAGGCCCAGCCCGGAGAGGCGGTCCTTGTCGAAGACCGAGAGGGCGGCGTAGCCGAGCACCTTCACCGGGACGTCGAACGGCAGGGCCTCCAAGGTCATGCCCACAGTATACTCTTATTGAGATAATATTTCAATAAGAAAGCCGCCGGGAGGCTGGCGCGGGGGAGGAACCGGGCCTATACTGGCCTCATGAGCGCCCCCTCGACCGCCCGCCTCGCCGCCGCGTTCCTCCTCCTGTCGGCCGCCTCCTCCGCCCTCGCCGCTCCCACCCCCGCCACGCCCGGGACCCAGAGCCCGCATTCGAGCGGCGACTGGGGCAAGAACGAGGCCGACCTGCGCGCCAGGGCCAACGAGATCGTCGCCAAGCTGATGGCCTCGGCCCGCGAGGGGGTGGACGTCGAGGGCAAGAAGGTCCCCTACGCGAAGCTCCCCGATTTCGTCATCGACCTCAACAACGCGGTGATCGCCGGCTCCCCGGCCGCCGCCTTCTCCGCCGGGATGGGGATGAACTCCCCGGGCCGGACCATCGGCGGCGTCGACCACAGCGCCAACGACCTCATCTACACCACGAACGCCCTGTACACGATGGCCGACCAGCCCGAGGCCGCGATGTTCATCGCCCACGAGATCGGGCACCTCGCCCTCGGCCACGCGGAGAAGCTGGAGAAGGAGAAGTCGCGCCTGATCGACAAGCTTTACTCGGAGTGGGAGGCGACGAACACGGTGCCCGACGGGGAGCCCACGAACGTGACGGTCCAGCGCTTCTTCAAGGACTCCGCCCCCAAGCTCCAGGCCGCCCTGAACCCCATCCAGCAGCCGATGGAGGACGACGCCGACAAGTACGGCCGCGCGCTCGCGGTGAAGGCCGGCTATCCCGGCGGCGCGACGGTCACCTCGTTCCAGCGCGCCCAGGACTGGCTGTGGGCGCTGAAGCTCGACCTCGACGACCCGAACCACAGCGGCTCCGTCGCCGACCGCGCCAAGAAGAACGCCAAGTGGCTCGCCGACGAGAAGGCCGCGAAGGAGCGCGCCGCGACCGCGAGCCGCCGCGCGAAGTGCGCCGCCGAAGGGACGAGCTGCGAGTGAGCGCGGCCGGGATTGCTATAATCCCGCGGTGAACGATCCCTTCTCCCGCCTCGAATCCGCCCGCGAGCTGTGCGCCCTGGGCCGTCCGGACCGCGCCCTCGCCTTGCTCAAGGCCCCCGTCCCCGCGCCGCTCGAGGCCGAGCGCCGGCTGATCCTGGGGGAGGCGCTGCGGGGGCAGGGCTACTTCGGCCGCGCGGGCGGCGAATACCGCGCCGCGCTCCGCCTCGTCGACCCGGCGGACCGCGACCTCGCCTTCGACGCCTGGCTCGGGCTCGCCCGCTGCGCGCGCAGCCTGGGCGCCGTCGCCGAGGCCCGTCGCGCCCTGGCCCGCGCCCGCCGCGTACCCGGCGCCGACCGGGAGACCTTGGCCCTCGAGGACGCGCTCGTCCTGCGCGCGGAGAGCCGCCACCGCCCCGCGCTCAAGGCGCTGCTGCCGATGCTGGCCAAGGCGCGCGCGCGCCGGGACTGGTCCGCCGTCGGCTTCCTGCTCTGGGCGGTCGCCGGCTCCCGCCGCTTCTCCGGCGACCTCGCCGGCTCGCACCGCGATTTCAAGGACTCGCTCGCCGCCTTCCGCCGCGGCCGCGACGCCGAGGGCGAGGCTTACGCCCTGTTCGGCCTGGGCGGGATAGCCCGCGTCCGCGGCCTGTTCCCCGAGGCGCGTCGCGCCTACGTCGAGGCGGGCAAGCGCCTCAAGGCCGGCCCCGACCTGTTCGGCCGCGCCTACGCCCACTGCGGCCTGGCCAACTGCCTCCGCCAGATGGGGCTGCTCGACGAGGCCGAGAAGAACTACCGCGCCTCCTACAAGCTCTACGCCGGCCTCGACGACCGCGTCGACCTCGCCTTCGTGGACTGGGGCCTGGGCCAGATCCACCAGCGCCGCGGCCGCCTGCCCCAGGCCGAGCGCCATTACCGCGCCGCGCTGGCCGCCTTCGCCGGCGGCGGCGAGGACCGCGGCCTCGTCCTCGCGCGAAAATCCCTCGCCGAGGTCCTCCACGCCCGCGGCCGCACCGCCGAGGCCGAGAAGCTCTTCGACTCCGCAGTCTCCCTCGCCCGCCGCGCCGGCCTGACCGCCCACCTCGAGTCCTTCACCTAGGACACGGCGCATCCGGGGTCAGGCACGCAAATTCGTCGAAATCTTCGCACCAGGAATTCAACGAATTTGCGTGCCTGACCCCGTAACAACTTCGAAACGCGGGAGTCGTAGATTGTCCCCATGGGACAACAGATATGGGCGGTGCTGGAGCAGTACGCAGGATACTGGGTGACGGTGGACAAGAGCGGGCGAGTGATCGATCACGCGGAGACCTTGCCGGAGCTGACCAAGCGGGCGGGGGGGGCCGTGCACGGGCTGACCTTCGTGTTCGCCGCGGGGCAGCGTGAGACGGCGGCGGCCTAGATCTTGAAGTCGTTGCCCAGGTAGAGCTCGCGCGCCTGGGCGTCGTCGATCAGGTGCTTGGCCGTGCCCTCGACGATGATGCGCCCGTCGAAGATCAGGTAGGCCCGGTCGATGATCGGCAGGGTCTCGCGGACGTTGTGGTCCGTGATCAGCACGCCGATGCCCTGGGCGACGAGCTTGCGGATGATGCCCTTGAGCTCCCCGACCGTGATCGGGTCGATGCCGACGAAGGGCTCGTCGAGCAGGATGAGCTTGGGGTTTCCGATCATGCAGCGCGCCACCTCGAGGCGGCGCTTCTCGCCGCCGGACAGGGTCCAGGCCTTCTGGCGGCGCATGTCCCACAGGCCGAACTCCTCGAGCAGGCCCTTCACCCGGCGCATCTGCTCGACCTTGCCCGCCGTTGAGCGCTCGATGACGGCGCGGAGGTTCTCCTCGACCGTCAAGCCCTTGAACACCGTCGGCTCCTGCGCGAGGTAGCCGAGGCCCCGGCGGGCGCGCTCGTACATCGGCAGGGAGGTCACGTCGTCGCCGTCGAGGAGGATCTTCCCGTCCTCGGGCGTCACGAAGCCCGCGAGGCTGTAGAACGAGGTGGTCTTGCCGGCGCCGTTGGGGCCCAGCAGGCCGACGATCTCCCCCGACGACACGGAGAGCGAGACGCCTTTGACGACCATGCGCTCGCCGTAGGTCTTCCGTATGTCCTTGGCTTCGAGCTTCATTGGGCGAGCTCCTTGAGCTTGTCCCGGTCCTTGAATATCATCCAGCCGGTGACCCGGCCGCGGGCCTCGATGCGGCGCGGGGACTCGGTCGCGACGACCTGGTCGGCCTTGAGCGCGGTGGTCCACTCGCCCTCGACCTTGCGCAGGACGGGGCGTCCGCCGTTGAGGGTCAGGCGGCCCTCGGCCTTCTCGTAGACGGCCTCGTCCGCGGCGAGCTCTAGGCGCGGGCCCCAGACCTTCGCCCCGCCGGACATGGTCACGCGCTTCTCGCCGTTCCAGGTGACGCGGCCGCTCTCGCCGTGGTCGGGCTCCAGGCCCGGCGCCGTGCGCGTGAACCGGACGCGCTCGCCGGGGACGGGATCGAGATAGCCGCGCTTGGTCTCCTCGCTGTGCCCCGCCCGTTCGCCCTTGGCCTCGAGCACGGAGCCGTCCTTCGTCTCGCGCCGGACCGAGACCGCGCCGCGGGCCTGCCAGGAGCGGTCGGCGTGCTTGAAGAGGGCCCAGTCGCTGGTCAGGCGGGTGCCGGCGGACTGATAGCGGACCTCTCCGATGAACTCTTCCTCCTTGTTATCGCCGCGGCGGATCACCCACTCCTTGCTGCGCACGACGCTGCCCGCGACGGAGGCGGGGGGAGGAGCGTCGGCGGCCGCGGCCGGGCCGGCGAGGAGGAGCCAGAGGAGCAGGGCGCTCAACGGGATCTCCCGCTCAAGGTCGAGCTCTGGTTGAAGATGCGGATCTCGGAGAGGTCGGGCTTGGCCTCGAGCCCGCGGCCGCGCAGCACGCCCTCGGGGCGCTTGACCAGGATGTCGGCGGTGGTCGTGAAGCGGCCCCGCGCCGAGTCGTAGAACAGCTCGGTGGTGGTCAGGCGCGAGCGGTCGTCGAAGGAGTCGAGCACGACCGAGGAGGAGAGCCTCACGCCGTGGCTCTCGGTGTCGACCTCCCCGGAGAGCGCGGTGACGCGGGAGACGGCCTTGCCCTTCTTGTAGAACTCCATCACGGGCTCGGTCAAGGTCGCGAGCTTGGCGTCCTCGCGCAGGACGGCGCGCGAGGACTTGAGCGTCCACGAGGGCTCGCCTCTGTCCGACTGGCTGAGGGTCAGGCCCTCCATCACCTGGCGCCGCTCCTCGCGCTCCGCCTCGCCGCTCCGGCCGCAGGCCGAGCCGGCGAGCAGGAGCGCCGCGAGAGCGTAGCGCATCTCACTTCTTGGTGGTCGCGGCCGGCGCGTCGTCCGGAGGGGCCTTGAGCTGCTCCTCGGGAAGATGCACCTTGCCGCCCGGGTGCAGCCACGGCGTCATCTCCATCGGGATGCGGCGCAGCTGGTAGGGCTTGGGCAGGCGGCTCAGCGCGTGGGAGATCCCGAAGTAGGCGACGATCAGAACGCCGTAGATCACGCCGAGGGTGCGCAGATGCCACTGGGCGTCGGGGAACCACGGCGGGGAGATCAGCGCCTCCTGGGCGGCCGCCTTCTTGGATTTCTTCGGTTGCTGGGGCTGGTGGGGCTGGCTCATCGGAGCTCCTTGGACAGCGCGTCGAAGCGCCGGACCTCGCGCAGGAACGAGGGGACGTCCGCGAGCGCCAGGGCGTTGGGCCCGTCGGACAGCGCCTTGTCCGGGTTCGGATGCGTCTCGAAGAAGACGCCCGCGACGCCGACCGCGGCCGCCGCGCGGGCGATTGGGCGCACGAACTGGCGCTGGCCGCCGGTGGTCGCGCCGTTGCCTCCGGGCAGCTGCACGCAATGCGTCGCGTCGTGGACCACGGGGAAGCCGAACGAGCGCATGATCTCGTAAGAGCGCATGTCCACCACCAGGTTGCCGTAGCCGAAGGACGCGCCGCGCTCGGTGAGGAGTATGTTGCGGTTGCCCGTCGAGAGGATCTTCTCGACCGCGTGCTTCATGTCGTGCGGCGACAGGAACTGGCCCTTCTTCACGTTGACGGCCTTGCCCGTGCGGCCGCACGCGACGAGGAGGTCGGTCTGGCGGCTGAGGAACGCCGGGACCTGGAGCATGTCCACGTACCGCGCGGCGATCGCGGCGTGCTGCGGCTCGTGCACGTCCGTCACGCAGGGAACGCCCAGCTCGGCGGCCACCTTGGCCAAGGTCCTCAGGCCTTCCTCCATGCCCGGGCCGCGGTACGACTTGACCGAGGTGCGGTTGGCCTTGTCGTAGGACGCCTTGAGCACGAAGCCCTGCTTTCCGGCCGCCTTCTTCAGGGCGCGGCCGACGGTGCGCAGCAGGGACTCGGACTCGATGACGCAGGGGCCGCCGATGAAGGCGACCGGGAGGTCGTTGCCGAAGCGGACCTGGCCGACCTTGACGATGTTCTCACGCATGGATGGGATTCCGTCCGTGGGTCTCGGCGCGCTCGACGCACGCGGCGACGAAGTCCCGGAACAGGGGGTGCGGCGCCTCGGGGCGGCTCTTGAACTCGGGGTGGAACTGGCACGCCACGAACCACGGGTGGTCCTTGAGCTCGACGATCTCCACGAGGTTCTTGGGGGCGTGGAGCCCGGCGATCGTCAGGCCCGCGTCCTCGAGGAGCTTGCGGAACTTGTTGTTGACCTCGAAGCGGTGCCGGTGCCGCTCCGAGATGTTCAGGGCCCCGTAGGCCTTGTGCGCGAGGCTCCCTTTCTTGAGCGTGCACTCGTAGGTGCCCAGGCGCATCGTGGCCCCCTTGTCCTTGACGGTCTTCTGCTCGGGCAGGAGGTCGATGACGGGATAGCGGGACTTCTGGTCGAACTCGGTGGAGTGGGCGCCGTTGAGCTTCAGCACGTTGCGGGAGAACTCGATGACCGCGATCTGCAGGCCCAGGCAGAGGCCGAAGTAGGGGATCTTCTTCTCGCGGGCGAGCTGGGCCACGCGGATCTTGCCCTCGATGCCGCGGTCGCCGAAGCCGCCGGGGACGAGGATGCCGTGCACGCCCTCGAGCTGCTCGTGGATCTTGGGATCCGTCGTGTCCAGGAAGCGGATCTTGACCTTGGCCTCGTTGGCGATGCCGCCGTGGACGAGGGCCTCGTTGACGGACTTGTAGGCGTCCTTGTAGTCGGTGTACTTGCCCGCGAGCGCCACGACGATCTCGCGCTTCGGGGCCTTCAGGCGGCGCACCACCTCGTTCCAGCTGTCGAGGTCCTTGGACTGGGTGCGCAGGCGCAGCAGCATCATGATCTGGTCGTCGAGCCCCTGCTTGTGGAACACCATCGGGACCTCGTAGATGCTGTCGACGTCGGGCGCCTCGATGACGGACTCCTTGGGCACCGAGCAGAACATGGAGAGCTTCGCCTTCATGTTCGCGTCGACCGGCTTCTCGGAGCGGCAGACGAGGACGTCCGGGGCGATGCCGATCTCCCGCAGCTTCTGCACGGAATGCTGGGTCGGCTTCGTCTTGAGCTCCTCGGAGGCCTTGATGAACGGGATGAGGGTCACGTGCACGTACAGCGAGTTCTCGCGGCCCGCCTCGAGGCCCATCTGGCGCGCGGCCTCCATGAACGGGAGGCTCTCGATGTCGCCGACGGTCCCGCCGATCTCGATGATCGCGATGTCGGCGCCCTTCGCCGCGGCGCGGAAGCGGTTCTTGATCTCGTCGGTGATGTGGGGGATGACCTGGACGGTCGTGCCCAGGAAGTCGCCGCGGCGCTCGCGGGCGATCACGGTCTCGTAGACCTTGCCCGCCGTGAAGTTGTTGAAGTGGTGCATCTCCTTGTTGAGGAAGCGCTCGTAGTGGCCGAGGTCGAGGTCGGTCTCGGCGCCGTCCTCGGTGACGAACACCTCGCCGTGCTGGAACGGGTTCATCGTGCCCGGGTCGACGTTGATGTACGGGTCGCACTTCAGCATCGTCACCTGCAGGCCGCGGGACTGGAGGAGCTTGCCCAGCGAGGAGGCGGTGATGCCCTTGCCCAGCGAGCTCACGACACCGCCCGTCACGAAGATGTACTTGGTGGTCATTTTAGTCCTCGGCGCAACATGGTCTCGGCGCGTCTTAGATCGGAGGGGACGTCCACGGCGACCGGGCGCTCCCGGACGACGGCGGCGCTGATGACCATGCCGTCCTCCAGGGCCCGGAGCTGCTCGAGCTTCTCGGACTTCTCGAGCGGCGAGGGGGACATCGACACGAAGCGCTTCAGCGCCGCGCGGCGGTAGGCGTACAGTCCCAGGTGCTCCCACGAGCTCACCGGCGCGCGGGAGAAGTAGAGGCAGCGGCCATTCTTCGCCAGAACGGCCTTCACGACGTTCCGGTCGTCGCGCCGCGCCGCGTCGCCCAGGGCGATCACCGAGGTGGCGATGTCCGCGCCCTTCGAGAGGGCTTTCACGGTCGCGCGAAGGGTCGAGGGCTTGAGCAGCGGCATGTCGCCCTGATAATTCAGGATGACGGGTTCGCGCCGGCCCCTCGCCGCGGCCCAGACGCGGTCCGAGCCCGACGGCAGCGAGGGACGCGTCATCACGAACTCCCCGCCGAAGCGCTCGACCTCGTCGGCGACCTCGCGGGAATCCACGGCCACCAGCACGGGACCGAGCTTCGCGGCCTTGGCGGCGCGCCAGCACCATTCGATCATGGTGCGGCCGGCGAGCCTCGCCAGCACCTTGCGAGGGAAGCGCGTCGAGCCGAGCCGGGCGGGGATGACGGTCAGGCAGTCGCTCATCTGATCGCTCGCGCGAGCTCCTTGGCGTCGGTCGTCGCGGTGCCGAGCTTGGCGACGACGATGCCGGCCGCGTGGTTGGCGAGCGCCGCGGCTCTACGAAGAGGGGCCCCGGCGGCCAGCGCGAGAGTCAAGGTGGAGATCACGGTGTCGCCCGCGCCGGACACGTCGAACACCTCGCGCGCCTGGGTGGGGATGTGGGTGATCCGGGGCCTGCGGCCTTCCTCGAACAGGCTCATGCCGTCGGGCCCGCGGGTGATCAGCACGGAGCGGCTCTTGAGCACCTTCAGGATGTCGGCGCCGAGGGCGTCGATCGCGTCCGAGCCCGGCTTCGCGTCCCGCCGCATGCAGGCCCAGGCCTCGGAGGTGTTCGGCGTCACGCAGGTGACGCCCTTGTACAGGCGGAAGTGCTCGGGCTTCGGGTCGACGGTGACCGGGATGCCGCGACGGCGGGCGGCCCCGATCGCGCGCGAGAGCACGCGGGGATTGATGACGCCCTTGCCGTAGTCCGAGAGGATGACGGCGTCGGCGTCGGGCAGCTCGGCGTCGAGGCTGGCGAGCAGGCGGGACTCGGTCGCGTGGGACAACGGCCCGGAGGTCTCCCGGTCGAAGCGCACGACCTGCTGGCGCTCGGCGATGACGCGGCACTTCTGCGTGGTCTGCCGCTCGACGTCGACGCACACGCCCTCGACGTTCACGCCGCGGCCGCGGAAGTGCTCGACGAGGCGGGCGCCCGCGTCGTCCTCGCCGATGACCCCGAGGACGGACACCTTCGCGCCGAGCGAGGCGAGGTTGTTGACGACGTTCCCGGCTCCGCCCGGGATGTGCGACTCGCCGGTGACGCGCACGACGGGGACGGGTGCTTCGGGGGAGATGCGGCCGACCGCGCCGCGCACGTACTGGTCGAGCATGAGGTCGCCGACGACGAGGACGCGGCGCCCCGAGAATCGGGCGATGGTCCGTAGAAGCTCTTTGCGCTCGGGGAGCCTGGGGGGCATCGTACGGGTGTTGATCATAACATTTCTCGGAGCGCCGCCGTGACGTTGCCGAAGAAGACCTCGGCCTTCATCATCAGCATGCGCTTCTGAGGGTCGTCGGAGAACCACAGCCGCAGGCGCTTGCCCTTCTGCACGAAGATGCCCTCCCGGATCATCATCGGCTCGACGATGACGGAGGGGAACTTCCCCGCGGGGACCTTGAGGCGCTCCCGCTTCATGACCTTGATGGCCAGGGGCCAGTTGTCGGGGGTGTTCACGTGCACCTTCAGCTCGGTCCCGTCGGGCAGGGGCTGGGCGCGCACGAAGTAGATGCTGGAGAGGATGTCCTGGACCTGCGCCGGGATGGTGCCCACGCGCACGTTGAAGCTGCCGTCCTTGTTCACCCGGCGGTTGACGAAGGTCCCGGCGTCGCGGTCGTACAGCACCCACTCGTCGCGGAAGAACTTGCCCTCGCGGACCTTCTTCGAGTAGCCCAGCGAGGTCAAGGTGCGCGCGTCGAGCCAGGACTCGTTGAGGTCGCGGACGACGTAGAAGGTGTCGCAGAAGGAGTTCGAGCGCGCCTCGCTGACGAGGTGGTAGGCGGGGCGGCCGTTGAACATCACGATCTTGTCCACGCCGAGAGTGGCCTCGCCCACCGACAGCAGGCCCCAGGACATCTCGAAGACGAGCTTCTCGGGGAAGACGGGCAGCGGCTTGTACTCGGGAGAATAGGCGACCCGCGGGCCGATCAGCTGGGAGGGGGAGACGATCGCGGTGGTGATCGCCACCCGGCCCCAGACCCGCGGTTTGAGCGGCGCGGGAGCGGGGAGCGTCTTCGGCGCGGCCGACGGGAGCGCCGCGACGGGCGCGGGCTCCGGCTCCGGCGCCTCGAGCGCCGCGCTGACCGGGACCGTGCTCTGGTCGACGAGGACCGGGGCGGACTCGGTCGGCGCCGCGGCCATCGGCAGCGGGTCGGTGGGGCGGCGGTGGACGCCGCAGGCCGCGAGCGCCGCGCACAGCGCCAGGGCGAGGGCCCTCACTTGCGCTTCCCCCCGGCCAGGGACTCGAGCGCGTCCAGCCACGCGTTGCGGCCCTTCAGGAGCTCGAGCTTGATGCCGAGGACGAACACCTCGCCGGAGAGCCGCTCGCGCCAGTCGTCGGTCAAGCGGACGAAGTCCTTGTGCGTCGTGACGACCGGCAGGCCGCCGCGGAGGTCCTCGATGGACTTCAGCTCGCGGCTCGTGTACGGATGATGGTCGGGGAACCGCCAGGACTGCGCGACCGTGATGCCCAGAGACTCGAGCTGGGTCTCGAAGGAGAGCGGGTCGCCGATGCCGGAGAGGGCCACGACGGCCTTGCCCTTGAGATGGTGGAGGGGGTGCCGGGCCTCGGTCTTCACGTCGAGGAGATGGTCGGCCTTGTGCGCGGATTCCACGATGGTCACGCCCGGATGAAGCGCGTCGATGTCCTCGCGCAGGCGCGTGAGCTCGGCCGCCGTGACGCGGTCGGCGTGGGTGATGACGACCATCCCCGCGCGCGTGAGCGCCGACAGCGGCTCCCGCAGGTCCCCGAGGGGCAGCAGGCGTCGCCCGCCGAAGGGGTCGCGCGCGTTGACGAGGACGACGTCCAGGTCGCGGTGGAGGCGCAGGTGCTGGAAGCCGTCGTCGAGGATGACGACCCGGCTGCCGTACATCTCGACGGCGAGCTCGCCGGCCTTGGCCCGGTCGGGGCAGACCAGGACGGGGATGCCCTGGCCCTGGAGGGACTGATGGATCATCCAGGGCTCGTCGCCGCACTCGCGCCAGTCGGTATGGCGTCCGTCGAGGAGGACGGACACCTCCTTGGCGGCGGCCGTCCGGCCGTAGCCGCGCGAGACGATCGAGACGTCGTGGCCGCGCTTGCGCAAGGTCTCGGCCGCCAGGAGCACGGCGGGCGTCTTGCCGGTGCCGCCGACGGTCAGGTTCCCGATGCAGACGACCTTGGCCTTGATGCGCTTGCGCTTGAGCACGCCCGCGGCGTACAGCCCGCGGCGCGCCATCACGCCGGCGCCGTAGGCCAACGACGCCGCGCCGAGCAGGGCGCGGCCGCCCAGCGACGACTTCAGGCGCTCGCGGCGCTTGGCCCAGGTCGTCACGCGCGGGCCTCCGTGCGTTCGAGCAGCCGCTCGACGGCGGGCAGGACCCGCTCGGCGGGGAGCTGGCGCATGCACTCGAGGTTGTACGGGCAGTCGTTCGAGCGGCAGCCGATGCACGGCAGCTCGTCGAGGCGCACGGCGAGGTGGTCGGGATGGACGGGCGTCCATGACGCCGGGTCCGAGGAGCCGTGGATGGTCACGGTGGGCACGCCGAGGGCCAGGGCCACGTGCTTGGGCCCGGCGCAGTTGCCGACCACGACGCGGCAGGAGGCGAGCTCGCGGGCGAGGTCCGAGATGCCGCGCGTCTCCTCGATGGCGAAGGCGCCCGCGCCGATGCCGCGCACCACCTCGTCGGCCAGGGCCTTCTCGCCCGGCCCCCAGAACACCTTGAGCCGGCAGCCGTGCTTGTCGCGCAGCAGGCGGCCGAGGCGGGCGTAGGACGGCGCGGGCCAGCGCCGGGTCTCCTTGCGCGAGGGGGGCACGAGGCCGACGACGTTCTCGACCTTCATCGGCCGCTGGGCCAGCATCAGACGGGGAAGCTCGGGGGCGTCAGACGGCGCCACCCCGAGCGGGGCGAGCCAGCGCACCTTCTCGAGGGCGGCGTAGCAGGCCTGCGGGGACTGGACCATGCGGACGTTGTACGCCCAGCGGCGCGCCACGTGCGCGGGGCCCGCCTTCACCTTGGCGCCCGACAGCGCGGTCAGCAGGGCCGTGCGCGGGTTGGCGAGGAAGTCGATCACCCAGTCGTAGCGGCGGGCGCGGACCTTCAGCGCCCAGCGCAGCGCGCCCAAGGCGTCCTCGGCGTCGTAGACGAGGACCTCGTCGATGGCCGGCTGGCCGGCCACGGCCTCGGCGCCGGGAGCCTCGACGAGGAAGTCGAGCTTCGCCTCGGGGTATCTCTTCTTCAGCGCCTCGAGGGCCGGCGTCGTCAGGATTACGTCGCCGAGGCGGCGCAATTGGACGACGAGGATCGAGCGGGGGGCGGCGATGTCCATCAGAACCGGGCCTTGCCCCGCGTCATGTTCAGGTGGAAGTCGAACATGTTGTCGTCGCCGCGGACGAGGAGCCGGCGGACCGCCTCCTTCTCCCGGGCCCAAGGAAGCGACGATATGCCCTGCTTGATGGAGAAATCGAACCGGTAGCCGGCGTCGAGCGCGGCCCGGCGCACGTCGGCCTTGTACGCGCCGGAGCCGTACGGATAGGCGAAGCCGACCATCTCGCGGCCGAGCTTCTCCTCCAGGCGAGCCTTGCTCTCCGTGAGCTCCCAGCGGACCTCGTCCAAGGGGATCTCGGCGAGGTTTCGGTGGCGCATCGTGTGCGAGCCGAACTCGACGAGCCCGGAGTCCTGCATCTCCTTGATCTGCGCCCAGGTCAGCATCTTCAGCCACGGCTCGGTCTTCGGGTCGTGCCAGCCGTTGTGGTGCTCCATCGTCTCGTAGACGAGGAAGACGCAGGCCTTCATCCCGAACTCCTTGAGCAGGGGGAAGGCCTCGGTGTAGTTGTTCATGTACCCGTCGTCGAAGGTGATCATCACGGGCTTCTCGGGCAGGGGCTTCACGCCCTTCTCGGCGTCACGCCAGTCGCGGAAATCGACGGCGGTGTAGCCGTGGTCCTTGAGGTACCGCAGCTGCTTGCGGAAGTCGGCGGCCGTGACCCAGAGCTTCTTGAGGCCGGAGCCGGGGGGGTAGTCCCCGATCTTGTGGTACATCAGGACCGGCATGCCGCCGGACACGGCGGGGCGCCACCAGTTCCAGCGGGCGCTGAGGCCCGCGGCGGCGACGGCTCCGACGGCGGACAGGACCTCGATCATGATTTTTTCTCTTTCCGCATCCGACCCAGTTTCACATATTTGAGCCAGCTGTGGAAAGCCGACAGGCCGGCCCAGACCAGGCCCTGGTACCCGTCGAGAAAACCGAGCTTGAGGAAGACGCGGGCGAAGAACTCCCAAGGCAGGATCAGGTGCTGGAAGAAGTAGAAGCGCTTGCCGGCGTCGAAGCGTTTCTGCGCCGCCAGGGTCGTGTAGCGGTCCAGCTTCGAGAGGTAGTCGGGGATGTCGCGGTACGGCTCATGGAATATCTTGCCGGAGAACGCCGAGACGGGGCCGTCGATGATCAGGCTCTCGTGGAGGGCGCCGCCGGTGAAACGGGCTTTGTCGCGACGGAACAAACGGATGTGGGACTCGTGGCCGAGGCCGCCCCAGCGCATCTCGCGGCCTAAAAAGCGGACGGAGAACGGAATATCAACGGCAACGAATGGAGGATTCGCTGAAAGGGCCCCACGGATCTCGTCGGCGAGCGACGGAGTCACCCTTTCGTCCGGATCGATCCATAAACACCAGTCGCCTTCGGCGACATCTAAACTTTTCTGCCGCATGCGGGCGTAGTCGTCGAACGGACGGCGCAGAGTCTTGGCGCCGTATCGCTTCGCGACCTCTTCGGTGCCGTCCGTGGTGTCGTCCGACACCACCACGACGATCTCCTTCACCAATCCCTTCAACGAGTCCAGGCACCCCGGAAGGTCCCTCTCTTCGTTCTTGGCGATCAAGATCGCGCTAAGAGAGGGCATCGTAGATCTTCTCCATCTCGTTGGCCATGCGGGTCAAACCAAAACGGCCCAGTTTTTTGCGGCCTTCGGCCGCTAAACGCAGGCGCAAAGACCCGTCGTCGATCAGGCGGATCAGGTTGTTCGCCATCGCCTCGGGGTTGCGCGGCGCGACGAGGAGTCCCGTCTCGCCGTTCTCGACGACCTCGGGGATGCCGCCGGCCGTCGTGGCGGCGATCGGCACGCCGCACGCGGCCGCCTCGATGAGGACCGAGCCCATGCCCTCGCCCCACGAAGATTGGACGTAGATGTCCAGCGCCTTCAACAGCGCGACCGGATCCTCGCGGTGCCCCAGGAGGATCACTTTGCCCAACAAACCCATGCGCTTGATGCTCTCGAAGAGGGCCTCCTCCTCGGGGCCGCGCCCGGCGATGAGGAACTTCACCTTCGGACGCTGGAGGAGGACGATGACGGCCGCGGCGAGCAAAGCGGCGTGGTCCTTGTGCGGCACGAGGGCGGCGAGGTTGCCGATCAGGAGCGCGTCCTGGGGGAAGTTGAACTCCGCGGCGAGCTCGCGGCGGCAGGCCGCGCGCCGCTCGGCCGTCGGCGGGGCGAAGCGCGCGGGGTCGACGCCGGCCCACTTGCTCTCCTCCGCGGTCACGGGCAGGCCATCGGGGACCACGGCGAGCTTGCTTCCCGGCGTGCCGGCGGCCTTCATGATCTCCGCGATGGCCTTCGACACGCAGACGACCTTGCCCGCTGCGCCGTATTTCCAGCGTGCGCTGAGGCCTTTCACCGGGAAGTCCACGCGGCGATGGGAGACGACGGGCACGCCGGCCCAGGACGCCCAGGCGGCCGCGCCGGCGGCGTGGCCGGTGTGGGCATGGACGATCGCGCCCTCGGCGCGGGCGCGGCGGATGAGGGAGAAGGCGGACGCCGAGGCCGTCGCGAAGCCCTGCCGGCGGGCCTCCGCCTCGAGCTCCCCGCCGGGGCGGGCGCAGACGACGCCGTCGCGGCCGCGCGCCCGGAGGGCGGCCGCGAGGTAGAGGAGCTGGCGCTCCCCGCCGCGCAGGCCCGGCTCGGCGTCAAGATGGAAGATGGGCCGTGGCTTCATCGTAAACCCGCTGGGTCTCCTCGTAGAAAGTGGTCAGGCCGAACTCGCTCTCCCAGCGCGCGCGTCCGGCGCGCCCGAGGGCCTCCGCCTTCGCGGGGTCGGCCAGCAGCGAGGAGAGGGCCGCGGCGAGGGCCTTGGCGTCGCCGGGGGGGACGAGCAGGCCCGTGACGCCGTCCTCGACGAGGTCGGGAAGGCCGCCGACCGACGAGGCGACGACGGGCCGTCCCATGGACATCCATTCGAGCGCGGCGCGCGACACCGCCTCCGAGCCAAGCGACGGGACCACGCCCACGCGGCAGGCGGACATGAAGGCCCACTTGTCGGCGACCCGGCCGGGGAACTCGACGACGGCCTCGAGGCCGGCGGGCTTGAGCTGCCAGCGCAGACGCTCGAGCAGGCGCCCCTCGCCGGCGCAGCGCACGCGCAGGCCGGGGACGGAGCCATTCAGGCGGGCCGCCGCGTCGAGCAGGACCTCGTGGCCTTTGACCTTGTCGAAGCGCGCGACCATCCCCGCGACGGGCGCGTCCGGCAGCGCGGGCGCCTCGGCCGGGCCCGCGATGCCCTGGGCGACGCGCGCGACGCGGGCCCCGGGGAACAGGGACTTGAAGGCGCCTTCGAGGGTGCGGTTGACGGCGATGAAGGCGTCGGTGCGCGCGGCGACGAAGCCCGCGAGCGCCCCGCCCTTCGGCGGGCGGGCGTCGCCGCGGGTGCGCACGACGGCGCAGGGTCGCCTGGCGGCGAGCACGAGGGCCGTCGTGTGCGCCGAGCCGGTGTGGGCGTTGATGACCCGCGGGGCGAACTTGCCCGCCTCGCGGCGCTGGGAGCCCCACGAGAGAGCTCCTCCGAGGCCGCCGTCCCAGCCGCGCACGGCCAGGCCGAGGCGGCGGGCCTCGGTGAGCACCGGGGAGTCGGCGCGGCCCCAGAACTCGACGCGGTGGCCGTTGCGCACCTGCTCGACGGCGAGCGTCAGCGCGTAATGGGCCATGCCCGAATCCCAGGGCTCGTCCTCGATGTGAATGATGTTCAGGCGGCCGTCTCCAGTTTCAAGGCGTCCCGGCAGGCCGCGTGGACCCGGTCGACGGTCAGCAGGCGCATGCAGAGGAAATGCCCCTCGGGGCACTCGCGCGCGCCGTGCAGGCCGCAGGGGCGGCAGGAGAGGTCCGCCTCGACGACGCGATGTCCCGGGCCGTACGGGAAGAAGCCGAGCTCGCGCGTCGTCGCGCCGAAGATCGCCACGACCGGGACGCCCGCCGCCGCCGCGAGGTGCATGGGCCCCGAGTCGTTGGTCACGAACACCGACAGGCGGCCCATCAGCGACTTGAGGTCCTCGAGGTCGGTCTTGCCGACGAGGTCGAGGGCGCCGCTCTCGCGGGCGATGCTCGCGCCGAGGGCCTTGTCGTCGGGCCCGCCGACGAGGACCGGGGTCAGGCCGTCGGCCTTGAGGCGGACGCAGAGCTCGGCGAAGCGTTCCGGCAGCCAGCGCTTGGTGGCCCAGGCCGAGCCGGGGTGCACGCCGGCCAGCGGACCGGCGGGAAGGAGGGCCGCGAGCTTCGCGCTCAGCGCGGGAGGGGCCACGTACCGCGATTCCCCGGAGGACGGGGCGGCGCCGGCGCCGAGCGGCAAGGTCAGGGAGAGGTTGCGCTCGAGGTCGTGCATCAGCCAGGAGAAGGGCACGGCGTCGGTGAGCAGGAAGCTCCCCGCGCTCGAGTCGAAGCCGATGCGGCGGGGGATGGCGGCCAGCTTCGCGATGAGCGCCGAGCGGAAGGAGCGGTGGGGGATGACGGCGAGGTCGAAGGCCCGGGCCTTCAGCTCGGCGGCGATGGCCCAGGGGCCGCTCAGGCCGCCGTGGACCCCGCGCTTGTCGTCGATGAGCACCTCATCGACCCAGGCCGCGCCCTTGAAGATGTCGGCGGTCTTGGCGAGGGTCAGGACCGTCACCGAGGCGCCCGGCAGGACCTCCTTGAGCCGCCTCAGGAGGGGCAAGGTCAGCAGGCTGTCGCCGAGGAAGGCCGACTGCATGACCAGCACCTTCCTGGCGCCGCGGGGGGAGCCGGCCGCCCCGTAATCGGCGGAGCTGATGACGCTCGGCGCGCGCGGCACGCCCCAGGCGGCCAGGGCTTCGTGGTAGCGGTCCACGGTGTGGCGCTGCAGGCCCGGGGTGGACACGCGCATGGCGACGAACAGTCGCCGCGCCAGGGCGTTCTTGCGGTAGGTCGCGGTGTTCGGCACCCGCGCCAAGGTCCGGATCAGGAACGAGCGCAGGTTGCCGTGCAGGTCCAGAAGGTGAGTGAAGCCTTGGGCCTTGATCAGGCGCAGGGCGTCCGAGATGCCGGTAAAGGGCACGACCTCGTCCACGCCCGGGTGGCCCTTGAGGGCGGCCGCGAACTGGGGTTTGACGAGGACCGTGACCCGGCAGTCGGGCCAATGGGCTTTTAAGGACTTATACACCGGCCCGGTCAAAACGACGTCACCGAGGCTGGAAAGCCGAATAACGAGGATTTTGGGCGACAACCGTGATTATATCATTTCGCCCGGCAGCCTGGGATTACTGAGGTTTTGGCTCGAGTTTCGAGAGACGGCCCTCGTGTTCCACGAGCATGTTCCCCTGGAAACGGAACCACCGTTCGAACGACTCCATCTGACGGGTCATGCCGTCGAGCACGGCCTGAAAACGGTCGAACTTGCCCCCTAATCCCTTGAGCTCGGAGACATCCCGCTTGATCTCGAAGATGTCGCCCTCGAGGCGCGCCGCGGCGGCCGCGATGCGGATCACCTTCTCGTCCGTTTTGAAGACCTGTTCCTTGAGGTCGATGAAATCCTTCATGGTCGGTGCGTCGCCGGGTTCGAATGGCGCTTCGTTCGTTTTAACCTCCGATCGGTCCTGGGACAAGGGTCCTAAGTCCCATTTACATACGATCGAAGGCCCGAAAAAGTTCCCTCTAAGGGGCCGCCGCGAGACGGCGGAGGGAGAGCTGGGCGCTGAAGCGCACCTCCGCGTCCTTGTCCTTCGAGGCGCGCCGGAGGTCGTCGAGGACGCCGGAGGCGGCCTTGCCGACCGCGCCGAGCGCCAGCGCGGCGCTCGCGCGCACCCTCGCGTCGGGGTCGGTCAGCGCGCGCCGCAGGGCGGGGACCGCCGGCTCGGCCGCGGCGCCGCGGCCGGCGAGTTGGTCGGCGGCGAGCGCGCGCATGCGCGGAAGCTCCGACGCCAGCATGGCGATCAGCTCCGGCACGGGGTCCGTCTCGCGGCGCCCCATCCCCATGTCGCGCACGAACCCCGGGGCGGCCGGCTCGGGCTTCGCCCGCGGCGCGGCCTTCTCGGGGGCGGGGAAGGATTCCTCCTTGCGCCAGCCGCGGAGCTGCTTCTGGAGCTGCTCCAGGTCCAGGCTGAGCGAGGCGACGGGCTTGCGGCCCGCCCATTCCTTCCAGGGCTCGTCGATGAGCTTGCGCAGGGCGGCCTCCGTCGCGGGCGGCGTGGGGGACAGCACGCCGGTCGCCTTGTAGCGCTGCAGCTGCTCGGCGAGAAGGGCGGTCCGCAGCTCGAGGCCGGCGGTCTCCTTGCGCCTCTCGTTGAGGACCGAGACGACCAGGGCCCGGGCCTCGGCCGCCTCGCGGCTGCCCGGCGAGTGCTGGTCGAGGGATTTGGCGATGCCCGCGATCCCGACGGTGGCGCGGACCAGGCTCTCGCGCTCCTCGCCGAGCCTCGCGTCGAGCTCCCTCAGCTCCCGCTCCAGGGCCTGGGGCGACGGCGGGACGGGAGGAGCGGACCGGACGGCCGAGGCCAGCAGTCCGAGCGCGAGGAGAGGGATCATGTTCCTAGGGACGCTTCAGGGCGTCGCGGATCTCTTGGTGGCGCTTCTGCGCCTCGTCGAGGAAGGACGCGACGCCGGCCGGGCCCGCCGCGGCGGCCGCGCGGGCCTTCTCGAAGGCCTCGGCGGCCCGGTCATGGTCCGACGAGACCCGGCGGAGCTCGTCGGCGCGGTTGCACGCGCGGTCGGCGTCCTGGAAGAGCATGCCCGTGATGCCGCGCAGAAGATCGAGCTTCTCCCAGGCCCGGCTCCGGGCGGCGGCGCGGGGCTCCTGGCCGAGCAGCGCGAGGCGGGCCTTGGCCTCGGCCAGGGCCGGGGGAAGGTCCTCGGCGCGGAGGATGGTCCCGGCCGCGGCCGAGGAGATCTCGACCAGAGGGCCGCGGGAGTCCCGCAGGAGCTCCTGCATCTCCCGCGCCCGCTCGCCCATGGCCGAGACCGCCGACTCGAGAGGACGCAGGGCGTCGCCCGCCGAGCGGAGGCCGGCTCCCGCCTTGGAGAGGAGGGGACGGAGCTTTTTCTGAGCCTCCTCGGGCATGGCGTCGACCTTCCCGGTCAGCTCGGCCTGATCGGAGGAGAGGCGCGTCAGGCGCGCGCGCTCGGCCGCGACCGGGTCGGCGGCCTCCTTGATCCGGCGCGAGAGGTCGGCGTCCTTGGCCGCGGACTCCAACGCCTTCCCGCGCTGGCGCGCGGCCGCGTCGAGAGAACGGGCCGCCTCCGCCGCCAGGCGCGCCTGACGCAGGCCCTCGTCGAGGCCGGCGGTGATCGCCGGGACCTTCTCCGGCTCGAGGGCCAGGCCCGTCGCGTCGACGACCGAGGAGTTCGCCAGGGTCGCGGCCTGACGCAGCGCGGCGCGGTCGAAGCTCGGGTCATAGCGCGCGGCCAGGGCCGGGGCCGGAGACAGGAGGACGGCGGCGGCGAGCAGAGCGGCGGTCTTCATCGCCCTATTATAGTCCGGCGCGGACGCGGAGGGACAGGTCCGTCACGAAGCGCCGGAGGGAGGCGGCATGAGCCCTGCGGCCGTCGGCGGCGCCGGGGTTCCCGGCGGCGGCTTCGGCGTCGGCGAGGCGCTCGAGAGCGAAGGCGCTCATCGGCGAGGCGGCGACGGCCCGGGTCCACAAGGCCGTGTCGGACGACCAGACCGGGAGCTGGAGGCGCGTCGCCGCCGCGAGGGCCAGGAGGACGGCTCCGGCCGCGACGCGGAAGGCGCGGGCGTCGAGGGCGCGCGACAGCGCCGTCGCGGCGAGCAGCGCGAGAGGGATCGCCGGGAGATAGGACCAGCGGTCGGCCGCGATCATGCGCCCCGACTTGTACAGCCCGAGAGCCGGCGAGAGCAGGATCAGGTAGGCGAGCGCGCCCTGGGTCAGGCCGTCGACGCGGCGACGGGTCAACGCGAGATAGAGGACGAAGGTGCAGACGCACGCCGCGGCCACCGCGAACGGCCGGGGCTCGAGCAGGACCGAGTATTCGTACAGCGGCGCCAGGCCCGTCGGGAGCAGGGTCTTCCAGGGGTAGAAGGCGAGGCCGAAGAACGCCTGCGCCAGACGGTGCGTGACGCCGAAGTCGGCGAGCGAGACGGCGGCGCCGCTGCCGTCCTGCGCCGCGAGGTTCAGGCCCAGGGCCGCGAGCGAGAGGGGCCGATAGGGGACCTTCTCGCGCCAGCGCGGCGCGCCGGAGAGGCGAAGGTCGAGGAGCAGCCAGACGGCGGGCAGGACGATCGCGAACACCTTCGCGGTCATCGCGAACGCGGTGAGGACGAAGGCCCGGCGGCGCCAGACGGCGTCGTCGAGGCCTCGGGCATAGGCCAGCGCCGCCGCGAGGGAGAGGACGCCGCACAGCACGTCCCGGCGCTCGGTGACCCAGACGACGGACTCGACGCGCAGCGGATGCACCGCCCACACGAGCGCGGCGAAGGCGGCGGGGAGCGCGGCGAGCTTCAGCCGCCGCGCCAGGAAGAACAGGAGCACGGCGCCGGCGGCGTGGAGGAGGACGTTGGTCAGGTGGAACCCCATCGGGTCCGCGCCCCACAGCGCGCGGTCCAGCGCGAGCGAGAGTCAGGTCGACGGCTGCCAGTGGCCGAGGCGCGACCCGGAGAGCATGAAGCCCAGGCCCGGGCCGTCGAAGCGGAGGAGGGGGTTGTCGGCGATGTTCACTCGGTCGTCCCAGTTCAGGAACGGATAGCGGAGAGCGGGGAGGAAGACCGCGACGACGGCCGCGAAAACGACCGCGCCATAAGGCGCGGAAGTGCCGCCTCCGCACGCCGTCAGAAGGCGGCCCCCCGCGGCGGCCAGGCGCCCGCGGGGCTCCCGCTCAGGCACCGAGGGCCTCGAGCGTCCGGGCGACGGCGCCTCGCAGGCGACCGGCGGTCTTCCGCGCCGACTCGCCCGCCGCGCGCGCGGCGGCCTCGTCCCCGGCGAACTCGGTCAGGCGGGCGGCCAGCTCCCCGGCGTCGCGGACGCGGCGGCCGCCGCCGCCGTCGGCGGCCAGGAGGGAGGCGGGCTGCTCGATGTGGCCGGTGTGCGGCCCGAACAGCACCGGCACGCCGGCCGCGGCGGGCTCGAGCAGGTTATGGCCCCCGATCTTGACCAAGGTCCCGCCGACGAAGGCGGCGCGGGCCAGGGGGTAGAACGAGGAGAGCACGCCCATCTCGTCGAGGAGGAGCGCGTCCCGGCCGCTCTGCGGCGCGCCGCTCCAGCGGGCGAGGGAGAGCCCCGCGTGCGCGAGCAGGTCCGCCGCGTCGGCGGCGCGCTCGAGGTGGCGCGGGGCGAGCACGAGGCGCAGGAGAGGGACGGCGCGCCGGGCGGCGAGGAACGCGGACAGCACCATCTCCTCCTCGAACGGATGCGTGCTCCCGGCGACGAACAACGGGTCTCCCGCCCAGCCGAGCGCGGCGACCCTGGCGCGGGCGGCGTCGCTCGCGGCCGGGGCGAGGGCGCGGTCGTACTTGGCGTTGCCCGCGACGGTCAGGCGCGCTCGCGGCACCCCGAGCGAGGCGAAGCGCTCGGCGTCCGCCTCGCTCTGCGCGGCGACCGTGGAGAGAGCCCCCAGCGCGGGCGCGAGGAACGGGGAGACGAGGCGGTAGCGCTCGAGGCTCCTCTCCGTGAGGCGCGCGTTGACCAAGGCGGGCGCGAGACCCGCCCGGGCGGCGAGGATCAAGGTGGTCGGCCAGAGCTCCGTCTCCGCGAGTATCAGCCTCCGGGGAGACAGCGCCTTCAAAAACCGCGCGACGAACGGCCAGGCGTCGATCGGGGCGAGCTGGGCCCAGGCGACGGTGTCCAGGGCGCGCGCGGCCTCGCGGCCCGACAAGGTCGTCGTCGTCAGCACGAGGGCGGGGCCGCCTTTTTTGTGGAGCGCCTCGAGGAGCGGGGTCAGCCCGGCGACCTCCCCGGCGGAGGCCGCGTGGAACCACCAGACCTCGCGGCCGTGAAGGCGGTCGAGCGCCGTGTCGCGTATCCCGCCGAAGCGCTCCGGGAGCTCGTCGTGGAGGCCGGACAGGCGTCCGCGCTTCGGGGAGAGCAGGAAGCCGAGGACGACGGCCAGCGCGGCGAGGGGGGACAGCAGCGCCTCGAGGACGAGGACCAGCAGGCTCATCGGACCAGGCGGTCGGCTTCCGCGGTGAGCGCGTCCAGCGCCGCCTTGAGCTCGGCGGCTTTGGCCGCGAGGTCGTCGCCGTCGGCCACGCGCACCGGCTCGCCGTAGATCACGACCGAGCGCCCGAAGGGCAGCGGCACCTGGAAGCGGTCCCAGGCCTTGGCGACCTCGATGCGGTGCGACAGGGCGTTGGCGATGGGCACGATCGGCATGCCCGCGAGCTGGGCCACGCGCACCGCGCCCTCCTTGACCTCCCGGGCGGGCCCGCGTGGCCCGTCGGGGGTGATGCCCACGTCCCGGCCCGAGCGCAGGATCTCGACCATCTCGCGCGCCGCGGCGGCGCCGCCGCGCGACGAGGAGCCGCGGACCGCGTCGATGCCGGAGAGCTCCATCGTCCGGGCGATCATCTCCCCGTCGTTCGATTTGCTGACGAGGACGGCGGCCGACACGTTCCGGTGCGACCAGGTGAAGAACACCTGGCGCTGATGCCAGAAGGCGTAGATGAAGCGCTCGCCGGCGGCGTGGACCTTCTCGGGGATGTCGGCCCGGAGCACGCGCTGGCGCGTGGTCCAGCCGATGAACGACACGTAGGAATAGACGAGGTAGGGTACGAGCTTCCGGATCACTATTTGCGGCCCTTGGCCTTCGACTTCGCGAGCCACGACTGGCTGACCGCGAGAGAGGCGGCGGGGACGAGGCGGCCTTCGGCCAAGGTCACGCCGAGCTTGGCCGAAGCGTCGAGCTTGCGCAGGGCGGCCTCGAGCGCGTCGGGGGAGGAGATCGGGTTGAGGGGGGAGAGCTCGCAGTTGTCCTTCTCGGCCTCGTCGGCGATCAGGGCGGAGGCGAAGCGCACCGCCTCGTCGAGGGCGTGCTCCTCGAGCACGGGCCACAGCTTCTCCGGTATCGCGGATTCCTTGTCGCGGAACGCGCCGAAGCCGTCGCCCAGGCTCGCCAGGATCAGGCTGTACGCCAGGCCCGGCATCGGGGAGAGGAGCGGCTGGTCCGCGTCGGGATGGCCGAAGGTGTCGAACACGACGCCCGGCACGAGGGCCTTCGACGCGCGCTCCAGGAACTTCGTGAGCGGGAGCTCGTCGAGGCCCGCGGCCTCGAGGTCGATGCGCCCCTTGCGGGAGCGCTGCTTGATCACATGGGGCCGCAGCGTGAGCTTGAAGCCCTTGATCTTCCTCACCGGCGGCGGCGACCCCCTTCGCGGGGCGCGGACGGCGCCTCCGGCTGGGCGGAGCGGCGCCGCCCCTTCTGGAACTGGAAGATCAGCGGCATCGAGATCGCGAGCGTCGAGTAGGTGCCCGAGATGGAGCCGACGAGCATCGCCAGCGCGAAGTTGTGGATCACGCTGCCGCCGAGCAGGAACAGCGCCAGGACGACGGCGAACACCATGCCGTTGGTGATGAAGGTCCGCGAGAGCATCTCGTTGACGCTGTCGTTGATCAAGGTCCCGATATCGTCGGCGCGCTTGTGGCGCATGTTGTCGCGCATGCGGTCATAGATCACGATGGTGTCGTTGATCGAGTAGCCCGCGATCGTCAGCAGCGCCGCGACGATGACCAGGTCCACCTCGAGCTGGAAGGCGGAGAACACGCCGGCCGTGATCAGCACGTCGTGGGCGATGGCCGCGACGCCGGCCGCGCCCCAGAGGGGGTTGTCGAAGCGGAAGGCCACGTAGCCGATGATCGCGAGCAGCGCGAGCGTGATCGCGGTCGCCGCCTGGCGCTTGAGATGCCGGCCGACGGACGGACCGACGAACTCCTTGCGGTCCACGCGCAGGCCCTCGCCCGCGGCGGCCTTGAACTTGTCGACGAAGGTCTCGACGATGGAGACGTCCATGGACTCGGAGCCCTTCAGGTACAGCGCGAACTCCTTCTTGCCGCCGAAGCTCTGCACGTTGGCGTCGGGGTAGCCGGCCTTCTCCAGGTCGCCGCGGACCTGCGCCAGCTCGCGGGGCTCGGAGTAGCTGACCTGCACGAGCGTGCCGCCCGTGAAGTCGATGCCGTAGTTGAAGCCCTTCGTCAGGATGCAGGCGAGGCTCAGGGCGCACAGCGTCCCGGAGATGGTGAAGAACAGGGCCCGCTTGGAGATCCAGTCGATGGTGAACTTGTTCATGGTTTCCTCAGGCCGCCGCTTCGGCGTCGCCGCCGAGCATCCAGGCCTCGTAGAGCATGCGCGTCAGGATCGTGGCGGTGAACATGCTGATGATGTTGCCGCCCGTCAGGGTCACGGCGAAGCCCTTGATCGGGCCGGTGCCGAACTGGAACAGCAGCGCCGAGGCGATCAGGAGCGTCAGGTTCGAGTCGATGATCGCGCTCGCGGACTGGTCGTAGCCGGCCGCGACCGCCGCCTTCATCGGGCGACCCTTGGCCAGCTCCTCCTTGATGCGCTCGAGGACCAGGACGTTGGCGTCGACGGCCATCGCGATGTTGAGCGCCAGGCCGGCGATGCCGGGCAAGGTCAGGGTCGCCTTCAGGTAGGCCATCAGCGCGAACAGGAAGAACAGGTTGGCGACGATGGAGACGTTGGCGATCATGCCTCCCGCGCGGTAGTACACCGCGAAGAAGACGAGGATGATCAGGACGCCGACGCCGGCGGCCTGGAAGCCCTTGCGGATCGAGTCCTCGCCGAGCGACGGCCCGACGGTGCGCTCCTCGATGATGCGCACGGGCGCGGGGAGCGCGCCGGCGCGCAGGACGATCGCCAGGGACTTGGCGTCGTCCGAGGTGAACTGGCCCTCGATGATGCCGGAGCCGCCGCTGATGCGGCCCTTGATGACGGGCGCGGAGAACACGGTGTCGTCGAGGACGATGGCCATGTTCTTGCCGATGTTGGAGGCGGTGAGCGCGGAGAACTTCGCCGCGGCCTCGGGCTTGAACTTGAAGGCGACGATGGGCAGGCCGTACTCGCCGCCGGTCTCGACCTTCGCGGTCTCGAGGAGGGCGCCCGTCAGGGGGACGTCCTTCGACAGGAGGTACATCGAGCTCTCCTTGCCGCGGAACAGCTCGAGGCCGGCGGGGACGAGCTTGGCCGCCGCGCTCGAGGCCTTGACCCCGTCGAACGGCTGGGCGAGCTCGAGGATCTTGTTCATCGCCGCGCGGGCCTTCTCGGAGTCGTCGACCATGCGGAACTGGAGCAGGGCGGTCTTGCCGACGAGCTCCTTGGCCTGGGCGGAGTTGGTGATGCCCGGGAGCTGGACGACGATCCAGCGCGCGCCCTGGCGGGCGATCAGGGGCTCGGCGACGCCGAACTGGTCGATGCGGTTGCGGATGATCTCGATGGCCTGCTGCATCGCGTCGCTGAGCGGGATCTTGGGGTCGAGCTTGTCGATGTCGAGCTCCATGACCATGTGCGTGCCGCCCTTGAGGTCGAGGCCGAGGTTGACGAGCCATTTCGGCCGCTCGCGCAGCGCCTCGAGCTTGGTCCGCTCGGCGGGGTCGAGCTGATACCAGTTGATCGACGGGAAGAGGAGGAAGAAGGAGCCGACGATCAGGGCGAGGAGGCCCAGCCACTTGATTTGGGTCTTGGTCATATCGATTTCCTTTTGCGGCCTATGAAATAACGACGCCGGTCTTGACGTCGCTGACCACCCGCTGCACGGCCGACCGCGCCACGGTGAGCTTGACCGTCTGGGAGAACTGGACCTCGAGGTCGTCGCCCTTGAACCCGGTGATCGTGCCGGATGAGCAGGAAGTAGAAGATGATGAAGATCGCGACGATCGGCGCCAGGTTGATGAGGGGGTTCGGGGCGGGCTGCATTCGTTCTCCTTATAAGCGCGAAATCCTAGCAATTTATCCCGGGGATGGGATACAGCAAGCCGGCCCCGGGGTCGCCCCCGGGGCCGGCGTCGCGGCGGATGCGGCGATCAGGCGACGGAGAAGTACTCCTTCGACTTGACCGGGTCGGCCTTCATCGTCTTCTTGCCTTCCGACCAGTTCGCGGGGCAGACCTCGCCGGTCTTCTCGACCTGCTGGAACGCCTTGAGGACGCGGAGCGTCTCCTCGACGGAGCGGCCGACCGCCAGGTCGTGCACGACCGAGTAGGAGACCTTGCCCTTGGGGTTGATCAGGAACAGGCCGCGCAGGGCCACCGCGTCGTTGACCAGCACGCCGTAGGAGCGGGCGATGCTCTTGGTGATGTCCGCGAGGAGGGGGTACTTGATCTCGCCCAGTCCGCCTTCCTTGCGCGAGAGGTTCGTCCACGCCAGGTGGGAGAACTGGCTGTCGACGGAGCAGCCCAGGATCTCGCAGCCGAGCTTGGCGAACTCCGCGTGGGCGTCCGAGAACGCCGTGATCTCCGTCGGGCAGACGAAGGTGAAGTCGAGCGGGTAGAAGAACAGCGCGACCCACTTGCCCTTGTAGTCCGCGAGCTGTATCTCCTTGAAGCCCTTTCCGACCAGCGCCTGGGCCTTGAAGTCCGGCGCGTCCTTCTGAACGAGGGTATCGGCCATGATGATGTCTCCTTTGTTTAGCGCGTCTTTTGAGCGGAAGCCTTGGCGCATCTCGCGCAAAGGCCGTGAAAATGGACGGAATGCCCCGACGGGACGAAGCCCTCCGCCTTCGGGGCGGGGAGCGTGTCGAGGCGGGGGTCGAACAGGTCCTCGATCCTGCCGCAGGCCGTGCACACGGCGTGATGGTGCGTCTCCACGATCGCGTCGTAGCGGGCCTGGGCCGCCGGGGAGTCCACCCGGGCGACCATGCCCATCTCGTGCAAGGTCTGCAGCGTTTTATAAACGGTCGCCAGCGAGAGGCTCGGATAGTCCTTCTTCAAGGACTCGTACAGGGCCTCGGCGCTGGGATGGTCCTTGCGCCCGGACAGCTCCTCGTAGACGGCGAGGCGCTGATGGGTGAGGGGGACCTTCTTGGCCTTGAACAGCTCGCGGACCTCGTCCCGGTTCTTCATGGGCTCAGCTCAGGTGGCTGCGCAGCATCCACGCCATCTTCTCGTGGGATTCCATCAGCCCGGTCAGGAAGTCGGCCGTGCCCTGGTCGCCGAGCCGGCCGCACTCGTCCACGTCCTTGCGCAGGGAGCGCACCAAGGCCTCGTGGTCGGAGAGCAGCTCGGCGATCATCGCCGACTCCTTCTTCCCGGCGTCGCCCGCGGCCTCCGTCAGCCGGGCCTTGCTCAGGAACTCGCGCATGGAGCCGAGGGACCGTCCGCCCAGGGCCCGAGAGCGCTCCGCGACCTCGTCGACGAAGCCGTCGAGCTGCTCGTACTGCCCCTCGAAGAACTTGTGCATCGCCGCGAAGTGGAACCCGGTGACGTTCCAGTGGAAGTTGCGGGTCTTGGTGTAGAGAAGGTATTCGTCGGCGAGGACGAGGTCGAGGAGGGCGAGGACGGCCGTCTTCGACGACTCCTTCAGGCCGAGGCCGGACACGATGGACGGCTTCACGGCGGTATGAGCGTTCATGGGTTCCCTCCTGGTTGATAATTATTATCCACTAGTAAAATAGTAGCAGACGATGATCATCCTGTCAAGGGGATGCCGCAACGGCGCGGCCAGACTCCTACGGCGCGAAGGTCTTCGGGCGCTTGTAGTGCGCGTACAACTCGGAGGCGGGAGGGAATTCAACGAATTTGCGTGCCTGACCCCCAAAATCAGATCGGGATAGGGGCGGCCGGGATTAGCCCCGGCCGTCCCCTCCCACACCACCGGACATGCGGGTCCGCATCCGGCGGTTGAAAAGGCTTCCGATCAGGCGGCAAGCCGCGGCACTCCCAGTTCGTCGAAGTATCGCGA
>JACPOW010000039.1:24782-73119 GCA_016191335.1 Elusimicrobiota bacterium | reverse complement strand
CGTCGCGATACTTCGACGAACTGGGAGTGCCGCGGCTTGCCGCCTGATCGGAAGCCTTTTCAACCGCCGGATGCGGACCCGCATGTCCGGTGGTGTGGGAGGGGACGGCCGGGGCTAATCCCGGCCGCCCCTATCCCGATCGGGTGATCCCTCTTATTCCCGGCGGATGCGGATGGGGGGGTGCTTGAGGGCCCCGATGAACCAGAGGAAGGGGCTGAGGTGGTAGAACATCTCGCGCAGGCCCTTCCGGGCGATCCCCCAGACGATGCCGCCGACCACGAACACCGTGAACGCGGTGCCCACCCAGCTGTCGGCCACGGCCTTCATCACCGTGATCAAGGTGTACAGCTCGGGATGGGCCACGATCTTGGGGAAAGCGGCGAAGAGGATGTAGGCGAGCAGGCCCAAGGCGTAGCCGGGGCGGGCGTATTCGTTGATCTGATGGGTGCCGGCGTCCATATAGGAAGCCCCGAGCGCCATATAAAGGAGCACGAAGCCGCACATCTCGCGCCACAGGAAGTCCTTGGGCGGGGCTCCCTTCGTCGCGGAGACGAAGATGATGGCCGAGAAGAACACGGCCAGGGCGATGTTGTAGACGGTGGCGAAGGCGCCCCATAGGTCCTCCCAGAACAGCTCGGAGAACACGTCCACGAACGCGCTCATGACCCGGGCCAGGATCCAGAAGCCGGCGTTGATGCTGCACAGCCAGACGAAGATCTGCAGCACGCCCTGGAACTCCTTGGACCGAAGGAGCGCGAGCGACGCCGGGAGGACCGTTTCCATGACGGCGATGAATCTAGCATTTCGCCTCCACCCACCTGTTCCCGGAAACGGCCGTAGGCGCGACGGCGCGTACATGGACAAGCCAGGGGGGGTCTGCTATCCTTCAGAGCCATGAAAATCCCCTCGCACGGTTCGCCGAAGGCGAACCGGCCCGGTTGGTTCGGGCCGTTCGGCGGTCGCTTCGTCCCGGAGACGCTCATCGAGCCGCTCCGGGAGCTCGAGGCCGCCTACGCCGCCGCGCGGCGCGACCCGAGGTTCAAGGCCGAGCTCGGGCACGAGCTGGCGACCTTCGTCGGCCGCCCCACGCCGCTGACCTTCGCCGGGCGCCTGAGCCAGGAGCTCGGCCTTCGCGTCTGGCTCAAGCGCGAGGACCTGACCCACACCGGGGCGCACAAGATCAACAACACCGTCGGCCAGGTCCTGCTCGCCCGGCGCATGGGCAAGAAGCGCGTGATCGCCGAGACGGGCGCGGGCCAGCACGGCGTCGCCGCCGCGGCGGCCGCCGCCCGCGCGGGCCTGCCCTGCGTCGTGTACATGGGCACCGACGACATGGCCCGCCAGGCGCCCAACGTGGCGCGCATGCGCATGATGGGGGCCACGGTCGTCGCCGTCGATTCCGGATCGCGAACGCTCAAGGACGCCACGAGCGAGGCCCTGCGCGCCTGGTCCTCCGACAGCCGCGAGACCTTCTACGTCCTCGGCTCGGCCCTGGGCCCGCACCCGTATCCGACGATGGTGCGCGACTTCCAGACGGTGATCGGCGTCGAGGCCCGCGCCCAGATCCTGAAGGAGGAGAAGCGCCTGCCGCGCGAGGTCATCGCCTGCGTCGGCGGAGGCTCCAACGCCATCGGCATATTCACCGCGTTCTTGAAGGACAAGTCCGTGGCTTTGACCGGCGTCGAGGCGGGCGGGACGGGCATGGCGCCGGGGCGCCACGCGGCGCGCTTCGCGGGCGGCTTCCCCGGGGTCCTGCACGGGACGCGGACCTACCTGCTGCAGGACGCGAACGGCCAGGTCCTGCCGACTCACAGCATCTCCGCCGGGCTCGACTATCCCGCCGTCGGCCCGGAGCATGCCGAGCTGCGGCGCATCGGGCGGGCGAGGTACGTCCACGCGTCGGACAAGGACGCCCTCGCGGCGGCTCACGAGCTCTGCCGGCTCGAGGGCATCTTGCCCGCCCTGGAGAGCTCTCACGCGATCGCGTATCTGATCAAGGCGAGGAAGCGCTTCAAGAAGGACGGCGTGGTCCTGGTCAACCTGTCCGGCCGCGGGGACAAGGACCTGGGGACGCTATGCCCGTGAGCCTCGCGCGCGCCTTGAGCGACCGCCGCGCCTCGGGGAGGGCGGGTTTCGTGCCGTTCCTCGTCGCGGGGGACCCGTCCTACGCGGGGAGCCTGCGCGCGGCTCGGGCCCTGATCGCGGCGGGGGCGGACATCCTGGAAGTCGGCGTGCCGTTCTCGGATCCCGTCGCCGACGGGCCGGCCATCCAGGCGGCGGGGCAGAGGGCGCTCGCCAAGGGCATGACGCTGAAGAAGGCCGCGGGGTTGGTGAAGGAGCTCAGGAGAGGCGGGGCAACGATCCCGGTCGTCCTGTTCACCTACCTGAACCCGATCCTGCGCATGGGGACGAAACAGTTCGCGCGGCTTTGCAGCAGCTCCGGAGTTTCGGCCGTCCTGATCGTGGACCTTCCTATCGAAGAATCAACGGCAACGGAAGGGGAACTCGCGCGGTACGGCATCGAATCAGTGGCCCTCGCTTCGCCGACCACCACGGATCGACGGCTCGCGAAGATCGGCCGTGCCTCCGGCACGGCCGTTTATTATGTGAGCCGCGAAGGGGTGACCGGAGTACGGAAAGGTCTGGCGCCCAACCTGGCGCAACGGATTTCGCACGTCAAAAAAATGACGGGGAAACCGTTGATGGTCGGTTTCGGCGTGGCGGAGCCTTCGCAGGCGCGGAAACTGGCGCCTTATGCCGACGGCGTGGTGGTCGGAAGTGCCCTGGTGCTTGCCGGCGCCTCCGGCGCCGGCGACGTTTCGCGTTTGGCCAAAAGATTAGTGAAGGCCTTGGAGATATAGATGCTGATCCTGATGCAGTCGGACCACACGAAAAAACAGCTCAAGGACGTTTTGGCGAAGGTAAAGGCGCTGAAGCTGAAGCCGCATGTGATCCCCGGTAAATTGAGCGTCGCCGTGGGCATCACCGGGAACTCCGGCGCGCTCGATCCTCATTTGTTCGACGCCATGCCCGGAGTGCGCGAGGCGGTGCGCGTGTCGAAGTCGTACAAGCTCGCCGGGCGCGACTTTAAGCATGAAGATACCGTCGTGAACGTCGGCCCTTACGGCATCGGCGGCCCCGGCCTCGTCGTGATCGCGGGGCCGTGCGCGGTGGAGACCGAGGAGCAGATGCTGCGCATCGCGCGGCGCGTGAAGGCGGCGGGAGCCCAGATGCTGCGCGGCGGGGCGTTCAAGCCGCGCACCTCGCCTTACGCGTTCCAGGGATTGGGCAAGAAAGGCCTCCAGCTCCTGGCGCTGGCCAAGAAGGAGACCGGCCTGCCCATCGTGACCGAAATCCTGGACCAGCGCACCTTGGCAGACGTGGCCGAGTTCGCCGACGTCCTGCAGGTCGGGGCGCGGAACATGCAGAACTTCGCCCTGCTCAAGGAGCTCGGCCAGCTCAAGAAGCCCGTCATGCTCAAGCGCGGCCTGTCGGCCACGCTCGACGAGTGGCTGATGTCGGCGGAGTACCTGCTGAGCGAAGGCAACAAGAATATTTTTCTATGCGAGCGGGGCATCCGCGCCTTCTCCGACCACGCGCGCAACACGCTCGACCTCAACGTGGTGCCCGCGGTCAAGGAGCTGAGCCACCTGCCCATCATCGTCGACCCGAGCCACGCCACCGGCGTGCGCGCGCGCGTCGCGCCGATGGCGCGGGCGGCCGTCGCCGCCGGCGCGCACGGCGTCATGATCGAGGTTCACGACCGCCCCGACCAGGCGCTGTGCGACGGTCCGCAGGCCTTGCACCCCGACGATTTCGCGACCTTGATGGTGGACCTCGCCGCGATCGCGGGGGCGCTCGGGCGCGGCATGGCCACGCCCGCGCTCAAGGGCCGCGGGTGAAGGACCGGTCCGTCGCCGGCGGCGGCCGCCTCGAGGGAGAGGTCCGCGTGCCGGGCGACAAGTCGGTCTCTCACCGCGCGCTGATCCTCGGCGCCCTGGCCGAGGGCGAGACCGCCGTCGAGGGGCTGTCGTCGGGGGCGGACGTGGCCTCGACGCGGACCTGCCTGGAGGCTCTCGGAGTGGAGATCTCGGGCGCGGCGCCGACGTTGCGCGTGCGCGGCCGCGGCCTCGGCGGGCTCCGCGCCCCGGCCAAGGACCTCGACGCTGGCAACTCCGGCACGACGATGCGCCTCTTGGCCGGCGTCGTCGCCGGCCACGGGTTCGCATCCCGTTTCGTCGGAGACGAGTCCCTGACGCGCCGCCCCATGAAGCGCGTGGCCGAGCCGCTGCGCGCGATGGGCGCGACGATCGGATTGACCGAGGGCGGGACCGCCCCGCTCACCGTCTCCGGCGGCGCGCTGAAGGGCATCGAGTACGCCCTGCCGATGGCGAGCGCCCAGGTCAAATCGGCGGTCCTCCTGGCCGGCCTCCACGCGTCGGGCCGGACGACCGTCGTCGAGCCCGCCGCCACCCGCGACCACACCGAGCGCATGCTCGCGGCCTTCGGCGTGCCGGTGAGCGCGCGCGGCCTCGCGGTGTCGGTCGAAGGGGGCTCGCGCCTGACGGCCACGAAGGTGCTCATCCCCGGGGACCCGTCCTCGGCCGCGTTCTGGGTCGTGGCCGCCACCTTGGCCCCGGGCAGCGAGCTCGCGGTGCGCGGGGTGGGGGCGAACCCCACGCGGACCGGCTATCTGAACGTGCTCGCGCGCATGGGGGCCGACATCCACCGCGAGCCGGTGCGCGGAGAGGGCGGGGAATCCGTCGAGGATCTGATCGTGTCGTGCTCCGAATTGATCGGCGTGAACGTGGCCGCCGACGAGGTACCGGGGCTGATCGACGAGGTTCCGATACTCGCTTTGGCGGCGGCGCTCGCGTCGGGGGAAAGTCGGTTCAACGGACTCGGCGAGCTGCGTCATAAAGAGAGCGACCGGCTCATGGGCATCGCGGCTCTATTAACGAGCTTTGGGGCCTCGGCGCGGGTCGAGAACGACGACTTGCTCATCACGGGCGTCAAAACGCTCAAACCCGCCGAGGTGGATTCGCTGGGAGACCACCGGCTGGCGATGACGGGATACATCGCCGGGGTGCTCGCGTCGGGCGAGAGCGGGGTGTTGGGCGCTTCATGTGCGGAAATCTCGTATCCGACGTTTTATGACGACTTCAACGCGAGGCGATGCGGCGCATGAAGCTTGGGATTTTCGGACACCCTATCGGGCATACTCGCTCCCCGCGACTGTTCTCGCACCTCGGCAGGTTGCTCAATAAATCTTTGTCGTACAAAGCCGTTGACGTTCACCCCGACGATTTCACCGCGACCGCGCAGCGGTCGCGAAAAGCAAAGTGGAGGGGCGCCAGCGTGACGATTCCGTTTAAAATCGAGGCGGCTCGTCTTGCGGACCGTTTGACGCCCGCCGCACGCGCCGTAGGCGCGGCGAACGTTCTGCGTTTCGAGGCGAACAATAAAATCACCGGGCACAACACCGACGCCGACGGTTTGATGGACGCGTTGAAATTCGCGGGCGTCGTAATGTCCGGCGTACATGTCCTGGTCTTCGGCGCCGGAGGCGCCGCCAGGGCCGCGGGCTACGCCGTGGCCAAAGGCGGGGCCAGATCCGTTCGATTCACGAACCGAACGCCCTCAACGGCAAAGACTTGTGCACGCGACCTAGCGCCCTACTTCCCGAAGACGAGCTTTTCCGCCGGGGCACCGAGGAACGCTGATGTTTGGATCAACGCCACGCCCTTGGGGCAGAACGGGAACCCTGACGTTTCGCCTGCGCCGAAGTCGCTGCGGGCCCCGGGCGCGGCGGTGGACATGGTGTATGGGAAGAAGACGGCGTTCCAACGGCATGCCGAACGGCTCGGGGCGCGGACGTCGGACGGGACGGCGATGCTCGTTTTTCAGGCGCTTCGCGCCTACGAATTCTGGGATCGTCCCCTCGGCCCTCGGAAAAAGGCCCTATTGGCCGCGGCGCTCATAAAGGAGCTCTCATGATCTTGCGTTATCTCACCGCCGGTGAATCCCACGGCAAAGCCCTTGTCGGCATCCTCGAAGGACTCCCCGCCGGGCTGAAGCTCGCCGCCGGCGACATACAGGCCGACCTGATGCGGCGGAAGAAGGGCCACGGGCGTGGGAACCGGCAAAAAATAGAAGGGGACAAAGTCGAGATCTTGTCGGGGATACGCGCCGGCAAGACCTTGGGCTCGCCCCTCGGCCTCCTTATCCCCAATCTCGATTTCAAGAACTGGGAATCCATCATGGGCGCCGAACCTTCCGACGCGGCCGCTGCGCGGCGCGTCGAGATACCGCGGCCGGGTCATGCGGATCTCGTCGGGAAACTCAAGTACGGGTTCGATGATATGCGCAACGTGCTGGAACGAGCGTCGGCGCGTGAAACGGCCATGCGCGTGGCCCTTGGCGCCGCTGCGCGTCGCTTTTTAAGCGAGTGCGGGGTCGTCGTCGCGAGCCGCGTGATCGCGATCGGCGGCGAGACCGACGATTCCCCGTTGCCGTGCCCCGTCTCCGAGCTCAATGAACTCACCGACGCGAACCCCGTCCGCTGCGCCAATTCCGCGTTCTCTAAGCGGATGATCACTCGTATCGACGAAGCCAAAGCCGCCGGCGACACGCTCGGCGGCGTCTTCGAGGTGCTCGCCGAAGGCCTCCCGATCGGCCTCGGCAGCTACGCCCAATGGGATCGTCGCCTCGAGGGTCCTTTATCTCAGGCGTTGATGTCCCTGAACGCGATCAAGGGCGTCGAGGTCGGCTACGGCTTCCGCGGCGCCGGCGTTCCCGGTTCCCGCGCCCACGACGCGTACGAGCCGAAGGGCAAGAAGGTCGGCTATCGCAGCAACCGCTCCGGCGGCCTCGACGGGGGCATGACGACGGGGCAGACCCTCGTCCTGCGCGCGGCGATGAAGCCGATCGCGACCTTGATGAAGCCGCTCGACTCCGTGGACCTGCGCACGATGAAGCCCGCGAAGGCGCACGTCGAGCGCTCCGACGCCTGCGCGGTGCCCGCCGCGGCGGTGATCGGAGAGTCCCTGGTCTGCCTGGTCATCGCCGACGCCGTGCTCGCCAAGTTCGGCGGCGATTCGATGGCGGAGATCCTCCCGAGGCTGAAGGCGTGGCGCGGATGAGGCCGACGATCTACCTCACCGGGTTCATGGGCACGGGCAAGTCCGTCGTGGGCAAGGAGCTCGCCCGGCTGCTGCGCCGCCCGTTCGTCGACCTGGACCTGTCCATCGAGAGCGCGGCGGGCTCGAGCGTGGCGTCGCTGTTCGCGCGGCGCGGCGAGGCGGCCTTCCGCAAGCTCGAGCGCAAGGCGCTGCTGCGCGCGGCGAAGCGCCAGGGCGTCGTCGTGGCCCTCGGCGGCGGGACCTTGCTCGATCCGCGCCACCGCGCGGTGGTGGCCAAGGGGCTGCTCGTCAACCTCTCCTGCTCGCGCGCGGAGCTCGCGCGGCGCCTTGGCCCCGCGCGGGCGTCCCGGCCGCTGCTGGCCGGAGGCTCGCTGAGCGCGAGGATCGGGAAGCTCCTCGACGAGCGCCGCGCCGCCTACGCCGTCGCGGATTTCACCGTCTCCACCACCGCCAACTCCCCCAAGGCCGCGGCGATGATCATCGCCCGGAGGATCCCATGAGCGTCGAAAAGCTGTTCGTCGAGCCCGGGGCGCGCCTGAGCGCGCGCGCCTGGACGCGCGGCCTGGCCCCGTCGGGCCGCGTCGCGCTCGTCTCGGAGGCGGGCGCGTGGCGCCGCTTCGGCCCCGGCGTCGAGAAGTCCCTGAAGCGCGCCGGGCTGAAGGTCCACCGCCACCTTCTTCCGTCCGGAGAAGCCGCCAAAAGCTGGGACTCGGTCTCCGACCTGCTGACCTCGATGCTCGCCGCCGGCCTGGGGCGGGATTGCGCGATCGTCGCGCTCGGCGGCGGGTCCGTCACCGACGCGGCCGGCTTCGCCGCCGCCATCTATCAGCGGGGCATCCCGTGGGTCAGCGTGCCGACGACCTTGCTCGGCCAGCTCGACAGCGGGCTCGGCGGCAAGACCGGGATCAACCTCGCCGGGGGCAAGAACCTCGCCGGCTGCTTCCACCGCCCGAACGCCGTCGTGTGCGATCCCGAGGTCCTCGCGAGCCTCCCTCCTCGCGAGCGGGTCTCCGGCTTCGGGGAGGCGCTGAAGTACGGCCTGGTGTTCGAGCCCGGGATCTGGGCCTTGATCACGGGGAACTGGGACGCCCTGATGGCGGGCGACCCCGCGCTGACGGGCAAGGTCGTCGAGCGCTGCGCGGCGTGGAAGCGCCGGATCGTCGACAGCGACGAGCGCGAGACCAAGGGCCCGCGCGAGCTCCTCAATTTCGGCCACACCCTCGGCCACGCGCTCGAGTCGGCGTCGGGCCTCGGGGCCCTGCGCCACGGCGAGGCGGTGATCTGGGGGATGCGCGCCGCCCTGCGCCTGTCCCACCGCTGCTCGGGGCTCAAGGCGTCCTTCGCCGCCGAGGCGGACCGCTTCCTGGCGACCTTGCCGGTCCCCTTGCCGCGCCGCGTCGACCCGCGCCGCCTGCTGGAGCTCGCGCGCCGCGACAAGAAGGCCCGCGGCGGCCGCGCCCGCTTCGTGCTGCTGCGCGCGCCGGGACGGCCGGTGACGGCGTTCGTGTCGGACCGGGAGATACTGCGCGCCGTGCGGGAGATCCTGTGAAGAACATCCTCGTCTTGAACGGACCCAACCTGAACCTCCTCGGCGAACGCGAGCCGGAGACCTACGGCACGATGACCTTGGCGCAGCTCAACGCGAAGCTGGCCGTGTACGCCCGGAAGAAGGGCGCGGCCTTGCGCGCCCGCCAGTCCAACCACGAGGGCGAGCTGATCGACATCCTCCACGCTCACCGCAAGTGGGCGGCGGGAATCGTGTTCAACCCCGGCGCCTACAGCCACTACAGCTACGCCCTGCGCGACGCGGTCGCCTCGATCTCCGTGCCGACGATCGAGGTGCACCTCTCCAACATCAAGAAGCGCGAGCCCTTCCGCCGGACCTCCGTCATCGAACCCGCGTGCGTGGGCCAGCTGTACGGCAAGGGCAGCGCGTCCTATTTCACGGCGATCGACATGCTCCTGAAGAGGAAAGCGAAGTGAGCTCGCACCGGTGCGAGTCGACGGCGACTGTTTCCGGAAACAGCTGAGATGGCGAGAGCTCTTTCCGTCGTCCGGATCGGCCTCGGCCTGACAGGGCTGGACCCCGCGACGTGCTTCGAGCGCCTCGCCGGCGAGGGCGGCCGCGGCTACCTCATCGAGAAGGTCGAGGACGGACGGCGTCGCGCCTGGATCGGCGTGCAGCCCTTCGAGACTTTGCGCGTCATCAAAGGCCGAGTCTATTCCGTCACCGCCCGTCGCCGCAGGAAGCTTCCCGGCGAGCCGTTCGAGGTCATCGGCAAGCGCCTCGGCAAGCTCCGGAGCCGGGGAGGACGGCCTTTCGACGCCGGAGCCGTCGGCCTGCTCGACTACGAGATGATCCGGCACCTCGAGCCGGTGAAGATGAACGCCGAGGCCGCCGAGGGCTTCATGATGCTGTTCAACGCCGCGGTCGTCGTCGAGGACGGCCGGGCGTCTTTGACCGCGCTCGCCGCCGGCGCGGGCGGCCGCCGCCGGGCCAAGGCCCTCGCCGCCGAGCTGACGAAGGTCCTGCGCGGGGCGGGTCCGGTCCCGGTCCCGCCCGTCACCGGGCGCCTGCTGCCCGTCGAGGCGGAGCGCGGCCGCGCGCGCTACCTCAAGAGCGTGGCCCGGATCAAGGACCACATCCTCGCCGGCGACGTGTTCCAGGCCGTCGTGTCCGACGGCTTCCGCGCCCGCGTCGCGGGCGGCCCCTTCGCCGCCTACCGCGCGGTGCGCGCGGCCAACGTGACGCCCTACGGCTTCCTCCTGCTCGACGGCGGGCGCGCCTGGATCGGCGCCTCGCCCGAGCGCCTCGTCCGGATCGTCGGCGGCGTCGCGCGCAACTGCCCGATCGCGGGAACGCGCCCGCGCGGGAGGACGCGGGCCCAGGACCGGCGCCTGGAGGCGGAGATGCGCGCCAGCGAGAAGGAATGCGCCGAGCACCTGATGCTCGTCGACCTCGCGCGCAACGACCTGGGCCGCGTCTGCGCGCCCGGCTCCGTGAAGGTCGAGAAGTTCATGGTCACGCGCCGGTTCTCCAACGTCATGCACCTCGTCAGCGAGGTCGAGGGGCGCCTCGACGCGGGCAGGACCGCCTGGGACGCCCTCGTCGCCTCCTTCCCCGCCGGGACGGTCAGCGGCGCGCCCAAGGTCCGGGCGATGGAGATCATCGCGGGCCTCGAGCGCTCCCCGCGGGGCTTCTACGCGGGAGCGCTGGTGCAGGCCGATTTCGCGGGGAACCTGGACTCGTGCCTGGCGATCCGGGCGCTCGAGCTCGAGGGGGACCGGGTCCGCCTGCAGGCCGGCGCGGGCATCGTCGCGGACTCGAGCCCGGCGGCGGAGTGGAACGAGGTGCTGCACAAGATCGCGGGGTTGCGGCGCGCGCTGGGAGGATTGCGATGATCCTCCTGCTGGATAATTACGATTCGTTCACCTACAACTTATATCAAGCGGTACGGTTCCTGAAGCACGACTGCAAGGTGTTGAGGAACGATGCGTTGACGGTCAAAAAATTCCTGGGTTTGAAGCCCGACGGAATAATCTTGTCCCCCGGCCCCGGACGGCCGGAGGACGCCGGAATATTGCTGGAACTCGTCAAGAAGGTCCCAGCGACGATCCCTGTTCTGGGGGTTTGCCTAGGCCATCAGGCGATAGCCCTCGCGAACGGCGGGCCTGTCGTGAGAGCCAAAAAGCTTATGCACGGAAAAACGTGCGTGATCACTCACGATGGCCAAGGCCTCTTCCGAGGGCTGCCCAAACGAGTGACGGTCGCGCGCTATCATAGTCTTGTGGCCGCGGAGCCTTTGCCCAAGAACATGGTCGTGACCGCGCGCGGAGAAGACGGCTCGCTCATGGGTTTACGCCTCATCGATCGGCCCGTGGAAGGCGTTCAGTTCCACCCCGAGTCGGTCGCCACTCCCTTGGGGCTGCGCATGCTCGCGAACTTCCTCGCCGCGACCCGCTAGGCGTTCCGGGCCTCGATCAGACGCCAGCTCACCCCGCCCGTCTCGAAGGCGACGCCCGGCGGCGCCTCCAAGGTCCAGCCCGCGGACCCGGCGTCGGCCAGCAGAGCTTTCAGGGCTCGCGGCCCGGAGGGGGGCGGCGGGCCGTTCAGCTCCCCGCTCGGCGGCCAGCCCAGCAGGTCGTCGCAGATCGTCAGGCGGGCGCCGGGCACGCAGGCCCGGCGCAGGCGCGCCAGCCAATCCCGCCGGGCCGCCGGGGCGACCGAGCCGCAGACGTCGCCCAGGACGACGCGCCCGTAGCCCTCACCCCAGCCGTCGGTCTCGACGCGGGTGAGACGGCCGTGGACGCGCGCCACGTCCCTGACCGGGAAGGGCGCGCGGTCCGGGCGCGCGTCTTTCCAGTCCTCGGAGAACAGCACGCCCGCGGTCACGCCGGGGGGCGGAGGCATCCGGCGCACGTCGCCGGCCCAGCAGACCAGGAGGGAGGCGCCGTCGGGCGCCGGGGGAGCGAACAGGCGGGCGAACTCCGGGCCGGCGGCCAGGACGCTCCAATGCACGCGGGCCTCGGCCGCGGCGACGAGACGGGCGAGCGCCGCGGGCCCCGGAGCGCCGGGGCGTCCGCCGGCCCAGGCGACGGCCTCGCGCAGGATGGCCAGGCTCGTCTCCGGCGTCGTCCGCCACGCCGCATGACCGTTCAGCGGCAGCTCCCGTCCGGTCCCGGCCTCCTTTTCGAAGCGGGAGAAGGTCCGCGAGAAATCGTAGGCGCCGCGGGACTCGAGATGCTCCAGAAGACCGTCGCAGAGGCCCGTGATCGAGCCCCCGCCGGCCGGGGAGCGGGCCAGGCTCCCGAGGAGGCGGCGCAGCGGCGGCAGCGAGAGCAGGAAGGAGGCCCCGCAGATCATGCGGCGGGCGCGGCGCAGGTCCGCGGGGGAGAGCTCCCGCGTCCTCGTCGCCAAGTACGGCGGCCGGGGCTCCCACTGCAAGCCGGCCGCGCGGCCGGACTCGGCCAGAACGCTGCCCGGAAGCACCTGGAGCGGGAAGGACGTGACGCTGTCGATGCCCCGGGTCAGGGCCCAGTCCAGGGTCCGGCGGTAATCCGGCGGGGTGTCCCCGGGAAGGCCATGGATGATCTGCATGGCGAAGTCCGCGGACGGCGCGTGACGCTGCAGCAGGCGCAGGCCGCGCTCGACGGCCGGCACGCGGTACGGGCGTCCCGCCGCGCGCAAAGTCGCGCGGTTGACGGACTGCACGCCGCAGATGATCTCGAGGCCCTTCTTCTCGACGAGCCGGGCCAGCTCGGCGTCCACGTTGGCCGGGTCGGTGCAGATCTCCACCTCGAGGGAGTGGCGGGGGTCCTCCTCGTGGAAGATGCGCAGGATGCGCTTGGCGCGCTCCCGGTCGACGAAGAGGTCCGAATCGGCCAAGGTGAGCTGCGCGCCGCCGAGCGCGACGAAGCGGCGCACCTCCGCCCGGATCCTCTCCTCGGGGATCGCGCGCAGGCGCCGGCCGTTGTGGCGGGACCACATGCAGTAAGAGCAGCGGTAGGGGCAGCCGCGCGCGGTCTCGAGCAGGAACCATCTCTTGCCCCGCGGCTCCATGAGGCCGGCCAGGTAGGCCGAGGGCGACCGCGAGAGGTCGATGAACGGGCGCGGCCCGTTGATCGCCGCGCGGGGGCCGTCGCGGAACCCCAGCCCGAGGAGGTCTTCGACGCCGGCCCCCGCCGACATGCGGCGGCACATCTCGGTGAAGGTCTCCTCTCCCTCCCCGAAGACCACGAAGTCGGCCGCGGATCCGCGCAGCATCCCGGCGGGGTCGCCGTAGACCTCGGGGCCGCCGATCACGACCGGTATCCCCGGCGCCGCGCGCTTGAGCCGGCGGACCGCCCGTTCCGTGGCCGCGCGATTGCCGACGAAGCAGGAGAAGCCGGCCAGATGGGGAGACCGCGCCGCGATCCCGCGGACGGCCTCGTCGGCGGACGCCGCGTCGACCTCGGCGATCGAGATCTCCACCGGGCGCGGCGACGCGGCCAGCAGCGCGTCCGCGTAGGCCTTAAGCGCGGCGAGGGGGAAGCGGAAGTCGCATTCGGAGCCGTCGCAGATCGTCGCCAGTTCGACCCGGAACGGTTCGGAGGCCTCCATAAGGAGGAGTATAGGCAATCACCGCAATCACCGCAATCACCTCTCTTACCGTCGGGCTTTGATCAGCGCGAGGCCGACGCCGCCCATGATCAGGGCGATGCCGATCCCGGCGTTGGCGTTGAGCGTCTCGCCCAGCACGACCCACCCCAGCAGGATCGCCACGACGGGGAAGATCAAGGTGATCATGCTCACCTGGGTCGCGGGCAGGGCGTGGATCAGCTTGTAGTAGGAGAGGAAGGCGACGACGGTGCCGAGGAGGGCGAGGTAGAAGATGGCCCCGACGTTGGCCGGGGTCCAGGTCACGGCCGCGCCGCGCTCGAAGACGAGGCTCAGGCCCAGGATGAGGGCCGCGCCGAGGGTCATCGACCAGGCGTTGAGCACGCGCGCGTCGTCCTTCTTGGACCAGAGGCTCTGGGCGACGAGGTTTCCGGCGGCGCCCACGCTCGACACGAACGCGGCGAGCAGCCCCAGGCCGTCGGCGGAGGCGACGCCGCCCTGGGGCCAGAACAGGATGATGACGCCGGCGATGCCGGTCACGATCCCGGCGGCCTTGCGTCGGGTCAAGGTCTCGGTGCGCGAGACGAAGGCGGTGAGCAGGGCCGTGATCAGCGGCGCCACGGCGCACAGCACGGCGACGAGGCCGCTGGCGACTTTCGTCTCGGCCCAGTACACGAGCGAGTAGCAGATGCCGAAGCCCAGCACGCCGGCGGTCAGGGCCGCGCGGCGCCCCCGCGGCGTCAGCCGCGGCGACAGGCCGGAGAAGAACACGAGGCCCCACAGGATCGCCGCCGCCAGCGAGAAGCGCAGGCCCGCGCCGAGGAACGGCGGCACGCCCTCGAGGCCGATCTTGATCGCGAGCCAGGTCGAGCCCCAGATGAGGCAGACGAGGCCGTAGAGGGCCGGGATCATCTCGCCGATTCGGCGGCCAGGCGCCCGAGCAAGGCGACGGCGCGCTCGATCTGCGGGTTCCAGTGCGAGCAGTTGAGGCGCATCGCGTTGCGGAAGCGCCCCGTCGCGGAGAACAACGGCCCCGGCGCCATGATCACGCCCGCGCGACGGGCGCGGTCGTACAGCGCGAGCGTGTCGGCCTTGCCCGGGAGCTCGGCCCACAGCACGAAGCCGCCGCGCGGGTTCGAGAGGCGCGTGCCCGCCGGGAAGCTCTCGGCGACGGCGTGGCGCATCAAGGCGGTGGTGCGGGCGTAGGCGGCGCGGATGCGGCGCAGGTGACGGTCGTAGCCGCCGTTGGCGAGGATGTCGGCGACCGCGAGCTGGGGGAGGCAGGCCGTCGAGACGTTGGACACCATCTTGAAACGCTCGACCTGCGCGCGCCAGCGCCCGGGGACGATCCAGCCGACGCGGTAGCCCGGGGCCATCGTCTTCGAGACCGAGGAGCAGTAGATCACGCCGCCGTCGCGGTCGTAGGCCTTCGCCGCCTTGGGCCGGTCGAGGCCGTCGTGCGGGAGGTCGCCGTACACGTCGTCGTCGATGAGCGGGATGCCCCGGGCCGCGAGCATCTCGACGAGAGCCTTCTTGTTCGCCTCGGGCATCAGGGCGCCGAGGGGGTTCGAGAAGGTCGGCGTCGCCACCACGGCCTTGATCTTGTGGCGCCCGAGCGCGCGCTTGAGGGCGTCGAGGCACATGCCGTCGCGCGCCTCGCTGGCGATCTCCACGATCTTGAGGCCGTGCATCTCGAGGGCCTGGAGCGTGCCGAAGAAGGCGGGGGACTCGACGGCCACGATGTCTCCCGGGGAGCAGACCGCGTGCAGGGCCAGGTTCAGCGCCTCCTGCGCGCCGGTCGTCGCGATGACGTCCTCGGGGCCGACGGCGAAGCCGGCCTTGAACATGCGCTTGGCGACCTGCTCGCGCAGGACGAAGCAGCCGACGGGGAGGTCGTAGGAGTTGCTCTGAAGGCGCCGCAGGCGCCCCATCCGGGCGATGCTGCGCGCCAGCTTGGCCGTGGGCAGGAGGTCGGGGTGCGGGAGCGCGGCCCCGATCTGGACGAACCGGGGATCGTGCGTGTCGTGCGTGTAGCGCACGGAGAACTCGCCGATCTCGACGGAGGCCGCGGCGGGCGAGGGCTCGCTGCGCGCGGGCTCGGCCGGGCCGAGAGGGGCGGTGCGGACGTAATAGCCGGACTGCGGACGGGACTCGATCAGGCCGCGGTCCTCGAGCACGCGGTAAGCCGACAGCACCGAGGAGACGCTGGCCGACTTGGCGCGCGACAGCTCCCGCACCGAGGGGACGCGGTCGCCGGGGCGCAAGGTGCCGGCGTCGATGAGGCCGGCGATCTCGCCGGCGAGGGTCTGATAGAGGGTGGTGGCCGCGGGCATGACGATGATTATAGGACGCCGTCCGCCGCGCGACCCGGCACAGGCCCGCGCTTCGGCGACAAGCACAGTTTAGCATAAATAAAACTGTTATGGTCACAATTATATATCGCTGAATCTGTACTCATAGTCGGGGCGGCGCTACACTATGGGCATGACCAATTTAACTCTGGCGAAAGGGCAGATGTGGACTCCGTCCGTCTCCGGGAAGCTGACCGTGCGCGGCGTCTCCGGGAAAGGCTGGGCGACGATCGAGGGGGACTCCCGGGACTTCGTCCTGGACAAGGCTCACAAGTTCTCCTTCCCCGCGCAGGCGGGCCTCGTCGTGCAGGCCGTCGAGGACATGGAGTTCTGCTTCGAGACCGAATAGCGCCGTTTGCTATGATGGGCCGATGAGCGAGCTGGCCGGTAGGGCCGCGCACGCCGCGCGGCGCGTCGAGAAGCTCAAGGCCCAGCAGCCCGTCGAGGCCTTGAGGGCGCTGCCCGGATACGCCCGGACGCCCCGGGACTTCAAGCCGGCCCTGTCCGGGATCGTGATGGACCTGCGCTTCGCCACGCCGGGCATCGGCCTTCTCGTCTCCGGCGGCGAGGTCACCGCGGAGTACGCCGCCCGGCGCGCCGTGTCGGCCGTGGGCCGCGGCGCCACCGGCCTCGGCGTCTGGACCGAGCGCAACTTCCACGCCGGCGATTACGCCCACCTCGACGCGGTCCGCGCGGCGGTCCCCGACGCCCTGCTCGCGATGATGGACTACGTGGTCGACTCCTGGCAGCTCGAGCGCGCCCGGGCGGGCGGCGCCGACGCGGTCCTGCTCATCCCCGAGCTCCTCGGCCCCCATCTCGAGCGCATGGCCGCCTCCGCCCGCGCCCTGGGCCTGACCCCGGTCGCCTGGGACGACGGCGGCGCGCCGCGCGTCCTCTAGAATAATCAGAGTGGTATGATGTAGCGCATGAGCGCTTTCTCCGAAGCCCTGCTGTCCCTGCGCCGCGAGGCCGGATTCCCGTCGGCGTACCGCTTCTATCACCGCAACGGCGGCCGCCGGCACTTCGGCTTCACCTACGTCCATTACCTGCGCCTCGAGAAGGGCGCCAAGGCCCCGCGCGCGGAGGCCTTCGGCGCGATCCTCAAGGCCCTGCGCCTGGCCCCCGCCGCCGACGGCGCGCGCGCCCTGTTCCGCGCCTACCTCCTCGACGTGCTCGGCTCGCCGGAGGCCTACGAGCTCATCGTCGGCTCGGTGAGCAAGTCGGTGCCGACGGTCTCGCCGACGCTCGCCGAGGGCGGCTTCGACCGCCTCAAGCGCGAGCACCTGATGCACATGAACATCGACCAGTTCACGGCCGTCTCGCACGACGAGACCTCGTACTGGACCTCGGAGCTCCTGCTCAACGACGACGGCTCCTGGACCCCGAAGGACATCGCCGGCCGCCTGGGCTGCCCGCCGAAGGCCGCGGCCGACGCCCTCGAGCGCCTCACGAAGGTCAGGCTGCTGCGCGCCACCTCCCCCGGACGCTACAAGACGCGCCATCCCGGCAAGTTCTGGACCTTCCCCGGCCGCAGCAAGGGCATGGAGCCCCTGCTCGAGCGCGTGCGCGGCTACTGGGACGCGATGGCCGCGCGGCAGGGAGGCCCTTTCGGCGAGCGCCTCGAGCTCGTGCGCGCCTCCTCGAGCGTCATGCGCCAGTACATGAACGCCCTGCACCGCGCCGTCGACGAGGCCAACCTCGCCGCCACCCACGCGAAGGGCGAGGACACGGCCCTGTTCCTCATCGAGGGCCGCGTGCGCCGCCTCCTGCCCTTTTAGGCCCATCGGCCCGGCGCGGGGGCCGAAGGACCGCTGACGCGGGCGCCGTATTCATCCATAATAGAGGAATGGCGAAACGCCTCTCCTTCCTGCCGGTCCTTTGCCTCGCGTTGGTCCCCTCGTTCGCCTCGGCTCAGATGCGCGGCGCGCGGGTCGGTCTGCAGACGAGCATGCCCGTCCTCGCGGCGCCGGCCGTTTCCGCGCCGTCGATCGCGCCGTCGCTGAACGCCGTGCTCTCCACGCCGCTCTCGGCGCCGGCCTTCACGCCGGCCCCCGCCGTCGCGCTGCCCGCCGCCCTCGCCGCGGCCCGTCCCGCCGCCGCCGCTCCCGAGCCGGCGCGTCCCGCCGCTCCGGCGCCCGCCGCCGTCCCCGCGGCCTCGGCCCGCGAGCAGATCGCCGCTCTCGCCGAGGCCCCGGACGCCGAGGCCCTGTGGACCGGCGCCGTCCCCGCGGAGCAGGCGCGCGCTTTGCTGCGCCGCTCCCATTGGGAGACGACGAAGTTCTTCCTCGGCTCGCGCTCCGTCCTGCTGCGCTCGATGGTCCTTCAGCAGAAGGCCGACACCGCGGGCAGGCCGCGCGCCGTGCGCGACCTCGAGGGCATGTGGATCGACTGGCGCACTAAGGCGTACTCGGGCGTCGTGCGCACCGCCGGCCCCCAGGTCGCCGACCGCGCGACCATCCGCCGCGAGGCGGTCAAGCTCTGGGAGCGCTACTTCCCGAAGGACCCCGAGGCGCGCGCGTCCTTCCTGAGCTACCTCGACCGCGTGGACAAGGTCGTGCCGCTCGAGCGCCCCAGCTACTACCGCAAGAAGGCCTTCGGCGTCTTCTACGAGCTGCCCACGATGGCCCCGGAGCTGCTCGCCGCGAAGATCGACGCGATGCTCACCGACGAGCAGCTCGCGAGGATCGACGAGCACCGCGCGACGCGCCAGCCCCTCGTCCTGGCGTCCTTCCGCGCCGCCGTCGTCGCCTCGATCCTCGAGGTCAACAAGGACCTTCCCCGCGGCCGCCGCGTGATCGCGATGGCCCTGCTCGGCTCCTACTCGATCGGCCAATCCGGACCCTCGAGCGACATCGACTACCAGCTCGTCACCGAGGACGGCGGCACCGCCGCGATCAAGCCGTTCGCCGCCGCGCTCGACCGCAACTGGACGGAGAACCGCCTCAAGGACATCGAGGGCTTCGCCTCGACCTTGCCGCCTTCCCCCGAGGTCGTGCGGGACAGCTTCGCCGAGGGCTACCTCGTGATCTCCCCCGACCCCGCGGCCGTCGCCGCGCTGTCGAAGGACTCCTTCGCGCCGCCGGCGCCGACGGGCTGGTCGCGCCTGCGCGGCCGCGCCGCCGGCGCCTTCTGGAAGGCGTGGGTGTGGTCCTACTTCCGCCTCGCGGACCTCCGGGACCTGCTCGTCAAGAGATGAGCGCGGCGAGCCTCTGGCTGATGAAGTCGGAGCCGGACGTGTTCGGCATCGACGACCTGGCCAAGAAGAAGACCGAGGGCTGGAACGGGGTGCGCAACTACGAGGCGCGCAACTTCATGAAGTCCATGAAGGTCGGCGACAAGGTCCTGTTCTATCACTCCAACGCCAAGCCCTCCGGAGTCGCCGGCATCGCCGAGGTGAGCCGCCTCGCCTACCCCGACCCCACCCAGTTCGACCCGAAGAGCGATTACTTCGAGCCGCGCGCGGCGCCGGAGGCCCCCGTCTGGTTTCAGGTGGATCTGCGCTTCGTCGCCAAGCTGCCGCGCCTCGTCCCGCTCGACGAGCTGCGCGGGACGCCCGCGCTCGCGGACATGGCCCTGTTCAGGCGCTCGCGCCTGTCCATCGTCCCCGTGACCGCTCTGCAGTGGAAGATCATCACCCGTCTCGCGTGAACTGTTTCCGGAAACAGTTCAACGGGCTCACCACCCAAAGGCTACACTAGGGGACCATGGGCGATACCTTCGAGCTCGGCGGCGTCCGCATCCCAGGCGAGGGCGCGACCTTGCGCCTCTCCCGGAAGGACGGCGTCTTCACGATCTGGGTGCAGGACACCGAGCTGATGAGCAGCGAGATCCACAAGTCCGAGGACGACCTCGCCCAGCTCGTCTGTTCGAAGCTCTCGCATCTGCCGGAGGCGAGGATCCTGATCGGCGGCCTGGGCATGGGCTACACCTTGGCGGCGGCGCTCAAGGAGCTGGGGCCTAAAGGGAAGGTCGTCGTGGCCGAGCTGATGCCCGCCGTGCTGGAATGGAACAAAGGCCCGCTCGCGCACCTGGCCGGCCGCCCGCTCGACGATCCCCGCGTCGAGGTCCGCCTCCAGGACGTGGCGCTGAGCCTGCAGACCGAGCTCGCCGAGTTCGACGGCATCCTGCTCGACGTGGACAACGGCCCCGAGGGCCTGACCCGCGACTCGAACAACTGGCTGTACTCCCAGGAGGGCCTAGCCAGCGCCTACACGGCCCTGCGCCCCGGGGGCATCCTGGCGATCTGGTCGTCCACGCCCGACAAGGGCTTCGGCATGCGCCTGCGCAAGGCGGGCTTCGACGTCGAGGAGAAGCTCGTGAACTCCTCGGAAGACGGCGGCAACGAGCGCCACACGATCTTTCTCGCGGTCAACCGCGCCTAGGAGGGCGGGCGCCGGTCGTTGATCGCCTCGAGGGCGGTCCAGAACTCGGCGGGCGTGGGGATGCGCTTGTCGGGGTCCGGCTCGAGCGTGCGGTCGATGAGGGCGTCGAGCTCGGGGCTCAGCCCCGGCACCCGCGTCGAGGGGCGCAGGTAGCTCTTGGCGAGCTTGGCCGGCGTCGTGCCGTCGAACGGGCGCGAGCCGGTCACCATCTCGTAGAGCACCGCGCCGAGCGCGAACACGTCGTTCTCGCGGCGGATGACGCCGTACTCCTGCTCCGGCGCCATGTAGTGCGGCGTCCCGACGACGGTCTGCGTCGTCGCCGCCGCCTTGCCGGAGAGCGCCGCGTGGCGCGAGATGCCGAAATCGAGGACCTTCACGCCGCCGTCCTTGGTCAGCATCACGTTCCCGGGCTTCAGGTCGCGGTGGACGACGCCGCGGCCGTGCGCGTAGGTCAGCGCCGAGCAGACGGGGCCGAGCACGCGCTTGATCTCCGCCAGCGGCAGGATCTTCCGCTCGGTGATGACCTCGTCGAGGGTGCAGCCCTCGAGGCGCTCGAAGACGAGGTACAGCCCGCGCTCGTCCTGCTCGATGCCGTGGATGTCCACGATCGAGGGATGCTGGAGCTCGGCCACCATCGCGGCCTCCTCGATGAGGCCCCTCTTGGCCTCGGCGTCGAGCAGGAACTCCTCGCGGAGCATCTTGATGGCGACCTGGCGCTTGAGGCGCTTGTCGCGGGCCTCGTAGACGATGCCCATCCCGCCGTGGCCGATCGCCTTGCCGAGCTCGTAGTTGAGCTCGATGCCCGACGGCGCGCGCGCCTTCTTCTCGCGGCCGTCGCGCAGGCCGTTGCTGACGTGCATGAGGCCGAAGCCGATGAGCAGGCCGCCCGCGACGGTGAAGAGCAGGACGACGCCGAAGGAGCGGGCGCGGGGGGGCAGCGCGGCCTCGAGGAAGGGGCGCTCGGCCCCGTCGTGCGCGAGCTGGGCGGGCAGCAGGCCGTGGCGCCGGGTCGAGTCGCGGTAGTCGGGCTCGAACTGGCTGTTGAGCACGGCGGCGGTCTTGAGGTCGGCGGCCATCGCCTCGTAGTCGCCGCGGCCCTCGTGCGCGTGGCCGCGGTTGGCGTAGGCGTAGGGGTTCTTCGGGTCGATCTCGAGCGAGTGGTTGGCGTCGGCGATCGCGTCGGCGAAGCGGCCCATGCGGATGTACGCCCAGGCGCGCGCGTCGCGCAGGAACGCGGCGGAGGGCGAGATGGACAGCCCGCGCGAGGCGTCCCGGTCGGCGTCGCCGTAGCGCCCGAGCAGGTTCTCCGCGGCGGCGCGGTAGAACAGCGCGTCGCTGTTGTCGGGCTCGAGCTCGAGGGCCTTGTCGGCCTCGCCGATGGCGCCGTGGTAGTCCTTGACCGCGAGCTTGGAGCCCGCCGTGTCGATGAAGCGGCGGACCGACTTCTCGGCCGGGCGCTCCGGAGGCGCCTGGCGCAGGGCCTCGACCTGGTTGAGCTGCTGGACCATGCCGTGGTACTCGCGCTCGACCGACTGGGCGAGGCTCGTGTTCTCGAACTTCGGGGCGGCGGCGGTGCGGCCCTCGGACAGCTTCATCAGGGCGAAGGCGGTCTTGTCGTTCGGGTCGATGGCCAGCGCGCGCCGCGCGTCCTCGACGGCCTGCAGGTAGTTGCCGAGGCCGTATGACGCGGCCGCGCGCGCCGTCCACGCCGGGCCCTCGCTCGGCAGGCGGCGGAGCACCGCGTCGGCGTCGGCGTAGCCGCGCGCGAAGTCGTTGAGCGCGGAGCTGGCCTGGGAGCGGCTGATCAGGGCGTCCTTGTCCGTCGGGTCGTAGGTGAGCGCGATGCCGGCCAGCTCGCGGCCGTCGGCCCAGCGCTCGGCGCGGTTGTTGAGCGCGGCGGCCTGGGCCGCCGCCTGCGCCGCGAACGTCTTCGGCGCGTCCTGCGGGAGGTGGCGGACGGTGTTGTTGAGCTCGCCCAGGTGGTTGTCGATCCAGATCTGCTGCTCGGCGGGCTTCACCGCGTCGGCGCCCTTGATCATGTCCTCGACGGCGGCGGCGAGCTCGGCCTTGGCCCTGCTCTCGGGCTGGCCCTCCAGGATCATCTTGAAGTCGCGCAGCAGGCCGCGCGACGGCGTGCCGGCCAGGCCGCTCAGCGACGCGCCGTTGCCGGGGGTCGCGTCGGCCGGGGCCACGCGCCAATTGAGCGCCGCGGGGGCGGGCATCGCGGCGGGGGCGTCGGCGGCGTCGTCCGCCGCGAAGGCGGGCGACAGGGCCAGAAAAAAGACGAGCGCCAGGGGCGCGGGGGAACGCTTCATTATGAGAGGAAGATTCCTTGTCAGTGTAAAGACCTGGGATGGGGGCGTCAAGGGTCCTGCGGGCGTATTTCCTTGACGATTTTTGGACCCCGCGGCCCTCCTTATCGATTTGCTAAAATACCCGAAGATGAGCCGGTTGTTCTGCGTCGACGGCACGAATCTGGTCCGCACCGCTTACGGCTACGGCGGCCCGGCCCACTCGGCGCAGGAGGACGCGGACACGGACCGGATCACGGTGATCTTCGCCCAGCTGTGCGAGGACGCCGGCGGGGACATCGAGGTCGAGCTCTTTTACGACGGGGCCTTCCGGACGCTCGGAGGCCCGCGGCCGGACAACTTCCGCGTGAGCTTCACGCGCGAGCTGAAGGCCGACGACCTGATCCTCGACCGGGTCCGTTCCCGGAAGTGGAACGGCGGGAAGACGACGGTCGTGACGGCCGACGTCGAGCTGGGCGAGATGGCCGAGGCGGAGGGCGGGAAGTGGATGCGCGTCGGCCACGGCTCGCCGCCGGAAGGCGTCGCGCGACGGATCGGAGGGCGGTTTCTCAAATGAGCGTCAAGAACTCGGTGATCGTCGTCGGCGGCGGCATCATGGGCGTGCAGACGGCCTACCATCTCGCCCTGCTCGGCCACACGGTCACCCTTCTCGACCAGCGCGACGTCCCCAACCAGTGGGCGGCCTCGGGCGACCACCTGCGCGTGTTCCGCCTCACCTACGGCAAGGACTCCTTCTACACCGAGATGGCCCTCAAGGCCCTGCCGATGTGGCTCGAGCTGAACACGCTCGCCGAGGAGACTTTGCTGCTCCAGAACGGCGTGCTCGAGCTCGCGCCCAAGGCCGCCGGCTACGAGGCGCACAGCATGGGCGTCCTTCAGGACCGCAAGGTCCGCTTCGAGAAGCTCCTGCCCCCCGAGGTCAAGAAGCGCTACCCGATGTACCGCTCGGGCGCCTTCAAGTGGGCGCTGTTCCACCCGGACGGCGGCATGATCTGGGCCAGCCGCGCGGTCGCGGCGACCGCGTCCATCGCGCAGCGCAAGGGCGTCAAAATCCGCAACGGCGTCAAGGTCGTCTCGATCCAGAAGGACAAGAACGGGATCCGGTCGGTCAAGGACTCGACCGGCAAGGTCTGGGAGGCCGACAAGTTCCTCTTCACGGCGGGCTACTGGTCCAACGAGCTGCTCAAGCCGTGGGGCGTCCCGATCAAGATCACGAAACAAGAACAGCTTTTCTTGAGACCCCAGGAAGGCCGCGGCCGCTACCGCCCCGAGCACTTCCCCGTGTTCGCGAGCGCGGCCGCCGGCTTCTACGGCTTCCCCGTGCACATCCAGGGCTTCATCAAGATCGGCGACCACCGCAAGGGGCCTGTCGTGAAGGCCGCCAACCCCGACGAGATGCGCATGCTGTCGCCGAAGTTCGAGAAGACCTGCCGCAAGTTCCTCAAGCAGTACATCCCGGAGCTCGCGAACTTCGTCGACTTCGAGGGGCACGTGTGCTGGTACGACAACACCCCCGACGACGATTTCATCATGGACCGCCTGCCCGACGCGCCCAACGGCTTCGTCGCCGCCGGCTTCTCCGGCCACGGCTTCAAGTTCGCGCCGATCGTCGGCAAGTCCATGGCCGAGCTCATCGTCGGCGGCAAGTCCGAGCTCAACCTGCACCGCTTCCGCCTGGGCCGCTTCAAGCTGAAAAAAGGTTAGGCGGATGAGGAAGCTCCTCCCCGTGCTGGCGGCCGTCATGGTCCTGGGCGCCTGCGGCACGGCCACGGTCGCGATCAAGTCCGACTTCGAGTTCGTGAAGGTCAAGCGAGTCGCCGTCGTCGGCTTCTCCGACCATCCGGGCCGCCAGGGCTCCGGCGAGGCGCTGTCCGGCGCCTTCGAGCAGGGCCTGATCGGCGCGGGCTACGACCTCGTCGAGCGCTCCCAGGTGGACAAGGTCCTGCGCGAGAAGAAGCTGTCCTCCGGCGAGCCGAAGGCGGCCAAGGAGCTCGGGCGCCTGCTCGGCGTGGACGCCCTCCTGATGGGCCGCATCACCGACTTCCGGGAGCCGCGGGAATCGTTGGTCCGCGCCGACGTCGTGGACACCCATCAGGACCCCGTCTACGTGCGCAAGATCAAGCGCGTCCAGCAGCCCGACGGTAGCTTCGCGAACGCCGAGGTCACCGAGCTGTCGGGCTACCGGACCACGCGCGTCGTGCGCCGCGAGCCGCGCACCGTGACGACCTACGGCCGCCTGGGCGTCACCGCCCGCCTCGTCTTCGTGCCGACCGGCGAGATCCTCTGGTCCGGCTCCGACTCGACGAGCGTGTACACCTTCGAGGAAGGTGCGCGCGCCGTCGCGGACTCGATCCTGAAGGCCGTCAAGAAGACCTGGCCGGCGCAGCTCAAGAAGTAGCCAAGCCCTTCGACCGGCTGGATTTCCCTTCGCCCGCCCGCATAGCAACGGTGCCCTGGCTACCTTGTCCGCCCAAGCAGCCAGGGCATCCGTGCTATGAAGCGCGTATCAAAAGTCCGGAAACCGCGATTTCTTCAGGCCGCGACGGGGGTCTTGCCCGAGCCGGCGAGCATCTGCCCCAGCACGAAGCGCAGCACGCCGCCGCAGCGGTAGTACTCGAGCTCGATCGGGGTGTCGATGCGGCACAGGACCTTGAACTCCTTGGTCTTGCCCGCGTCGTCGGTCGCGCGCACGGTCAGGGGCGAGCGGGGCTTGACCGAGGCGAGGCCCACGACGTCGAAGGTCTCGTAGCCGGTCAGGCCGAGGGTCTGAGCCGACTCGCCCTCGAGGAACTGCAGCGGCAGGACGCCCATGCCGACCAGGTTCGAGCGGTGGATGCGCTCGAAGCTCTGGGCGATGGCGGCCTTCACGCCCTGCAGCGCCGGACCCTTGGCGGCCCAGTCGCGGCTGGAGCCCGTGCCGTACTCCTTGCCCGCGACGACGATCAGCGGCGTCTTCTCCGACTGGTACTTCTCCGCCGCGTCCCAGATCGCCATTTGAGTCTTGGACGGGATATGGGTCGTATATCCGCCGGTAACGTCCTTGAGCATGAGGTTCTTGATGCGGATGTTGGCGAAGGTGCCGCGCATCATGACCTCGTGGTTGCCGCGGCGCGCGCCGTAGCTGTTGAAGTCCGAGGGCTTCACGCCCTTCGACTCCAGGTAGCGCCCGGCGGGGGAGTCCTTGGCGATGTTGCCGGCCGGGGAGATGTGGTCGGTCGTCACCGAGTCGCCGAACACCGCGAGCGCGCGGGCGCCCTTGATGTCGACGAGGGCCCGGGGCTTGAGGTCGAGGTCCGCGAAATACGGCGGCAGGCGGACGTAGGTGGACTTCTGGTCCCAATCGTACAGCTCGGTGGCCGAGACGCTCAGCGACTGCCAGTTCTTGTCGCCCGCGAAGACATCTTTATATTGCCGGAGGAAGGTCTCGCGCGTGACGTGCTTGTCGACCGCCGCGGCGACCTCGTCGTTGGTCGGCCAGATGTCCTTGAGATAAACGGGCTTGCCATCCTTGCCGGTCCCGATAGGCTCGGTCGCGAGATCCAGATCGACGTTGCCGGCGAGCGCGTAGGCGACGACGAGAGGCGGCGAGGCGAGATAGTTCGCCTTCACCAAAGGATTGACGCGCCCCTCGAAGTTGCGGTTTCCCGAGATGACGGCGGACACGACGAGGTTGTTCTCCGAGACGGCCTTGGCGACTTCCTCGGGAAGAGGACCGGAGTTGCCGATGCAGGTGGTGCAGCCGTAGCCCACGAGGTGGAACTTGAGCTTCTCGAGCGGCTCGACGAGGCCGGCGCTCTTGAGGTAGTCCATGACGACCTTCGATCCCGGGGCCAAAGAGGTCTTCACCCAGGGCTTGACCGTCAAGCCCTTGGCGACGGCCTTCTGGGCGACGAGGCCCGCGGCGATGAGCACGCCGGGGTTGGAGGTGTTCGTGCACGAGGTGATGGCCGCGAGCGTGACCGCGCCGTGTCCGATCTTGTAGTCACGCACATCGACCATGGTCCCAGCCGGCGCCGGCGTATTGCCTTTCTTATCTTTTTCCTTCAGGAAGCCGGGAAGGTCGGTCGCGAGCCACTGCCCTTTGACCGCGCCGAGCTCGATGCGGTCCTGCGGCCGCTTGGGTCCGGCCACGCAGGGCTTGATGGAGCCGAGGTCCAGGGAGAGCGTCTCGGCGAACGCGGGCTCGACCTTGTCGTCGCGGAAAAGGCCCTGCGCCTTGCAGTAGGCCGAGACGAGGGCGATGTCGTTCTCCGGGCGGCCGGAGACGCGCAGGTAGTCGAGCGTGCGGTCGTCGACGGGGAAGAAGCCGACGGTGGCGCCGTACTCGGGGGCCATGTTGGCGATCATCGCGCGGTCCGCGAGCGAGAGGCCGGCGACGCCGGGGCCGTAGAACTCGACGAACTTGCCCACGACCCCCTTCTTGCGCAGCATCTGGGTGACGGTGAGCACCGCGTCGGTCGCGGTCACGCCTTCGGCCAGCTCGCCGGTCAGGCGGAAGCCGACGACCTCCGGGATCAGCATCGGCATGGCCTGGCCGAGCATCGCGGCCTCGGCCTCGATGCCGCCGACGCCCCAGCCGACGACGCCGAGGCCGTTGATCATCGTGGTGTGCGAGTCGGTGCCGATGACGGTGTCGGGGTAGGCCACGCCGTCCAAGGTCCAGACGACCTTGGCGAGGTACTCGAGGTTGACCTGGTGGACGATGCCGGTCTCGGGCGGGACGGCGCGGAAGTTGGAGAACGCCTTCTGGCCCCACTTGAGGAAGGAGTAACGCTCCTTGTTGCGGGAGAACTCGAGCTCGGAGTTCTTGTCGAACGCGTCGGACGCGCCGAAGAAGTCCACCTGCACCGAGTGGTCGATGACGAGGTCGACGGGCTGGAAGGGGTTGATGCGCTTGGCGTCGCCGCCGAGCTTCTTGATCGCGTCGCGCATGGCGGCGAGGTCCACGACGGCGGGGACGCCGGTGAAGTCCTGCATGACGACCCGGGCGGGCATGAAGAACACCTCGCGCTCGGCGGGCTTGGTCCCGACGGTCTTGGCGACGGCCTCGATGTCGGCCTTCTTGACGACCATGCCGTCCTCGTGTCGCAGCAGGTTCTCGAGGAAGATCTTCATCGAGAACGGCATCTTGGAGAGGTCGAAGCCCTTGTCGGCGAGGGCGGCGAGGCTGAAATAGTCGAACTTCTGCGAGCCGACGGCGAGGGTTTTGCGGGCATTGAAGCTGTCGAGAGAGGGAGTTTTCATGGTGGCGCTCCTGATAAGACGGCGATGGCGCATCTTATCATTTCGTCCCGCAAGCAACATCACGGCCCGGCTTCCCATTCAAGCCGTCCGCGAGAGCGGTCGTAGTGTTGCTCCTCTAAGGAACGTGCCTGGACAGAACCCCTCGAACCCGCGGACAGGAGGCCTCGAATACCCCGACCGACCTTTGACGTCCTCCGCCCGGTCCTTCTCGCCGGCCTCGCCCTGCTCCTACGCTCCGGCGCGGCCGCGGCGGACGCGTGCCCGGGCGTCGAGTTCTCGGGCGCCCCGGTCTCGCTGACCGCCGTCGAGCGCCGTCTCGTGTGCGGCGACCCCGAGAGCGAGGCGTGGAAGGACACCCCGCGGGCGCAGGCGCGGCGCCTGCTGACGGCCTTCCTCCAGCAGCGCGGCTATCTGTACCCGTCGTTCACCGAGCGTGACGGGCGCCTGCTCGTCGATCCCGGGCGGATCATCGCGATCAGGCGGCTCGAGGGCGACAACCTGCCGCCGGGGATCGACCTGAGCAAGCGTCGCCGCGTCGTCGGCGCGCCGCTGACCCCGAAGATGCTCGACGCGGTCAAGGCCGCCGTGGCGGCCGACCTCCAGAACCAGGGCTATCCCTGCCCCGAGGTCGTGATGTCGGCGGACGCCGCCAGCGGCACGGTCGTCGCCCGCTTCCCCGGCGGCGCGAAGCACGACGCGTCGCCCATCGAGGAGCCGGTCCTCGAGGGGGTCGACCCCGGCATCTTCCGGCGCTACGAGGCCTTCGAACGCCTCCGGCCGATCGACCCGCGCCTGTTCGCCCTCACCTCGGACCGGATTGTCAGCGAGGCGCTGTTCCTGAACTCCTCCTACGACGTGTCCTGCGGGACCGCCGGCGTGCGCATCGTCCACCGCGCGGCCGTCGCCCCGCCCCGCCTGATCCGCCTCGGCGTGGGCGTCGACACCGAGGGCCTCGCGCGGGTCCGCGCGCGCTGGAACCATTCCCGCATCGGCTGGCGCGCGAGCGCCGCGGAGGCGACCTTGTTCGCCTCCAAGCGCGAGCAGTCCGCGGACGCCCGGATGCGCTTCTACCTGAGCCCGTCCTCGCGGCTGTACCTCCTGCCCCGGGTCGTCGGCGCGCGCACCGACGTGGCGCGCTTCGAGACCGTCTCCTACTCGGTCTCGGTCGGCCCCGGCCTCACCTGGGACGACCAGGCCGTGCATCTGGAGTTCCAGGCGGGCCCCGCCATCGAGTACGCCGACACCCGGCGCGGCATCGGCCCGCAGGACTCCTACTTCCAGACCCTCAACACCCATTTCGAGGCGACGAGCCATCTCTTCGAGTACCACGTGCGCGAGCCCCGCGGCGGGTTCCGCGCGGAGCTCGACACGGCCTCGCGGGTCTCCGAGCTGGCCTCGTCGCTGACCGCGCACCGCTTCCGCCTCGGGACGGAGAAGCTCTGGAACGTGGGCCGCTACGACCCGCCGCTCGCCGTGCTCGGCCTGCGCGGCTGGGCGGGGACGACCGTCGTCGGCGACCGCGCGGCGGCCCAGCGCGAGCTGTCTCCCGCGATGCGCTTCTTCATCGGCGGCAACGCGGACTTCCGCGGCGTCGGCCCGGGCGAGCTCGGCGACGAGGGCGGCTTCCTGACGGGCGTCTACCAGGGGCTGGAGCTGCGCGCGGGGGACCTGCTGCCGTGGAGGCTGCAGCCGCTCGTGTTCCTCGACGCGGCGATGGCGGGGCGCTCCTCGCTCCATCTGGACCCCGACGTGTACTACGCGCCCGGCTTCGGCTCGCGCTGGCCGACCGCGATCGGGGCCTTCCGCGTGACCTTCGCGCGCAGCCTGGTCTGGCGTCGGGACCCGGCCACGGCGCCCGGCCCGCGGCACTGGCAGTTCTTCTTCAGCTACGGGAGGGAGTTCTGATGCGGCCCTGGGCGCGGCGTCTGGCCTGGCTCGCGGGCGCGCCGCTCGCGGCGGCCGCCGTCGCCGGGTCCGTGTTCCTGGCGCGTCCCGGCGCGCTGCTCACGAGCCGGACGGTGGGCGCGGCGCTCAAGGTCTTCGGCGCCCCGTACGCTCCCGCGTGGTCGAGCCTGCGCTTCTCCGCCGAGCCGCTCGCGCCGCGCCGCCACCGCTACGCGCTGACCGCCTTCGGCTTCTGCGTCGGCGACCGGCCGGGCGTGTTCTCGGCCTGCTTCTCCGAGCTCGAGCTGAGGGCGGTCGTCTTCTACTCGCGGCGCGGCCCCGTCGTCGAGCGCGTAGAGCGCCTCGTCGCGGTCTCCGGCGACGCGCGCCTCGACCTGCGCCGGCGCGAGCCCGGCGGGGCGGGGCGGATCCCCGCCGTCCTGTACTCGACCCCGGTCCGCGAGCTGCGCGTCGAGCTGTCCTCGTTCACCGTCACCGCCGCGTCGGCCGCGGTCGCGGGGGACTTCCGGGCCGTCCTCGATCCGCTCGCCCGGCGTCCGCTGACGGTCGCCGCCGACGTGCGGATCAAGGCCGCCTCCGGCGTCCGCCGTCTGAAGGCCGAGCTCGGCGCGGCGACCGACCTGCTCCAGGGCGGGGCGCCGACCTTCGTCGAGCTCGCCGCCAGCGCGGAGCTCCGGCCCGGCGGCCGGGCGCGGGCCGACCTCAAGGCGCGGCGCGGGCCGCGCGGCTACGAGGCCACGGGCGGCGCGGAGCTCACGCCGTCCGAAGGACCGCTGCGCTCGCTGCGGCTTTACGCCTGCGAGGGCGCCGCGCCGCTGGACCCCGGTGCCGCCCGGCCGTCCGGCGGGGAGCTGTCCTGCCGCTATCAGCTGGCGCCGGCCCGGCCGCCCGCGGCGCCCTTCCGGTCGGTGCGCTCGCTGACCGGACGCGTCTCGCTGACCGGCCGCGCCGGGGGCGGCAGGTACGAGGCCGAGCTGAAGGCGGGCGTCGAGCCGGTCAAGGCCTGGTACGAGGTCGCGGGGGACGCCGCGCTCCGCGTCAGCGGACGCCTCGGCCGCCCGTTGAAGGACGCGGCGATGGCCCACGAGGTCCGCGCGACGGTCAAGGTGCCCCGCTTCGAGGACCTCGTCGCCCTGCTCAAGGAGACGGAGTTCGCCGTGCCGCCGCCCGTCCACGTCCTGACGGGCCCTTTGTCTCTGACGCTCGAGAGCCGCGGCGACCCGCGCTCCGCGCGGCTCTCCGCGCGCTACGCGTTCACGACCGACCTCGCGGGCGGGCGTCAGCGCCTCGTCCTGCGGGCCAAGGGGGAGGCGGCGGCCGTCGACGCCTGGACGCCGGGGCGCGCCTTCGAGCATTCCGGCGAGACGATCCTCGCGGAGGTCGCGCTCGAGGCCCCCCGGCTCGAGGTGGGGCGCGCGCCGAAGGTGTTCGTCGACAAGCGCATCAAGACCGGAGCGGTGGTCCCGGAGCGGGCCGCGCCGGCGCGGCGCCCCGGAGGGGGCGGCCGGTTCGCGGCGCCGCGCGGGAGCCTCGTCGTGAGGACCGAGAAGCCGCTGATCCTCTTCTCGAACCTCGCGAAGGACCCGGTGCCGATCGGCCTCGACCTGGTCCTGACCTCCACGCCGGCCGCGGCCGCGGGGACGGTCTCGGTCCGGAGCTTCGCCGTGGAGCTGTTCCGCCGCAACGCGACGGTCGATCACCTGAACGTCGAGGTGTCCTCCGGCTCCCGCTCCGGGGCGCTGGAGGGGCTCGTGCGCTACAAGACCCCGGAGGTGGAGATCGGCATCCTGATCCTGGGCACCGTGGAGAAGCCTCGCATCGAGCTGACGAGCGTCCCGCCGCTCAAGCGCGAGGACATCATCGCGCTGCTGATCTTCGGCAAGAGCCCCGCCGAGCTCGACCCCGAGCAGACCGTCTCCGTGAGCAACACCGAGACGGCCCTGGAGAGCCGCGCCTTCGGACTCGCCTCGCTGTACCTGTTCGGCGCCACGCCGATCGAGCACGTGGGCTACGATCCCGCCACGAAGACGACGACGGTCAAGCTCCGCCTGCCGGGCGGGGCGAACCTCACGATCGGCAGCGACTTCGACCAGAGCCGCCAGCTCAAGCTCCGCAAGTCCCTGGCGCCGCACTGGGCCATCCAGTCGGAGATCAGCGACCAGGGCACGGAGGGCGCGGGCGCGACGACCTTCCTCGAATGGTTCAACCGCTACTGAACCTTCACATCCCCGCCATGGCCGAGCCGGCGACGGCCCGCTACAATGCCGCCGTGAGGTCCTCCAGATGACCATGGCCAAGTTCACCCGGGAGTCGCGCCGCGCGCCGCGTTCGCGGCATGATTCCACGGTGGAGCTGCTCGGGGACCGCGGCGGAGCGCCGGCCGGCACCGCGCGCCTCGTCGACGTCTCCTCGTCGGGGGCGCGGTTCGCCGCGACGGAGGTGTTCGTGCTGGGCGCGCCGATCCGCGCGCGCCTGCGCCTCATGAGGTCGGGCGTCCTCGACGTCCGGGGGACGGTGGTCCGCGTGGAGGAGAAGGCGAACTACACGCTGTACGCCGTGCGGTTCGACCCTACTTCGAACCGCGGGTAAGGCCGCCGAGGCCGGCGACCGCCGCCAGCCCGCCGCCGACCAGCAGCCACACCGCGCGGTTCGTCGGCGCGCCGGTGAAGAGACGCGAGACGTCCGAGCTCACCGAGCGGTAGGCGTCCCAGCCCATGGCCAGGAGGACGACGCCGAGCACCAGCAGCGCGATGGACGCGATCCGGTTCATGATCATACCCTCGTGACGGCGTGGAACGCGGAGTTGACGAGCGCGAGGACGAACGCGAAGCCCAGCGCCCACCAGAAGCCGGCCACCCGGAAGCCGGGCACGATCGCCGCCGTCAGCATGACCAGCGCGCCGATGATGACGAAGGTGAAGAGGCCGAGGGTCAGGACGTTGATGGGCAAGGTCAGGAACATCAGCACCGGGCCCAGCACGGCGTTGACGAGGCCGAGCACGATCGCGACGACGACGGCCGTCCCGAACCCGTCGATGGACACTCCGCTGAGCAGACGCCCCGTGACGAGGACCGCGACGGCGCTGACGAGTATGTTGAGGATGATGTACATGGCGAGGTCTCCTTTCGGCGCCGCCATCCTAACATGAACGCGCGCGGGCCCTCGTGATAGGGGCGCAACGCTTTCGTACCGGGTTTATCCCGGGAGCCTCACTTCGGGCCGGCCTTCTGCCCGCGCTCCGGCGGCGTCCCGCCGGCCGTCAAGGGGCCGTTACGCGCTCGCGTCTTGGCCGTGCCCCCGGAAACGGGCATAATGCCGGGGCCCGCATGCGCCTCCTGACCTTCCTGCTCTGCCTGCACGCCGCGTCGTCGGCGGCCGCGCCTCCGCGCAAGGCCCGCCTGCCGGCGGGGCTCGTCATCGCGTCCGTCACGATCGACGCCCGCAACGTCTTCGAGACCGAAGCCCCGCCGGAGAACAAGCTGCTGTATAAGGCGGCCAACCGCGCCCACATCCGCACCCGCGACCACGTCATCGAGAGAGAGCTGCTCTTCGCCGCCGGCGACCGCTACGACCCGCTCCTCATCGAGGAGACCGAGCGCAACCTGCGCGCCCTGCCCTTCCTGCGCCGCGTCGAGATCTCCGCGATCGTCAACAAGAAGGGCACGGTCGACGTGACCGTGCGGACCTTCGACTCCTGGACGCTCGAGGTCGTCGCGGGCTTCAAGCGCGCGGGCGGAGTCACGAACATCAAGGGAGGCTTCGCCGAGAACAACATCCTGGGCCAGGGCAAGGCGGCCTCCGCCGTGTACAGCAAGGACGGGGACGCCGTGTCGCGCTCCTTCAGCTACAAGGACCGCCAGTTCCTCCGCCATAAGCGCCTGCAGTTCCTGACGGCCGCGCAGACGGCGCAGGGCAGCAAGAGCTACTCGATCGGCGTGGACCGCCCGTTCTACGCCTCGATCGCGCGCACGGCCTTCGGCGGCTCCGTCGTCTACGCGGAGAACAGGCCCGCCGGCACGCTGCGCCGCAGCGGCGAGGCCGGGGTCAGCTTCGGCGTGGCGCTCGCCACCTCCACCGCGCGCACCCGGCGCGTCACCCTCGGCCTGTCCACCCGCCGCGCCGTGTCCGACGGGCCCCTTCCCGACGTCGAGCAGCAGACCTTCCTGAAGCTCGGCGGGGAGTGGCAGGAGCTGGACTTCATCACCGCGCGGCGCATCCATGTCTTCACCCGCGACGAGGACTTCAACCTCGGCCTCGGCGTCTTCCCCTCGGTGGCGTGGGCGCCCAGGGCCCCCGCGCTGGGGACCCGCGAAGCCCAGCTCCTCCCGCGCGTCGAGCTGACCAAGGGCTTCGCCTGGTCGAGCGAGCTGCTGCTCCTCAAATCCGGCTACCGCTCGAAGTACGCCAACGGGAACAACGGAGACCGCGTGGCCTCCTTCGAAGGCTCGCTGTTCGTGCGCGGACTGAGCTACCAGACCTTGGCCTTCCACGCCGCCCTGGACCATGGCTGGCAGCTCGACGCCGACAGCCAGCTGTCGCTCGGCGAGCTCAACGGCCTGCGCGGCTACGGCCTGAGCCGATTCACGGGCAGCCGCCGCTTCCTTTACAACATCGAGGACCGCGTCTACGTCTGGGACAACCTCTTCCGCCTGCTCGACGTCGGCGCGGTGGCCGTCTACGACTCGGGCTACGCGTGGCCGGAGGGGTCCTCGGTCAACCTGGCCGACCTCAAGAGCAGCGTCGGCCTGGGCCTGCGCGTGGCGCCCTCGCGCTCCGGGAGCAACAGCCCGGTGCGCGTGGACCTGGCCTACCCGGTCAGCCGCCGCACCGGCCTCTCCTCCTGGTCTCTCTCCATCCTGGCCGGTCAGGCCTTCTAATCCGCGGCGGGTATGTTTTATCATCTCGTCATGAAACGATTCCTCCCGGTCCTCCTGCTGCTGACGACGGCCGCCTGCGGCGGCGCGAAGATCGAGAAGCAGCGCAAGGAGATCGAGGACCTGCAGACGAAGGCCGGCGCGTTCTACACCCAGCTCCGCGAGAAGGCCGACGAGATCGAGGCCCTCAAGGCGTCGAAGGCCGAGCTCGAGAACCGCCTCGCCGAGGGCGAGGCCCGGATCGCCGAGCTCGAGGGCCGCTCCGCCGCCGCCGAGGGCCGCGTGACGACGCTGACGAAATCCAACAAGTCCCTGTCCGACGCGATCGGCGCGAGCAAGGACGAGCTCGGCGAGAAGCTCAACGCGGTCGTCGCCGAGAAGGACGAGCTCGCGAAGAAGCTCTCCGACGCGGTCAAGGAGAAGCTGGCGCTCGAGCGCCTCAAGAGCGTCATCCAATCGGCGCGCGAGAAGGCCGGCCGCGAGGTCTCCAGGCTGAAGGAGGAGCGCGAGGCGCTCGTCGCGCGCCTGTCCGCGGCCCAGGAGGCGTTCAAGAAGACCGACGCCGAGGCCCGCCAGGCCGGCGAGGCGCGCGCCGCGCTGCTCCTCAAGACGCGCGAGGAGATGGGCTCGGCCGCCGACGCCGTCCTCAAGGAGATGCAGGCGGGCCGGGCGTCCGTCGAGCAGAGCGGCGAGGCCTTCACGATCTCTCTCAACGACGCCGCGCTCTTCGACGACGGCTCGGTGAAGGTCACGGAGCCCGGGGCCGCCCTGCTCGCGCGCGTCGGCGCGGCGCTCAAGGCGCTGCCGGCGAAGTCGCTGCGCGTCGAGGCTCATTCCGACAACGCCCCGTTCAAGAAAGGCCTGCTCGGCGGCTACGCCGGCCACTGGGAGCTGACCGCCGCGCGCGCGACGGCCGTCGCGCGCTGGCTGCACGAGCACGCGGGCCTCGACCCCGCGCGCCTCTCGGCGGCCGGCTTCGGGGAGTTCCGCCCGGCCAAGCCCAACGACACGCCCGAGGGCCGCGCGGCCAACCGCCGCGTCGTCATCGTCGTCGAGCCGTTTAAATTGCAGTAACCCCCTTGACGGAAAAAGCTTCACCCTCTACACTGAAAGCATGCCGAAGACCAAAGCTCCCGCGAAGGCGAAGAAGACGAAGAAGGCCGCGCCCGAGCGTCACGCCGACGCGTCCGAGCACAAGACCGCCGAGCGGATCATGGAGACGGTCCTCAAGGAGCAGAGCGTCGAGGCGTCCACCGAGCGCCTGGACCAGTGGATCACCATCGAGTGCCCGCACTGCTCGGAAGGCGCGGAGCTCCACGTGATCTCCGACATGGACGGCCAGTCCATCGACCAGGACTGCACGGTGTGCTGCCGCTCCTTCGTCGCCCACATCGAGATCGACGACGGCGAAGCTCACGTGGGCGTAGAAGCCGCCTGACGGACGAGTCCTGCCGCCTTCCCTCCGGCGGCCCCCCCGGCGATGTCGTCGGAAAGATACTGGCGATGCGCGTGATCGCCGTCGTCGGCATGTCCCCCAAGCCGGAGCGCCCCTCCCACTATGTCTCGGAGTACCTGAAGGAGCAGGGCTACACCATCGTGCCCGTCAATCCCGGCCACAAGGAGATCTTAGGGGAGAGATGCTGGCCGAGCGTGGCGGACGTCCCCTTCCCCGTCGACGTGGTGTGCGTGTTCCGCCGCCCGGAGGAGGCGCTGACGCCCATCCTCGAGGCGATCGCCAAGAAGGCGAAGGCCGTCTGGCTGCAGGACGGGGTCTACCACGACGAGGGCGAGCTCATGGCGCGCGAAGCGGGCCTGCTCGTCGTGTCGAACGACTGCCTGATGCGGCAGCACTCGCGCCGCGGCTGACCGTCAGGGCTTGACGATCTCGACGAGCTCGACCTCGAAGACCAAGGTCGCGCCGGGCTTGATGCCGGAGCGGCCCGGGTCGCCGTAGGCGACGTCGGACGGGCAGACGAGCTTCGCCTTGCCGCCGACCTTCATCATCGAGATGCCGTTGGTCCAGCACTTGATGACGCCGTCGAGGGAGAACTCCGTGGGCGCGCCGCGGGAGTAGGAGGAGTCGAACTCGGCCCCGTCCACGGTCGTGCCGCGGTAGTGGGCCTTGATCGCGGCGGTCTTCGAGGGGATCGGGCCGGTGCCGGCCTTCGTCTCGAGGTACCAGCCGCCGCCGGGGATGGCCGTGGGCTTGTTCTCCTTGACGAACTTCTCCGTGAAGACCCGGCCCTTCTCCTTCTCCGGCGCCGCCGCGGCGGCCATGGCGGCTTCCTGACGCTTGGTGGCGGCCTCGAGGCGCTTGGAAAGGATCTCGGTGACGCGGGGCTGGTAGAAGCGGACGTCCACCTGCGGCGCCTTGTTGAGGACCGAGTCGGCGATGCCCGCCTGGACGACCTTCACCTCGGCCGCGCTCAGGCCGAAGGGGCTGAGGTTTCGTCCCATCAGGAAGCCGATGGTGTAGATCGCGCGCTCCTCGTCGGTCTTGTAGGCCTCTTTCGGGGCCGCGGGAGCCGTCTTCTTCGCCTCGGGCTTGGCCGCGGCGGCCTTCGGGGCCTCGGCCTTGGGAGCCTCGGCCTTCGGCGCGTCGGCGGCGAAGGCGGGCGCGGCGGCGAGGAGCAGGGAAATCAGGGCGAGTTTCATGGAAGTTCTCCTGGAGAAATCGGCGTATGATAGCACATCAATACTAGAATGCTTCCCATGGTCAAAGGGGTCGGCCGCAACGTCTACTGGATGGGGGCGGTCAGCTTCCTGGCCGACATCGCCGGCGAGATGATCGCGCCGCTGCTGCCCCTGTACATGACCGCGGTGCTGGGCGCGCCGCCGACGGCGGTCGGGATCGTGGAGGGCTCCGCCGAGCTCGCGGCCAGCGTCTTCCGCGGCGTCGGGGGCTGGTGGAGCGACCGGGCGGGCGCGCGCAAGCCGACGGTCGTCTTCGGCTACACCTTGTCCGCCCTGGCCAAGCCGGGGCTGGCGCTGGCGGCCGGCTGGCCGGGGCTGCTCGTCGCCCGCTTCGCCGACCGGACGGGCAAGGGGCTGCGCGGCGCCGCGCGCGACGCGCTGATCGCCTCGTCCACGGACAAGCAGCACCTGGGCAAGGCGTTCGGCCTCCACCGCGCGATGGACACGGCGGGAGCCGTCGCGGGGCCGCTGATCGGGCTGTGGCTGCTGAGCTCCGGCGCCTCCTATCGCTCGGTCTTCCTCTGGGCGGGCCTTCCCGCCTTCGCCGCGGTGCTCGTGCTCGTCCTGTTCGTGCGCGAGCGCGAGGCCCCCCGGAAGGCGCCGTCGCCCGAGCGGGTCCCGCCGACGCCGCTCCCGCCCAAGTTCTGGCGCTTCCTCGCGGTGTACGGCCTCTTCGCGCTGGGCAACTCGTCCGACTCGTTCGTCCTGCTCAAGGGCCGCGACGCCGGGCTGAGCGCGACGGCGGTCATCCTCGCCTACGTCCTGTTCAACGTCGTCAACGCGAGCTGCGCGACGGCGATCGGGCACGTCGCCGACCGCGTCGGCCGGAGGCTGACGGTGGCCGCGGGCATGGGCGTCTACGCCCTGTGCTACCTCGGCTTCGCGCGCGCGACGACCGCGCAGGCCCTGTGGCCGCTGTTCGCGCTGTACGGCCTGCAGGCGGCGCTGATCGAGGGCTCGTTCCGCGCGGCGGTCGCCGACGCGAGCGACGCCGGGAACCGCGGCGTGGCGCAGGGCGTGTTCCAGGGCGCGGCGGGGGTGCTGGGGTTCACGGCGAGCGCGCTCGCCGGGCTGATGTGGACGCGGATATCGCCCGCGGCGCCCTTCTACTTCGGCGCGGCGTGCGCGGCGGCGGCGGCGGTGCTGCTGCCGTTCAGCGTCTGGAGTAGCCGCGGCCCGACGGGCGCCGGCTCGAGGAGCCCCGGCTCGACGGCGTGAAGCTCGCGGCGTCCGCGCCGCGCGACGGCCCGTTGCCGGCGCGGAAGGCGTCGGCGCCGACGCGGTCGGCCAAGGTGTAGTCGTCGATGAACGGGTTGCGGTTGCCCTGCCAGCCCTCGACGAGGTCGTTGCGCCGCGCCTCGAAGGCGTCGGGCGGGAAGCGGCGGTTCCACTCCATCATGAGCTCGACCTGCTGGTTCCAGAACACGACCGAGGTGCGGCCGAACATGCGCGAATCCTTGTAGCGCGAGTAGAAGTAGAGCAGGCCGCGGGCGACGCGTCCCTTGACCGCGTCCGGGGGCTCGAAGACGCCGTTGCCGCGCTTGGCGCCGGCCTTGTTCTCGTAGTCGGCGTTGCCCGTGACGACGCCGAAGGGCATGTGGCCGCGGATCGAGTTCGGGTGCATGAAGGTCGCCATCAGGTGGTGCAGGTCGGAGCGCATCGGCAGGGCCTTGTTGAACAGCGACTGCGGCCAGGTGTGCTCGACGTTCATGCCCGCCTTGTCGTTGTAGCCGTCGTCGTTGGGATCGCCCTGCTCGGGGTAGTCTCCGCCTTCCTTGCTGGTGCCGGGCACGAAGATGCCCGAGTACGCGTCGACGACGCCGCTCACGCCGTTGATGATCACGTGGTCGGCCTTGGCGAACATGAAGTCGGAGGCTTCGTTGTAGGAGCGTTCCTTGTGGTTCCTGGCGGAGATCTGGTTCAGGGCGTCGAGGAGCGCCTTGCCGGTCAGCCCCTCGGTCCCCGAGACGGGCTTCTGGGCGGCGAGCGGCGCGCGCTCGACGAGGTGGACGCGGACCGCGCCCTGGCCCTTGGGCACGGCCTGGAAGGTGGCGCCGGCCTCGTCCTGGATCGCGCGCGAGCCGTCGAAGACCTGGCCGGAGGGCTGGAAATTGAAGCGGCTCGCCCAGCCGTCGACCGGGGTCGCGGCCTTGACGGGCGTCTTCGCGCTCTCGGGCTCGCCGCGGGGGGCGGCCTTGGCCGCGGCGGGAAGCGCCGCCGCGGGCTGGGCGATGGCGAGCGCGCCCACCGGCACCGGCGTGATGGCGGGCTGCAGCGCGAAAGCGGGGGACAGGGCCGGCGCGGCCAGCGTCGGCACGAGCGACGCGGCCGACAGCGGCGTCATGGCGAGAGGGGATATGGCCACCGGCGAGCCGAGGCCCGTGACGATGGGCGCCGCGGTGGTCGGGACGAAGGCCCCGTTGACCCGCACGTTCTGGGCCCGAAGGGAGGGGACGAGGAGCAGCGCCGCGAGCATTCCGGCCGTCGTTCGTTTCATCCTTCCAATTATGCATCAGGCCGGACCCGCCGGCATGGGCCATTGGGCCCACCCCCGACCCTGTCCTAGTCCCTAGGGTTCCGGAGCGCGGAAAGGACGCATGGCTCGGTCGCGTTTGCTACAATAAGGCTCCTTCAATGCCCTTCAACTCCTTCAACCTCCGCCCCGAGCTCCTCCAAGGAATACAGGCCCTCGGCTACGCCGCTCCGACCCCCATCCAGGCCCAGGCCCTGCCCGAGGCCCTGCTCGGCAAGGACGTCATCGGCTCGGCGCAGACCGGCAGCGGCAAGACCGTCGCCTTCACCCTTCCCTTATTGTCCCGCCTGCTCGCCGACCGCGAGGCCGAGGGCGGCGCCAAGGCCGGCCTGCGCGTGCGCGCCCTCGTGCTCACCCCGACGCGCGAGCTCGCCACCCAGGTCGAGCGCATGATCGCCGAGCTCGCCAAGTTCTCCCCCGTCAAGTGCGTCGTCGTCATCGGCGGCGCCAGCTTCCACGCCCAGACCCAGGAGCTCAAGCGCGGCGCCGAGGTGGTCGTCGCCACCCCCGGCCGCCTGCTCGACCACATACGCTCCGGGACCTTCAACCTCCAGAACGTGCGCGTCGCCGTCCTCGACGAGGCCGACCGCATGCTCGACATGGGCTTCATGCCCGACGTGCGCCGCATCATGAAGATGCTCCCGGCCGAGCGCCAGACCTTGATGTTCTCCGCGACCATCCCGATCGAGGTCGAACGGGTGGTCAACGAATTCATGCGCGAGCCCGTCCGCGTCTCCGTGGACAAGCCGCGCTCGACGGCGACCACCATCAAGCAGTGGCTGTTCCCGGTCACCGAGGACCAGAAGGCGGTCCTGCTCGAGGCCATGCTCAAGGCCGAGGGCGTCGACTCCGTCATCATCTTCACGCGCACGAAGGTCCGCGCCGACCGCGTCGCGGGCTGGCTGCAGCGCAAGGCGATCCGGTGCGTGGTGCTCCACTCCGACCTGTCCCAGAGCGAGCGCGACCGCGGCATGGCCGACTTCCGCGAAGGCCGCCACACCGTGCTCGTCGCCACCGACCTCGCCGCCCGCGGCCTCGACGTCCCCGAGGTGTCCCACGTCATCAACTACGACGTGCCCGAGCATCCCGAGGACTACGTCCACCGCATCGGCCGCACCGGCCGCGCGATGACCGAGGGCGACGCCGCGACGCTCGTGGCGCTCGAGGAAGAGAAGCTCGTGCCGGTCATCGAGGCCTTCATCGGCCAGGAGATCGAGCGCAAGGCTCTGCCCGGCTTCCCGTACCGCGTGCCGCCGCGCATGAAGACCTACCGGCCTTCCCTGATGTCCTCCTTCCGCGTGCGCCGGCGTTCGATCCCGCGAAGATAACGCGCGGCGCTACTTGCGGATGAGGCGGCGCAGTGCCTTGACCCGCTCGGGGTCCTGAAGCTGCTTGAGGATCGCCAATAGATCGGCTTTCTCCGACGCGCTGCGTCCGTGTGCCAACGACCGGAGCCGGCGCTCGAGTTGAGCGTCGAGAGGTTCCGATTGCTTCGGCACCTCGCTGAACAGGTCGCCGAGCCTTATCTCGAGCGCTTTGGCGAGTTTGGCCAACGTGACGACGCTGGGGGCCTTCTTGCCGGTCTCGATGGTGGCGAGGAAGCCGCCGTCGATGTCGGCCAGCTCGGCCAGACGGGTCATCGTGAGGCCGGCTTTCTTGCGCCACGCGCGGATGCCCGCTCCGACTTGTGCCAACAGCTGGTTTTCTTTCATCTGGCTTTCAGCCATATTACGCCTAATGGGGCGGCGGCTAAATATGCCTTTAGACAATTTTTAATAGTAGTGCCTATTGACATGCACTCGCCGCGGGGCTATGCTCCGGGGGCGGGCGGAGGGTCCTTCATGCGGGTTCTCATCGTGGACGACGATATGGGCATGTCTCAAATGCTCCAGAGCTGCTTCTCGCGGTGGGACTGGGCCAGCGACGCGAGCCATACGGCCGCCGGGGCCTTGGACGCGTTTCGGCAAGGCCGGTATGACTTGGCTGTGTGCGACGTGGATCTGCCCGATGGGAACGGGATCGCTCTCGCTCGCGTTTTCAGCGCGGCCAAACCGGGCACGCGAGTGGTGATGGTTTCGGGGAATCCCGACAACCTGAAAAAGGCCCGCGACTCCGGGCTATCCGCGTGCCTGCGAAAACCCTTCGATCTGGACGACCTTAAGAATCTTCTCGATCCGCAAGAGATTCGATAGCGGGGACCGAGAGCGGCAGTTCGACTATCGTCATTATGCCCGATTCCAAGCGCACGCCGGCTTCATGTTGTCGGCGCCTTGAGAGTTCCTCGCGGCGCGCTCGAGGCGGCGTCGAACTATATTTTGAGGCTTATTGTAAATTATGGCGCGATGCTTCGTTTGGGGGCTTGACGGATTCGAATGCCGGAGTTAAGCTGAACCAGCGATCCAGATTGTTTCCGATCAGAGGCGTCCGAGGACCGCGCGGAAACTTTACGCCGAACAAACAACCGCCGTCCGCCCGACTTCCCCACCTAGGCGGAGCTGTCTCAAAATGTCCTGAGGGTGACATTTTACGGAGGCCTCTTCTTCGTCGCATAAGACGGGCAGTTCCATTGCTGGCGTTCACCCTCGCGTGCTTGGCGAGCAATGCGATGGCCACATCCTGTTGGTGTAAGATTCTCCCTGAAGCAACCCTCCAAACCGCAGGCGGCGTATATTACAGTTGGGGCCGAAATCAGATTGCCGTGCAACGGTACCCAGATACTCCGTGTCCCGAAAATAGTTCGGGCGTGGAAATCACGCTGGGTGGACCGGGGTTTAGCGCGCAACCATGCACTTCTTTCAGCGGTCAATATTGCGAATTTCCGGCACCGGAGGCGCCAAATGTCCCGGATGGTCTCGGAACCTTCACTATTACGTGCAAGGCTTTGGATTGGTTTGACTGGGAGAATGGCGTGCCGCATTTCAAATACGATACCGACAGCGTGCCCATCGTTATCGACAGTGTGCCGCCGGCTATAACAATCACCCAGGCGCCGCCGGACGGGTCCACCCTGCCGTATACATCCTTTCGCGTCGAGGGGACTATCGACGATGCAAGCCCGGTCGTTTTATTCCAAACGGAAAGCGGCATTCAAATTTCCACCAATGGTTCGCAGTGGTTCGTGGACATTACGACCGCCGGCGCAGTCGGGAATCCGCCCACTACAGTCGGAATACCATTAAGTGGGCGGATGGATTTTTCGGTCAAAGCAACTGATATTGTCGGCAATTTGATCGCCGTGTCTACCGAGTCTCAATTCATCACCAATCCCATGTGGGTCGCAGATCCGACCATGGCCCATCATTGGTACTTCGATGGACTTCCGCCGACCGTTGACTTTTCGTCAAGCAGCATTGGGTCACTCAAGCAGATCACGTCGATCCGAGGAACTGCGAGCGACAATTACAAGCTCGACAAGATTCAGCTCAACATTAAGGAAAATTCCACAGGCAAGTACTGGAATGGATCTCAGTTCGCCATAGGAATCACGACCTTAACGATACCGCTCTCCCAGGTGGAAATTTCTTCCTGGGAATATGCGGGGTTGGATTCTGATCAGATGCTATCTGATAGCTCGTATACCGTTACAGCAACGGCGCTTGATTTCCTGCATGGTGCGACAGCAATCCTCGGTGCGTTAGAATTGACCGCCACTTTTGTTGGTGAAGGTGTGGTTTCGGATATGTTCAACACTGCGCTCGTCCAATTTCTCGTTCCGACAACGCCAACACCCTTTATGGGTCTTGGCGAGCATCGCGAAATCTGTGTGCACTATTCTTCGCCGACCTTAAAAAATTCAATCGTTTTTAAGTCATATCCGCAAGACAGCGTGGTCGTCTCGCAACATTCGCAACCCGATACCCGGTGCAGAGCCCCCGATGAAATAGTGTCTTTCGCATCGATTATTCCCACCTCCGCAAATCCAACACCAGCGCTTGTCACAGGATGTAATGATCACACTGAAATCCGCGCATATATGGGATCTCAGATAGTGGGGCGCCTTAGTTACGACATAATTACTCCCAAGAAGGAATACTCCCAAATTTATGGATTCGTCAATCACATGATGAATCCCTTTAGGCCCCAAGTTACAGGCCTGCCTCCAGCTATCTGCCCGAAAAAATATCCGCACTGCATGGGATATGAGCATGTGATCGTTTTTGAAAGGGGCGAATCTGAAACAAGGCCGATGAATTTGGCGCCATACCCAATAGTTTCCGAAAAAGTGGATACTGAGATGCCGGGATGCGTCTTTTCATCAGAAACGGGCGACAGCCCAGCCCTGCCAAGTGGGCGCAATCCCTACACAGTTGGTGATTTAAACGGATACAAGGGCCCACCATACATGGCGCTACTCCCGACAAATTGTAAGGATCGTGAAACCCAGCGATTCTTCATCGGAAAGTGCGTTTTAGGACCAGTGAGTCTCGTCAAAGATGTGCGAGTTGTTGGTGGCGGGAATCACATGTTCATGACCCGAAGTGATCACGACAATAACACCATGCCTTACCCACTCCCACCACCATGAATAACCGTGTGCGCAGCAGTTGGCTAATAGTATTGACGCTCTGGACTGTGACGGCTCGGGCTCAGCAACCGCAGACGAACGATGGGCGCCTCATTGCCGAGCATCAAGAAAACGGTGGCAAGCAGTCAAAGATACCCGACACATTATTTGATACGGAAGAGCATCGTTTTGCCCTTAATCGGGAGATTCCAGATGTCCTTGGATCCGATGGGCATATGAATATACTGAAGGCATGCGCCGATGTCGGGATTATTTGTGGTCTGGAGCTTAATTACAAGATGTTAAAGATTATGGCCAGGCCATCGCCAAAGCGCCGTACGCTATATTCCGTTTTCCGTGACGCTCTCGGCAAAGAGGCTCAGATCCTTTGGGTCGCCCCCGATTATGTGGCAGGACGCCAACCCAATGTGTTGACGATAAGGCCCAAACAGGGGCCGACCGCGCTTGACCGAACAATCGTTTGGAATGTGGCTAGATCGGAAGGCGCCGAGCAAGATGTATACGAATTGAGCAAGGCGTCAAACCTTGAGGCCGACCTGCCAATAAAAGGGGGGGCCCTGGCTGGTTCGTACTCGTATGAGAAGCGAGTGCAGATATCAATCCGCAACGCCTTAAACCATATCGCAGCAACTAATAAGACATCTTGGCAAGTTGTGATTTCCAGCATCGATGCACCCGGCAAAATTGACATTTATCCGCGAATGAAATGAATACGCGCTCTTTGCTTGCGATGGCTGTAATATCACTGCCCATTCTCTCGCAGTGTGTTGCCGCTATGGAATTGGGGGAAAGAGGTCGGCTTGCGTTTCCTTTTAAAAATTCCCGCTCGGACAATCAACCAATCTCCGCCTCAATTGAGATTCTGTCGAAACCTTCGTGGATGCTGTTGTTGCCGCGTTCCAATTATGGCCCCGTATCGATACCAGCAAATGAAACATCGCCTCTTTTAATTGAATTTAAAGCCGGTGCAGGCTACTCCACGAATCAGACAGATGAGATGGTTGTCGCGCTCAATTTCCAACCTTCGGACATGTTTGCGCAGAGTCTGATATGCCGAATATCTTCTAAAGATGGATTTGTTTCCCACATACAGGACTGCTCAGATCAGGCAGGACTTCGAATAGCCGAAACGCTCTATGCCGATCATTCGCCTCCTCAAACCAAAATCCTGACGAGCGCCCCGGCTTTTATTGACATGGGCGGGATGGTTTATTATTCCACGCAAACACGAATTACTCTCGCCTATTCAGACGTCGAAATTTCCAGTTATGCAACTTCGGGTATCGACGCGTTCACTTATTCCATCGACGGCACCTCAGCGACAGTCCCTCCAGGCCTCGGGGAAATCGATTTAATTTTTCCTGAAGGTGCGCATGTCTTTGCCTTTTCCGCGACTGATAGCGCCAATAATGTTGAACCGATATTCTCCACGGCTGCATTTTTTGACGGAACTCCTCCTATTTCACACTTGCTGATCAACAATTCATCCGTGAGCCCTGATTCGCTTGGGCGTTTGGCTGTTCCTGAAGGCGGGCAGGCAAGTTTTCTCGCCAAAGATTTAGCTTCGGGCGTCTATGCGATTGATTATTCGACCGGTTCGGAATTGGCACAATTTGCGGGGTCGATTAATTTGCCCAACGGTGTTCATGAATTGTTTTACAGAGCGCGTGACAACGTCGGGAGCATCGAAGATGCACATAGCGTATTGTTATTCGTAGGAGTCGACATCGATTCAGCTCCGCCGATCATTTCACTATCGCTCGACGGCCTCGGGCTGATCCAGGGTGACTTGGCGACCATCGCGCCAAACACAAATATCGTTCTTTCCGGGGCCGATCCATCGGGCCCCTCCTCCTCGGGCCTTGCTGAAATCAGGTATCTCGTGGATGCGGACCCCGCGAGTTGCGGAGGCGCCCTTGCCGATATCGGCGCTGATCCCTATGCCCCGCCCGGAAGCTGTGCGAATTCGATTTACACGTCGACTTTCACGCTCTCGATAGGATCGCATTCGTTGGTTTTTTCGGGGACTGATCGAGCTCGTAATATGGATTCGCTGCACTACTATACGATCAGCGTCTCCTCTACCTCGGATTTTTTGATGGATACAACCCCACCGAGGACTCTTCTTCTCGGCGGAATCCCGTCGGTTCCCTTGACGACAACAACCTATGTGAGCAGTTCGTCGCTCCTTGGGTTCAGCGTTTTCGATGACAAACGGGAATTGAACGATGGGCTGGGCGTTGGGGCGACGCAAACCTTCTATGCGCTGAACGACGCCGTATTTGCTCGATTCTCGAATAGCTTCAGCCTCGTTTCCGAGGGAACTCACACTATCTCATACTTCAGCATTGACCGCGTCGGTAATCCTGAAACGCCTAAGATTCAGTCCGTAGGCGCGGATTTCACGCCTCCTTCAGCAACACTGGAATTAAACGGAAATGCCGCTACAATCGATGCTGTCGATCCCGTCGTCAGCGGCGCTGCCTCCGGTGTCGCTCGAATTCGGTATCTCGTGGATTACGGCAATCCCGACGTCTGCAGCAACGTCGCCGAGGACACGAGCGCCGCGCGCGGGACGTGCGAAAATCCCTGGTACGCGGGACCGTTCACCCTGTCGAACGGCCCGCACACGCTTCACTTCCAGGCCTACGACGCCGTCGGCAACGCCGAGGTCCTGCGGACTACCTACCCGTTCGTGGAAGCGCCCGGCTCCGGCCCGTCAGCGGGCGGCATGGGGATCGGCAAGGACGCCCTCGACGCGTTCTGGACCGTCGTCTCACAAAACAACGCCCTCGCCTTCGCCCACTCGAACTCTTCGGGAGTCTTGATCTCGTCTTCGACCTTGCAGGACGCTGTGGAGGGCTTTCCGTGGTCGGTGCTCTTCGGCCCGGACGGCCGCGCCTACGCGGTCGGCGGCGCCGCCGGGCCGGCGACACAGGCACTGGACCTCGCGGTGTACAAGGGGACCCTCTTCGACAGCGGCTACGCGAACAACGACATCGCCTTCGACGCCAAGGCGCCGGGCTGGATCGTGGGCGCGGCGCAGACGAGCGGCCCGACCGATCTCGCGGCGCCGGGACCCGCCGAATTCTCCATGGCGCTGTGGCGCTTCGACCCGGCGCTCGGGACGGTCCAGCTCAAGACGACCTACGCGCGGGCGGGCTTCGACCTCGGCGCGGGCCTCGCGGTGGACGCAGACGGAAGCCTCTGGATCACCGGCTACTCCCTGAGCCCCGCGGCGCCGGCCGTCGGCGGCTTCGACCTGGCGCTGTGGCATTACGCGGCGGACGGCCAGACCTTGCTCGGCGGCCCCTTCCTGCGCCCGGGTTACCTGGACAACATCGATGGCGGCCTCACGGCCCGGGTCTTCGTGTCGAGCCAGGCCGTCTACGTCGCGGCCCCGCGCGCGAACAACTCGGGCGGCACCGACATGGCCTTCCTGAGATACGACAAGGCCTCCGGGCTGCCGACCTCTGAGATTGCCTGGCGCTCGGCCCTCGGAGCTCCGTCTTATCCCATCGCCGTGCTGCCCGAGGCCTCGGGAATTCTTGTCGCCGGAGGCATCGGGGGGAATTTGACCGAGGCCGGCCTGTGGCGCTTCGGCTTTGACGGCGCTCTGCAGGGCGTTACGACGACCGACGCCGGGGGTGCTACGGGCGCGGTGTTCCGGGGCAGCGAACTCTGGCTGTCGGTGGACGGCTCGACGGTTCCTTACCGCGTTCAAGCCGAGGTCGCCGTCGCCGGCTCCTTAGTCGACCTCGTGCCGCCCAGGACGAGCCTGTCGGCAGGCGCGCCCTCGTTTACCGAAGCGCAGACGGTCTACGTGACGAGCGCTACGCCCCTGGGCTTTGCCGTCGCCGATGACTACGCGGCGTTCGGAGACGGCCTCGGCGTCGGCTCCACGCAGACGTTCTACGCGGACGGTGGAGGCGCGTACTCGCGATTTACGAGCAGCTTTACGCTCGTAGCCGAGGGGACGCACACGGTTTCCTTCTACAGCATCGATCTGGAGGGCCGTGCCGAGGCGGTGAAGACGCAGTCCGTGGGCGTCGACTTGACCGCGCCGGTCGTCACGCTCGTCTCGAGCGGGAGCATCTTCTCGATCGTTGCCGTCGACCCGGTCGTCGGCGGCGCAGCTTCCGGCGTCGGGCAGATCCAATATCTGGTCGATCACGACCCCGAATGCAACGTCGCGCAGAGCACCGCCGCTCCGCCCGGCACCTGCGAAAATCTGACCTACGCGGGGCCTTTCGAGTTGGCCGTCGGCACGCACACGGT
>JACPOW010000039.1:0-24709 GCA_016191335.1 Elusimicrobiota bacterium | reverse complement strand
GGTCAGCCGGTCCTCGGGCCGCTCGTAGCACCCGCGACCGGCCCGATCGGGATACCCTTCACGATTGCAGGCAGCGGCTTCGGGCCTTATAGTGGGAGCAACACCCGGGTCAAGTTCGGGACTTTGGCGGCGCCGCTGTCGGTGTGGAACGACACTCAGATCAAGGGCACCGTTCCGGGCCTGTCCACCGGCGTCTACGCGGTCTTAATCGAGCGCCAGAACGTCTCGAGCGTGACGGCCGTCTCGGCCGGGGACTTCGCCGTGACGGACCTCAACTCGGCGACGCTGAACGTGTCCTCGGGACCAATCGGCGTGCCCTTCACCTTCACGGGCTCGGGCTTCGGGCCTTACGCGGGGACGCTGTCCCGCGTGCTCGTCGACGGCGCCACCGCGCCGCTGTCGGTGTGGAACGACACGACGATCACCGGGACGATCCCCGGCGTGACGCCGGGCGCCAAGACGATCGTGATCCAGCGCGCGGCCGGCACTGCCTTATCGACGAGCGACGGCTTCGCCTTCGAGGTGACAGTGCCGTCGGTGACGGGCGTGAGCCCCTCCTCGGGCCCCATCGGTGCGGTCTTTACTTTGACGGGCTTCTCCTTCGGACCGTACGCGGGCACGAACACGCGCGTCCTGATCGGCGGCGCCACCTCGGCCTTGTCGCTGTGGAGCGACCGGGTCATTAAGGGCACGGTGCCGGGCGCGTTGCCCCCCGGCATGCAGACCGTGGTCGTCCAGCGGCTCACCTCCGGAGGCGGCCTCGTTGAATCGGGCCCGGCCTACTTCCAGGTGGCTGGCTTGGCGCTGGGAAGCCTTGCGCCCTCCTCGGGTCCGATCGGCGTGCCGTTTACGATCAGCGGCTCGGGCTTTGGCGCCTACGCCGGTGCCGACACGCGGGTCAAGTTCGGCGTGAGCACGGCCGCGCTCTCCCTGTGGAACGACACGACGATCACCGGGACGGTCCCCGCGCTTGCGCCGGGCGCGTGGCCCGTCGTCGTCGAGCGCCAGCAGGGAAGCGCCATCTCGGCCAGCTCGAGCGCGACCTTCACGGCGACGGCGCTGAGCGTTAGCGCCGTCTCACCCTCGTCCGGGCCGATCGGCACCGCGTTCACTTTGTTGGGCCCCGGCTTCGGGCCTTACGCGGGAGCGGCGTCCGTCGTTCTCATCGACGGCGCGACGGCAGCATTGTCGGTGTGGAACGACGCGCAGATCGTCGGCACCATCCCCGGTTCGGTGCCGTCCGGCTCGCGATCCGTGGTCGTGCGCCGCACCTCGGGGTCGGGCGAGAGCGTGTCCGCGCCGGTGTATTTCGAGGTCACGGGCCTAGCGCTCGCCGGGATAGCGCCGTCGTCGGGGCCGATCGGCGCGCCGTTTACGATCACCGGCTCCCAGTTCGGCGCGTACGCGGGCGCCAACACACGCGTGAAGTTCAACGGCGTCGTCGCCCCCTTGTCGGTCTGGAACGATACCACGATCACCGGAACGATTCCGGCCCTGTCGACCGGGATCGTCGATGTGGTCGTCGAGCGACAGCAAGGCGCAGATGTGGCGACGAGCTCGGTCGCGTCGTTTACGGTCGTGGACATTTCCCCGGCCGCGATGACTCCGGAGTCGGGCCCCATCGGCACGGCGTTTACGATCACGGGAAGCGGCTTCGGGCCTTACGCGGGGACCAACACCCGCGTGCTGATCGGCGGGGTGGCCGCGCCCCTGTCGCTATGGAACGACACGACCATCACCGGCACGATCCCGAGCCTGCCCGCCGGGTCTCAGCCCATCTGGATCGAGCGCAGCGCGGGAGCGGGCGTGCAGTCGAGCGCGACCAACTACTTCGACGTGACCGTGCCCGTAGTCGCCTCGCTGACGCCGTCCTCGGCCCCGATCGGCGCGCCCTTCACGATCACCGGGACGAGCTTCGGCGCCTACGCCGGGGCCAATACGCGGGTCACGTTTAACGGTGTCGTCGCGGCGCTGTCCGTCTGGAACGACACTCAGATCACCGGCACGGTGCCGGCCTTGCCCGCCGGGACGGTGGACGTGGTCGTCGAGCGCCTGCAGGGAACGGGGAGCGTGGCGAGCATATCTTCAACCTTCAGCGTCGTCGAGCCGGCCCTCGGCGGCCTGTCGCCTGCCTCGGGGCCCATCGGGACGGCATTCACGATCACGGGTAGCGGCTTCGGGCCTTACGCGGGGACCAACACGCGCGTGCTGATCGGCGGCGCGACCGCGGCGCTATCCGTGTGGAACGACACGACCATCACCGGGACCATACCGGCTCTGCCGCCCGGCGCCCAGCCCGTCTGGCTCGAGCGTAGCGCGGGAAGCGGCGTCTCGTCGAGTGCCACGTCGTACTTTAACGTCACGACGCCGGTCGTGGCGACGTTGACGCCCTCCTCGGCGCCGATCGGCGCGTCCTTCACGATCACGGGTACCAGCTTCGGGGCCTACGCGGGGGCCAATACGCGCGTGACGTTCAACGGTGTCGTTGCACCCTTGTCGGTCTGGAACGACACGCAGATCACCGGCACGGTGCCCGGGGCGCTTTCGCCCGGGGAGGCCGAGGTCGTCGTCGAGCGCGCTGCGGGCGCGGGCCTCGTCGCGAGCGCCACTCAAGCCTTCTACGTGCCGGCCCCCGTCATCTCCACGGTCTCGCCTTCCTACGGCCCGGTGGGGACGGTTGTGACGGTCACGGGCTCGGGCTTCGGACCCTACTCGGGGACCTTGACCAAGCTCCTCGTCGGCGGGGCCACGGTGCCGCTGTCGGTGTGGAACGACACGACGATCCGCTGGACCGTGCCCTCCTCATTGGGCGACGGCGAATATCCCGTAGTCGTGGAGCGCTCGCCCGCGGGCGGAACGGTGCAGAGCACGTCTGCGACCTTCACGGTCGGCACGGGCTACAGCGGCGCGTCCTTCGCCTTCGCGTCCACGCTGTCGCTCGCTTCTACGCCCGACACGCACTTTGAGGGCGACATGGCCCTGTCCTCGGCGACGGGCGGGCGCATCGACACGCCGGCCAAGGCCGCGGTGGACATCCCCGCGAACGCGATGGAGGCCGACACGGAGATCACGCTTAAGCGCATCAAGGGCGACGAGCTGCGCAAGCAGGCCGCTGAGGATATCCAGAAGAAGGCCGCGGGCGAGCCCATCGAGTTCGGCCCCGAGGGCACGCGCTTCGCCACCCCGGTGACGATCGAGCTGCCCTACGACCCGGCGCTGACGAAGGACGAGACCAAGATCGCGATCCACTACTTCAATCCCCTGCGCCGCGAGTGGGAGGAGTTGCCGAGCGTCGTCGACCGCGCGCGCAAGGTGGTGACGGCCAAGACCGACCACTTCTCGATCTACCAACCGATGGGCCTGGCCCCCACGGCCGCGGCGCAGGACGAGTTCTACTTCCGCGACGCGTACGCCTTCCCCAACCCCGTTCGGGGCGCCGCGCTCGTCACTTTCCGCATCCAGCCCGGCCTGGCCGAGACGGTCGAGGTGCGCGTCTACGACTTGTCGGGACGCAAGATCCACGAGTCCTCGGACTTCACCTTCCTCGGTGCGATCGACGACGGCAACGGCAAGGGTGCGCTGAACACGTACGACCACGCCTGGAGCGTCAGCGGCGTGGGCTCGGGTGTGTACAACTTCGTGATCAAGGCTAGCCAGCGCGGCAACAAGCCGATTACCAAATCGGGCAAGGTGGGAGTGATACGATGAAGATCACTCTCCTAGCCGCCTTGATGCTCGCCTTCGCCGCTCAGGCGTCCCGGGCGGCCGAGACGGCGTCGTTCCTGGATATCGGCGTGGGCGGACGAGCGCTTGGCATGGGCGGCGCCTACACGGCTCTGGCCGACGACGCCAACGCGCTTTATTGGAACCCGTCCGGGCTGTCCAAGCTCGAAAAGCGCGAGGTCACGGCAAGCCACGCCGAGATGTTCGAGAGCACGCGGCTCGACTTCCTGGCCTACGCCCATCCGACGAGCCAGGGAACCTTCGCGGCGGGATTGACCTATCTCAGCCAGGGTAAGATCGACGGCCGCGACAGCCTGGGACGGCGGACCGCGGGCTATGATGCCTCGGACGCGGCGGTGAGCCTGGGCTACGCCCGCAAGCTGGAGATTGCCGACCTGGGCGCCACGTTCAAGTACCTGCGCAGCCACATCGCCGGGACGGAGGCCCAGGGCGCGGCCGTGGATATTGGGGCCAAGCGCGCGTTCGACCGGGTGAGCGTCGGCGCGGCGCTGCGCAACCTCGGCCCCGGCCTCAAGTACCAGGACCAGCGCAACGATCTGCCGCTGAGGCTCGCCGTGGGCTCGGCCTACAGGTTCGCGGGCGGTCACGCGGCGGCGGCCGAGTTGGTCAACGGTCCTCGCGGCGCGGGGACGGATGTCTCGTTCGGCGGCGAGTACCAAGCCGTCAAGAATCTTCACCTGCGTGCCGGCTACACGACGCAGACGGCGGTCGCCGGCGGCTCGGGCTTCGACGCGGCGCGCGGCCTGACGATGGGCCTGGGCTTTCGCAACGAGAAGTGGAGCCTCGACTATGCCGTGCTTCCCTCGGGCGAGCTGGGGAGCTCGCACCGGTTCAGCCTCGGCTCGCGCTGGTGAACGCCATGAAGCCGATCTTCGACGTTCTCGAGATCGCCGCGGTCCTGAAATACCTCCGGCCCGTGCCCGGCTACATGGCGATCGACTGCGAGTTGACGGTGCGCGCCTTCGTGGACGGCGGCTGCCCGGTCGAGAAGGAGTTGAGCGAGCTCGAGGCGTTCCGTAAAACCGTGATCAGGCTGGCCGGGGAAGGCCTCGCCCGTCCGCCGGAGTGCGGGATCGCCGACGAGCCGTTCGTCGGCTTGAAGCTGCTGGGAGGGGAATGCCACCAGGAGCCCGAACTGGAGTTCCACGTGAGCCTCGGCCTCGAGCGCTGGGGAGACCGGGACGTCTGGGCGCTTCATTGGAGGAACGAAGAGGACCGCCCCGTGGGCCCCATGTTCCCGGAAGCCGGGCGGGCCCTCGACATGTTGAAGTGCCTTCTCGATCAAAAGACCGGCCAGTGGGCGTCTTTTGTCCCCTTCCAAACCGACCGCGTCGATTCCTGACGCGACGTTCGATCCGCTTCGTGCCTTTGTGGTTCATCCGTCAGGGCCGTTTCTCATTCATACCGTACTTGACGGGCCTGCGCTAACCCGTTATCCTCCGCCGGTGCGCCTATTCGCCAAGCTCTTCCTATTGCTGACGTTGTGCGCCGCGGCCCCTCTCGCCGTCTTCGGCGGTGCCGCGCTGTGGCGCTCTCGGGAGCTGCGGCAACAGCTTCTTGAATCGAGCGCGCGGACGGGGAAGGTCAGCGCGGAGACGGGCGAGGCCGCGCTGTTCGCCGAGTCCCGCCGCCTCCACCGCCGCGTCGTCGAGGCGCGCGCCGCCGAGCTTGAGGATTTCTTCGAGGAGGGCCGCAAGCTCGTCGGCCTGCAGACCGCCTTCGCCGCCCGGGCGCTGGCCGAGGCCCCTCCTCGAGCAGGGCCGCCGCTAAGGTCCGACGCCGACATGGCCGAGCTGCGAAAGGACTCCAAGGCGGCCGCGAAGGTCGTGCGGGTGGAGCCGTACGCCGTGTACCGCCTGGCGCCGGGAACCTCCCACGACGCGGTCCGGCCGAGGCTCGAGCGGCTCGCGCGCCTGGGCGACTACTACGCCTTCGCTCACCGCGAGACCCCTTGGCTCAAGAGCCTCTACATCGGCTCCCCGGAGGGCTTCCTGCTCGGCTATCCCGGTGCCGCGCCGTTCCCGGAGGGCTACGACCCGCGCAAGGGCGACTGGTACAAGAAGGCCGTCGAGAAGGGCCGCGTCACCTGGAGCAACATCTACCTCGACAAGGACGGCCGTCCCGTCATCACCGTCGCCGAACCGTTCTTCGAGGACGGGCGGCTGGCCGGCGTCTCGGCCGCGGACGTCGTCCTCGAGAGCCTGATGGACCGCCTCTTCGACTTGAGCGACCTGCCGGCCTCCGAGGCGGTCCTGGTCAACTACCTCGGCCAGGTCCGGATCGCGGCGAAGCCGGAGGCCGGGGGGAAGTTCAAATGGCGCTCGTTCGATCCGGACCGCGCGCCTTCGGTGAACTCCTACGCCGCGGGCGCCCTGGCTCCGGCGTTCGAAGCCGCGTCGCGCGAGCGGTCCGGGACCCTCGTGCGGGGCGGCGACCTGCTGTCCTTCGCGCGCGTCTTCATCCGCACGCGCGCTGGCGGCAAGGAGTGGCATTACCTCGTGCGCACGCCGGTGGAGGGCGTGACCGGGCCCGCGCGCGAGGCGCGCGGCGCCCTCGAGAGGCTGCAGGCGGCGCTCGCGGGCGCCATCGACGCCCAGGCCCGCTCGCTCGAGCGCGCGCTGGCGCTCGCCGCCCTGCTGACCCTCACCGGGGCGCTCCTCGCGGCGACCGTCGGCGCGCGCGGCGTCGCCCGGCCGCTGGCGGAGCTGGCCGCCGCCGTGCGCCGCGTCGGCAAGGGGGACTTCGAGGTCCGCGCGCCCGCCGGAGGGGCCGACGAGGTCGGGGAGGTCTCCCGCGCGGTCAACGAGATGATCGCGGGCCTCAAGGAGGGCGTCTTCGTCAAGAACACCTTCAAGCGCTACCTCTCGGCCTCCGTCGTGGACCAGATCATCAAGGACCCCGCCTCGCTGAAGCTCGGCGGGGAGGAGCGGGAGCTCACGGTGTTCTTCTCGGACATGTCGGGCTTCACCGAGATGTCGGAGCGGCTGGAGCCGCGCGAGCTCGTCGGGCTAGTCAACGAATACCTGAGCGCGATGACCGACTCGATCTTCCTCCAGCAGGGGACCCTCGACAAGTACGAGGGCGACGCGGTCATGGCCTTCTGGGGCGCGCCGCTGACCCAGGCCGACCACGCCCGGCGCGCGTGCTGGGCCGCCCTCGACAACCGCTCCCGGCTCAAGGAGCTGTGCAAGGACTGGGAGCGGCGGGGGCTGCCCAGCTTCGACATCCGCATCGGGATCAACACCGGGCCGATGGTCGTCGGCAACGTCGGCTCGACGGCGCGCATGGAGTACACGGTGCTCGGCGACGCGGTCAACACCGGCTCGCGCCTCGAGCAGCTCAACAAGCTCTACGGCACGCACATCCTGATCAGCGAGGCCACGCGCGACGCGGCCGGCGGCGCCGTGGAGACGCGCGAGGTGGACCTCATCGAGCTCCGCGGCAAGAAGAGGCGCATCCGCGTCTACGAGCTCCTCGGCCTGCCGGGGCAGATCTCCGCGGCCCGGCTCTCCGGCTACCGCCTCTACGAGCACGGGCTGACCGCCTACCGCGAGAAGCGCTGGGACGACGCCGAGTCGGCCCTGCGCTCGGCGCTGGCCGCCCTCGGCGAGGACAAGCCCTCCTCCCTCCTGCTCGGGCTCCTCGACGGGCTGCGCCGCGAGCCGCCGTCCGACGGCTGGGACGGGACCTTGCACGGGTCATAGTCACACGGCGTACACATAACCGTTCCGAGCCCGTTACCCGTATCCGCGGCCCCCGCCGCTTAGACTATGCGCACGGGAAACGACGGGGGAGGGTTGTATGGCTCAGGAAGGCAAGAAGGGCAAGCACGGAGAGGCGAAGGCGACGGGCCGCGCCGCGGACCGCCGCGAGGCCGCGGCGCCCGAGTGGCGCAGCGATTGGGACAACCCCTTCGGCCACGAGCCCGCCGTCCCGATCATCTACGAGCCGTATTGACGGCTGACGCCCGGGGTCAGCGCTTCGAGGCGACGGCGAGCTCGCGCTTGTCCACCCAGCGCCATTTGCCCGGCTCGAGGCCGCGCAAGGTCACGCCGCCGATGGCCGCGCGCACGAGGCGCAGGCAGGGATGCCCGACGGCCGCCGTCATGCGCCGGACCTGGCGGTTGCGGCCCTCGATCATGGTCAGCTCGATCCACGAGGTCGGGACGTTGAGGCGGAAGCGGATGGGCGGGTTGCGGGGAGGGAGCTCGGGCTCGGCGTCGAGGAGCCGCGCCCCGCAGCTCAGGGTCTTGCCGTCGCTGAGCATGACGCCCTTGCGCAGCGTCTTCAGCGTGGCCTCGTCGGGCACGCGCTCGACCTGGGCCCAGTACACGCGCGGGTGCGCGTGGCGGGGATCGGTGAGCCGGTGGACGAGCCCGCCGTCGTCGGTGAGGATCAGCAGCCCCTCGCTGTCGAAGTCGAGGCGGCCCGCGGGATAGACGCCGGCGGGGAGCCCGAACCTCGACAGGGTGGGCTTGCCGTCCTTGTCGGTGAACTGGGTCAGGACCCCGTAGGGCTTGTTGAAGGCGACGACGCGCGTTTTGGCCATGGCTTAGCCGGCTTTTCTTTCGCCGGTGAACGCATAGCGTACCACACGCCCGTCCCTCTCGCGCACGATCACGACGCCCGCGATGCGGTCGCCGACGACGCGGCCCGACCACTCGATGGCGTCGCGGCTGGGCTCGTCGAGGATCGCGGCGAACGCCGTTCCGTTCTCCTCGCTGCTCGCCTGGTAGAGGGTGGGGGAGTAGCCCTGGCTGACCGCGCCGGCCACGACGAGCTTGCCGCCGTGGAACACGAGCGTCTCCTTCTTCGTGCCCCAGTGGAAGAAGCCGTCCTGCTTGACCTTCACGTCCCACGAGGAGCCGTCGATCGGCCCGCCGAAGATGGCGGCGTACACGAAGTTGACGGCGGTGAACAGGGCTCCGGCGACTGTTTTCATTCCCCGTGGATATAGCAGGCGGGACAGCCGGCCGCAAGACCAAAATTGTTACGATGGACGCATGATCCGAATCTTCCAGTTGTTCCTCCTGATCCTCGCGATCCCCGCCCCGGCCGCGTCCAACGACCGCGACATGCGCCGCGCGACGGTCCAGATCCATTTCACGGCCAGCAACCCGGACTACGCCCAGCCGTGGCAGCCCGGCCGCCAGGGCGGCGGGACCGGCTCCGGCGTCGTCATCGAGGGGCACCGCATCCTGACCAACGGCCACGTCGTCGCCAACGCGGCCTACCTGTCGGTGCGCAAGTCGGGCGACATCAAGAAGTACCCCGCGCGCGTCGCCTTCGTCGGGCACGACGGCGAGACGGCGGTGATCACGGTCGACGACGAGTCCTTCTTCGAGGGCACGGTCCCGGCGAGGTTCGGCGGCCTCCCCTACCAGCGCGACAAGGTCGCCGTCTACGGCTACCCGATCGGCGGGACCGACCTCTCGGTCACCGAGGGCATCGTCTCGCGGGTCGGCGTGACCGTGTACTCCCACTCGGCGCGCGCGCTGCTCGCGGTGCAGACCGACGCGGCGATCAACCCCGGCAACTCCGGCGGCCCCGTCTTCCGGGACGGCAAGCTCGTCGGCATCGCCTTCCAGCACAGCGCGTCCGCGCAGAACATCGGCTACGTCGTGCCGATGCCCATCATCGAGCGCTTCCTCAAGGACATCAAGGACGGCCGCTACGACGGCATCCCCGACCTCGGCGTCTGGTGGCAGAGCGCGGAGAACGACGGCCTGCGCCGCTCCCTCGGCCTCGCGGCGGACAACAGCGGCGTGCTCGTCACCAAGGTCGCGTACGGGGCCTCGGCCTGGGATTCGCTCAAGGAAGGCGACGCGCTGACCTCGGTGGACGGCGTCAAGATCGGGCAGGACGGGACCATCCCCTTCCGCGACGACGAGCGCATCGACTTCTCCGACCTCATCAGCCGCCGCCAGGTCGGGGAGAAGGTCGACGCGAAGGTCGTGCGCGGCGGCAAGGAGCAGGTCGTGAAGATCGCGATGAAGCCCTCCGCCGACCTCGTCCCCGGGCCCCGTTACGACGCTCGGCCCTCCTACTTCATCGCCGGCGGCCTCGTGTTCATGCCGCTCTCCGACGAGCTCATCGCCGCGCGCGGCGCCGGCTTCCGGGTCCGCTCGCTGTCCGCCGACGGCATGCCCACGCCCGAGCGCACCGAGGTCGTCGTCCTCTCCCACGTCCTCGCCCACGAGTTCAACCGCGGCTACCACAACTGGTCGATGGCGCCCGTCACGCGCGTCAACGGCCGCCTGATCGGCAAGCTCACCGATCTGGTGGAGGCCTTCAAGAACCCCGTCGGCGGCCGCCACGAGATCGAGTGCGAGCACTACTCCGGCTACGGCGAGAACAAGGGCACCCGCATCGTCCTCGACGCCGCGGCCGCCGAGAAGGCCATGCCCGAGATCCTGGCGCGCTACGGCGTCCCGGCCGACCGCTCGGCCGACCTCAAGAAGCCCTGACATCGCGGGGCCCCTTTCCGCACTCATGAACGGATGACCTCGGATCCCTCCGGCTGGGTCGACGCCTACGGCGACCGCCTGTTCCGCTACGCGCTGTCGCGCGTGCGCGACGAGGGCGCGGCCGAGGACCTGGTGCAGGAGACCTTGCTCGCCGCGTTCGAGTCCCGCGACCGCTTCAAGGGGGAGTCCTCCGAGCTGACCTGGATGACGGGCATCCTGCGCAACAAGCTCTTCGAGCTCTACCGCCGCCAGGCCAGGGAGGTCCCCTTGCTGCCCTCCGACGAGGACGCCGACCCGCAGAGCGAGTTCTTCGACGCCAGACACTGGAAGGCGGACTCCGCGCCCCGCGACTGGGGCGGGGAGCCCGCTAGGTCGGCCGAGTCGGCGGAGTTCGCCGCCGCGCTGCGGCGGTGCCTGGACGCGCTCTCCGCCGGCGTCGCCCGGGCCTTCGTCCTGCGCGAGATGGAGGGCTTCGAGCCCGACGCCGCCGCCGAGACGCTCGGCGTCTCCCGGGGCCACCTCGCCGTCCTCCTGTACCGCGCGCGCCTGCGCCTGCGCCGGTGCCTGGAGAAGAGCCACTTCGCGCCCGAGGCGGCGGGGTGAGCTTCCTGCCCTCCTGCCGCGACGTGTCGAGGCACCTCTCCGAGGCCCTCGATTCGGGGCGCCCGCTCGGGATGCACGTGCGCCTTCATCTGACCTTGTGCGAGGCGTGCCGCCGGGTGCTCGCGCAGTTCGCGCTGATCCGCCACGGCGCCTCGCGCGCGCCGGACGCGGGGCCCTCCCTCCCGGCCGAGGCTAAAGAGCGCCTGCGCCGCGCCCTCGGCGGGGGCTGAGGCCGGCGGTCGCCCGTTCCAGGAGGCGTTGGGCGCGCCGGACCGCGTCCGCGTAATCGGCGTCCAGGACCTTCAGCGCGCCGACGGCGGGCCGCCGGCTCCGCGGGCCTTCTCCGGTCTCGAGGACGGCGGTCTCCGCCGCAGCCCCGTCGAGCCGCGCGGCCCGGGTCCGCTCGCCCATTCGCGAGCCGGCCGACGCCATCGCCGCCACGATCGCCGCCGCCAGCAACATCACCGTGATCCTCATGTTCCCCCCGGGGGCCCGCCTATCGTATCACCGGCCGCCTCCGGAGTCGATGTACGGCGCGTGACGGATTCTTGACGGCCGCGCGAACATGGGTCGAAAGGCCCGCGCGGACGAGGCCCCGGAGAAGCTAAAATGTCCCCGTGATATCCGTCCGCGGCATCAAGAAATCCTTCGGGGACCAGGTCCTCTACGACGGCGCCGAGCTCCAGCTCAACGCCGGCGACCGCTTCGCCTTGGTCGGTCCCAACGGCGCCGGCAAGACGACCCTGTTCAAGATGCTCCTCGGCGAGGAGGAGCTCGAGGGCGGCTCCATCGAGTGGAAGCGCGGCGCCAAGGCCGGCTACCTCCCCCAGGAGAACCCGCCCATCGGTCCCGAGACCGTGCTCGAGACCGCGCTCGCGCACCGCAACGACCCCGACGGCCGCGAGACCGCCAAGGCCAAGAAGATCCTGATGGGCCTGGGCTTCCTCGTGAAGGACTTCGACCGCCACCTCTCCGAGCTGTCCGGCGGCTGGGCCATGCGCGCCGCGCTCGCCCGCCTGCTCGTCGAGGAGCCCGAGCTGCTCCTGCTCGACGAGCCGACCAACCACCTCGACCTGCTGACCTTGGTCTGGTTCCAGGAATATCTGCAGTCGTACCCCGGCGCCATCTTGATGATCTCGCACGATAGATCATTTATCGACAACGTCTGCTCGGCCATCGTCGCGGTCGAGGAAAAGAAATTAAAGAAGTACAACACGAACTACGACGGCTTTCTGGCGGAGAGAGAAGCCGCCCGGGAAAGATTGTTGTCTGCCTGGAAGCAGCAGCAGGACGAGATGGACGCGATGAAGGAGTTCATCATGCGCAACCGCGCGCGCGTCTCCACCGCGTCGCGCGTGCAGAGCGTCATGAAGAAGCTCGAGAAGATCGAGGAGATCGTGCTCCCGCCCTCGACGAAGGCCGTCAGCATCTCCTTCCCCCAGCCCGGGCGCACCGGGACCACCGTCCTCAAGCTCAAGAACGTGTACAAGTCCTACGGCCCCACCAAGGTGTACGAGGGCCTCGACTTCGAGCTCGAGCGCGGCTGGAAGATGGCCTTCGTCGGGCCGAACGGCGCCGGAAAGTCCACCTTGCTCAAGGTCATCGGCGACATCATCCCGATCGACTCCGGCGAGCGCACCCTCGGGCACAACGTCAAGGTCGGCTACTTCTCCCAGCACCGCGAGGGCCAGCTGGAACCTAAGCGGACCGTTTTGCAAGAGGCGATGAGCGTCGGCCGCACGAACGGCGACCTGTTCACGCGCACCGTTCTCGGCACCTTCCTGTTCCCCGGCGACACCGTCCACAAGAAGGTGGAGGTCCTCTCCGGAGGAGAGAAGAGCCGGCTGCAGCTGGCCAAGCTCCTGCTGGATCCGCCGAACGTCCTGCTCCTCGACGAGCCCACGACCCACCTCGACCTCACCAGCGTCGAGGCCTTGGTCGAGGCCCTCAAGAAGTTCGAGGGCACCATCTGCGCCATCAGCCACGACGTGTACTTCCTCAACGCCGTCGCCGACCACGTCGTCCACGTCGTGCAGGGCAAGATCACCGTGTTCCCCGGCAACTTCGAGTACTTCCAGCACCGCCAGGCCCAGCTCGACGCCGAGGCGGAGAAGAACAAGCCGGAGCCGACGGCGGAGCAGAAGGCCGAGAAAGAGGCCGAGAACCTCTACGAGGCGGGCAAGGAAGCCCGCCGCCGCGCCAAGGCCCTCGAGAAGGCCTCGGCCGAGCTCGACCGCCTGCACGCCGAGCTCGAGCGGATCGCCCACGAGATGTCCGACCCGAAGCTCTACGAGGACTTCGCGCGCGTGACCAAGGTCGGCGAGGAGATGGAGACCGTCCAGGCCGCCATCCAGCTGAAGGAAGAGGAAGTCAAACGCCTCACGGCGTGATTCCGGAGAGCTATCCGCGAGGATAGTTCGTAGAATCACCCCGATGCCCGACCGCCAGACTCTCGTCGACCGCGCGATCGCCCTGTCCTGGTTCACGATCGCCTACAACCTGATCGAGGGCGTCGTGTCCGTCTACTTCGGCCTGAGCGACGATTCCATGGCGCTGGCGGGGTTCGGCGCGGACAGCTTCATCGAGGTCTTCTCGGCGGCGCTCGTGCTCTGGCGCTTCCGCTCCGAGACGGGCGGCGCCTGCGTTCCCGTGGAGCGCGAGCGCCGGGCGACTTTGGGCATCGGCGCGCTGTTCGTGGCGCTCGCCGCGGCGACCGCCGCCGGCGCGGTCCTCCAGCTCCGCGAGGGGGGGCATCCGGAGACCACGGTGCCCGGCCTCGCGATCTCCGCCGTCAGCCTCGGCTTCATGTTCTTCCTCTGGCGCGCGAAGGCCCGGCTCGCCACGGCGCTCGACAGCGCGACGGTGCTCAAGGACGCGGCCTGCTCCTTGGCCTGCATAAAATTGTCCGTGATCCTGCTTCTGGGGAGCCTTTTCTTCATGATCTCGCCGGCGCTCTGGTGGTCGGACGCCGCGGCGGCCGCCTTGCTCGCGGGCTTCATCGGTCTGGAAGGCGCGCAGACGATCCGCGCGGCCTTGCGGCCGGATTTCGCCGGCGGCTGCGGCTGCGCGTGACGAACTCGCACCGGTGCGAGTCCCCGGCGACGGGAACTGTTTCCGGAAACAGTTGAAACCGGGCCGCCAAACGGCCCCGTCCCGCTAGGCCGTTCGGCTCAGGTTGAAGGGCGTCCCCTCGTCTACACTGAGGTCATGAGACGATTGCTCCCTCTCCTGATCCTGCCCCTCGCGATCATCCGCGCCCAGGCCGGCGTGGCCGCGGCCGCCCCGGCGCAGGCCTCGCGCATCATCATGCCCGGCGCGCCGTTCGGCCAGAACGCCGCCCCGGGGATCGTCCTGACGCCGACGGCGCAGCCGTTGATCGTCCCCAACGCGCCCTCTCTCATCGTCCCCGCCGCTCCCGTCATCGCCGCCCCGGCTCCCGCGATCATCGTCGCCGCCCGCGCGATGACCCCCGAGGAGAACGCGCCCGCGAAGCTGCCCTCGCAGGGCGAGCTCAAGGCGCTGGCCGAGTCGCTCGCCCCGACGCGCGGCGCCGAGGGCGCCAGCGGCGCGCGGCAGGCCGACGCGCTCGATTCCGCCTTCGACGGCAAGCTCGCCCCCGAGGCCGCGGCCTGGAGCGACCTGTCCGCGACCTTCGCCGCCGCGCCCACGACGCCGGGCCTGGCCACGGTCGCGACCGCCGGGCGTTCGCTCATCGCGCGCCTGCTGCCCTCGCTCTATAAGCGCGTCCCCGCGCGGGCCGAGTACGACCGCGGAGAGCGCCCCTCCACCGGCCACACCTGGACGCCCGAGCGCGGCCATCTCATCGAGATCAACCCGATCCGGGCGAACTCCGACGGCAACGTCCCGAGCTCCTTCGGCGGCGCGATGGAGCCCCTGATCCAGCAGAAGATGTCGCATCTCATGGAATTCGCTCACGAGTACTTCCACGTCCTCTTCGACGACGCGACGCGCCGCCAGGAGAACCACCCGATGACCTCCGCCTACTCGGCGATGACCGAGGGCTTCGCGGTCACCGGCGAGCAGCTGCTGACCGAGCGCATGCTCGACCTCCTCCCGTCCTTGGGCCTCGGCCCCCGCGACGCGATGGACCTGGCCGGCATCGCGAGCGGCCGCCGCCGCTGGCTCGACGTCGAGGACAACCACTATTCCGAAGGCATCATCTCCTGGCGCAAGGCGTACGCCGACGGCGGCATCCAGGGCGTCGCCTCCTTCCTCGCCTCGCTCTCGGCGCGGCGCATGATCGCCATCCCGCGCTCCGACGCCGCCTACCAGCTCGTCCTCGGCGACCCGAAGCTCCTGAGCGCCTACCTCGGCCGCGACGAGTCCACGCCCGAGCGCCGCGGCGCCGACGCCTTCGCCAAGGCCGTCCGCGGCGAGACGCTGAGCGACGAGGAGACGCGCGAGGCCGCCGCCGTCGTCGAGAAGGCCGGCCCCGACGGCTGGCGCCGCCTCTTCGATCGGACTTTGCGCTCCGACAAGCGCCTCGCGGCTCCGCAGGAGAAGGCCGCCGAGTCCGGGAACTGGTGGGAGAAGAAGAAGGCCGCGCCCACGGCGTCCGTGGACCCCGTCTTCGCGCTCGCGCGCCTGAGCCCCGCCGCCGGCGCCGCCCTGTCGCGCTACCTGGCCGCGATGATCTCCGAGCCCGGAGGCGCGGTGCGGCTCTTCGAAAAAGCCGGCCCCAACGAGAGGCTCAACGCGATCATCAACGGCGCCGAGTCTTTGCCCTGGGACGAGGCGGATCGCAAGGCCTGGAACGACGGGCTCTCGCGCTGGCTCATCGGCGTGATCTGATTCGCCCCTGAAATCTTTTGAATTCGGAAAAAATAAGCTGAAAAAATAGAGATAATCAACATAACTTAAGTGATGTGAATTGTGCCGTGAAACACGGCTCTTTTTTTCCAAAAACGAAGATTCCGAGTCTTGTTCGATCGCGGTTCGGCGGCTATACTCTGACGCGATGCCCCGGGTGATCCTCGTCGCCGTCGTCATGGTCCTCGCGATTCCGTCTTCCGCCGCGTCGCTTCGGGGCTTCGAAGGCCAGTTCCGCGGCGCGGCCGCCGCGACGCGCACCGCCCAGGCGGCCGACGCCGTCATCCGCCACGACGACTCCGACGGGTCTTTGGTCAAGCTGACTGTGCTCCTCCTCGCCGCGCCGTTCGCCATGTCCCACGACATGAAGCCCGAGGGCTACTCGCGCGGCCTGTACGCGGACGGGGCCGGCGACATGGGCGACTCGACGAGCCAGCACCGGCTCGAGCTCGGCTATCATCGCGTCGCCTCGTACATCGACGGCTGGAGCGGGCGCTGGCGCCTGGACACCGAGCGCCACGTCGGCGTCGAGGCGTTCTGGACGGACTACATCGAGCACCGCGACGAGGACCTCCACTACGTCGGCGCCGCCGCCCACGGCGACTTCTGGCGCGCGCAGGCGCGTCTGAGTTGGCGCGCGCTCATCGGCCCCATGAAGAACCTGGCCGGGCCAGAGCTCGCGCTGATCGTCCGCCTCTAGGGCCGCCTCAGCGCAGGCGCGCGCGGCCGTGTTCGCCGCCCTCGGGGATCAGGGCCGGGGTCTGGTCGCGGTTCTGCTCGCGCGCGGCGTCGGCGACCTTCGGCTTGAGGTAGTCGTAGAGCCCCTGGAGGGTGACGGCCCCGTCCTTGCCGGCGGCGGCGCCGTTGAGGCCCTTGAGCAGGTAATAGGTGAAGGCGCCGTGGCCCTGGGCGTCGATGGTGCCGGAGATCTCGTCGGACGCCGAGGCGGTCAGCGCGACGAGACGGCCGCCCGGGTCGAGCGGCCCCGTGTCGACCTTGGCCACCAGCGGCCGGGTCCCCTTGGCGAGGACCGAGCGCCCGCCGGCCCCGGAGAAGCAGGAGTCGAGCGCCACGACGACGCGCTTGGCCTTGAGCGCGGCGAGCGCGCGATAGAACTGATCGAGGGGGAAGGCCGAGACCGCGAGGTATTGCGGGTCGCCCTCGACGGGGACGAGGTAGGCCTGGCCGCTGGCGGCGTCGGGGGCGCCGTGGCCGGAGTAGTAGACGAAGACGGTCGAGCGCGGACCGACGCTCTCGGGCAGCCAGGCCTCGAGGTACTTGGTCAGGTTGGTCTTCGTCGCCTGGGAGTCCGTGAGCAGCACGACGTTGCGCTGCGGGTAGCCCAGGGCCAGCAGGTGGTCGCGGACGGCCTCGGCGTCGCGCCGGGCGAAGGAGGCGTCGGGCAGGCCCATGTATTTCTCGACGCCGACGACGAGGGCGAAGTCGTCCGGGCGCTCGGCGAGCTTGTAGGAGGGCGCGTCGACGTCGGAACGCACGGGCGCGGGCGTCTTGGCCTTCTCGCGCGCGGCGAGCGCGGCGGCGACGATCTTGGCGATCTCCTCGCGGCCGACGACGCCGGAGGGGGGCGCGTCGGCGGCGGGGGCCGCGGCCGGGGGGGAGGAGCGCTTCAGCTCCTGTTCCTTGAGGTATTTCGCGATCTCGGGGTTGCGCATCGCCTTGGCGATCTCGAAGGGCGTGCGGCCGTACTTGTCCAGGGACGCGAGGTCGGCGCCCGCGTCGACGAGGATGCGGACCATCTGGTCCTCGCCGAGGGCGGCGGCGAAGTGGAGGGCCGTGCCGCCTTGGGCGACCTCGGTCTTGCTCTTCTCGTTGACGTCGACGCCGGCGGCGAGCATGCGCCTGACCTTCGCGGTGTCGTTGTGGAGGAGCGCCTTCTGCATCGGGGTGGCGCAGCCCGCCAGAAGGAGGGCCAGCGCCGTCGCGGCGTATCTCATGGGATTCACCTCAGCTCCAGCGGCGCGCCGCCGCCCGCGGGGAACAGCAGCGGGGTCTGGGCGCGGTTCTCGCGGCGGGCGGCGTCCTGGACGCGCGGCACCAGGTAGTCGTAGAGCGCTTTGACGGTGACGGAGCCGCCGGACCCCGCCTCCCCGTTGAGCCCCTTGAGGAGGTAATAGGTGAACGCGCCGTGGCCCTGGTCCCGCAGCGTGCCGGAGACCTGGTCGGCGCCCGCGGCGCTCATCGAGACGATCCGCCCGTCGGCGGAGATCCCGAGGTCCACCGTCGTGACGAGAGGGCGCGTGCCCTTGGCCAGGACCGAGCGCCCGCCGGCCCCGGAGAAGCAGGAGTCGAGCGCCACGACGACCCGCTTCGCCTTGAGACCGGCGACCTTCTCGTACAGCCGCGCCAGCGGGTAGCCCGACAGGCGGAGGTATTTCGGGTCGCCGTCGGAGGGGACGAGGAAGGCCTTGCCCGTCCGGAAGTCGGGGGCGCCGTGGCCGGCGAAATAGACGAACACCGTGGAGCGCTCGGTGACCCGCTTGGGGAGCCAGGCCTCGATGTATTTCATGATCCCGGTCTTGGTGACCTGCTGGTCCACGGCGAAGACGATGTTGCGCCGCGGCACGCCGAGGGCGAGCAGGTGGTCGCGCACAGCCGTCGCGTCCCGTTCGGCGAAGTCCGCGGCGGGGAGGTCGGCGTATTTCTCCACGCCGAGGACGACGGCCACGGCGTCCGGGTCCTCCGCTTTGCGGTAGGAGGGCTTGTCCGCGTCGGAGACGATGGGAGGGGACTTCGCGCCTTCGGCCGCGTCGAGGGCGGCCTGGACGATCTTCTCCGCCTCCGCGGCGGTGACCCCGGCGAAGCCTTCCTCCTGGGCTCGGTCGAGCTCCTCGGCCTGCTTGAGGACCTTCGCGATCTCCGTGAAGCCGTTCTCCTCGGCCCGCTCGCGCGCGCTCTTGCTGTCGTTGTCGATGTCGTAGGGGGTGGCGCCCGCCTTGAGCAGGAGCTTGACGGTCTCCAGGTGCCCGTTCCGCGCCGCGTGGATCAGCGGCTTGTCGCAGGGGAATCCCAGCGGCTCCGAGGTGCAGTCGTGGGGGCTGAGGGCGGCGCCGGCCTCGATGAGGTCTCGGACCGCCTGGTTGTCGCCTTCCGCCGCCGCCCGCGCGAGGGGACCGTAGGAGGCGACGCAGCCCCCCAGCCCGAGCGCCAGGACGAGCGGGGACAGGCGCAGGAACGTCTGAGACGGGAAGGTCACCGGGGGTCGCTCCGCCAAGCAGGACGGCGGCGCAACGTTCCGGCCTCGTTGCTTAAAGCCGGCGCTTGGACATCATCGCCTTGAGCGCCTCGGCCATGGCGCCGACGGGCGCCTCCTGCGGCTTGGCTTGGGTCGGGCGCGGCGAGGCGCCGCGGCTCGCCGCGTTGGCCGACGCGCGGTCCTCGCGCGCGCCGATGACGGGCTTGCTCTTCAGCGACAGGGCGATGCGCTTGCGCGCCAGGTCCACCTCGAGCACGGTCACGTGCACCCGCTGCTGGACCTTGAGCACGTCGGACGGCGCCTTGACGAAGGTGTCGGAGCATTCGCTCACGTGCACGAGGCCGTCCTGGTGGACGCCGATGTCCACGAACGCGCCGAAGGCGGCGACGTTGGTGACGATGCCGGGCAGCTTCATGCCGGGCTTCACGTCCTCGAGCTTGGAGACCGCGCCGAAGGCGAAGGCCTCGAAGCCCTGGCGCGGGTCGCGCCCGGGCTTGGCCAGCTCGGAGAGGATGTCGCGCAAGGTGGGCTCGCCCACCTCGGCCGTCGCGTACTGCTTTATATTGATCTTGGCCCGCAGAGACGCGCTGGAGATGAGGTCCTTGACCGTCGCGCCCAGGTCCTCCGCCATCTTCTCGACGATCTCGTAGCGCTCGGGGTGGACGGCGCTGGCGTCGAGCGGGTTCTTGCCGTCGCGGATGCGCAGGAAGCCGGCCGACTGCTCGAAGGCCTTGGGACCGAGGCGGGGGACCTTCTTCAAAGCGGCGCGCGAGGAGAAGGCGCCGTTCTCGTTGCGGTACTCGACGATGTTCTTGGCGAGGACGGGGCCGAGGCCCGAGACGTAGGACAGAAGCTCCTTCGACGCGCTGTTGACCTCCACGCCGACCGCGTTGACGCAGGAGACGACGGTGTCGTCGAGCGACTTCTTGAGGCCGTTCTGGTCCACGTCGTGCTGGTACTGGCCGACCCCGATCGATTTCGGGTCTATCTTGACCAGCTCGGCCAGGGGGTCCATGAGGCGGCGGCCGATGGAGACCGCGCCGCGCACCGTGATGTCCTCGTTGGGGAACTCCTCGCGCGCGGCCTCGGAGGCGGAGTACACCGACGCGCCGCTCTCGTTGACCATGACGACGGTGACGCCGGGGAGCTTGAGCGTGCGCACGAACTCCTCGGTCTCGCGGCCGGCGGTGCCGTTGCCGATGGCGACGACCTCGCTCTTGTACTGCGTCGCGAGGCGCTTGACCTTCACGGCCGCCTCGAGCAGGCCGCCCGCGCCGGTGTGGGGCATGATGACGTCGTGGTGTAATAACTTCCCTTGCTCATCAAGGATGACCAGCTTACAGCCGGTCCTAAATCCGGGATCTAAGGCCAAAAGCCGTTTCTGTCCTAACGGCGAGGACATCAAGATCTCGCGCAGGTTGCGCGCGAACACGGCGATGGCCTCGCGGTCGGCCTCCTTCTTGGCGTGCAGGCGCACCTCGGTCTCCATCGAGAAGGACATCAGGCGCCGGTAGGCGTCCTCGACGGCGAGCCGCACCTGCGCGGCGCACGGCCCGTTGCCCTTGGCGAACAGGCCCTGCAGCATCGGGATGGTGTCTTCCTCGCTCACCGACACGCGCATATAGAGGAACCCCTCGGACTCGCCGCGGCGCATCGCGAGCACGCGATGCGAGGGGGCCTTCGACGCGGGCTCGCGCCAGTCGAAGTAGTCCTTGAACTTGGCGCCCTCGTTTTCCTTGCCGGTGATGACCTTGGAGTGGAACTCGCCCTTGGCGAAGAACACCTCGCGCAGGCGGGCGCGGGCGGGGGCGTCCTCGGCCACGCGCTCGGCGATGATGTCGCGCGCCCCGGCCAGGGCCTCGGCCGCGTCCTTGACGCCTTTCTCGGCGTCGATGAAGGCTTTGGCCAGCTCCTCGGGGATCCCGGGGCCCTGGGCGAGGATGGTCTCGGCCAGTGGCTCGAGGCCCTTCTCCTTGGCGATCATCGCGCGCGTGCGCTTCTTGGGGCGGTACGGGAGATAGAGGTCCTCCAGGATGGCGAGCGTCGCGGCGCCGACGACCTTGGCGGTCAGCTCGGGCGTGAGCAGCTTGCGCTCCTCGAGCGACTTCATGATCGCGGCCTTGCGGGCGTCGAGCTCCTTCAATTGTCCCAGGCGGTCGCGCACCGCGGTGATCGCCACCTCGTCGAGGTTGCCCGTCATCTCCTTGCGGTAGCGGGCGATGAACGGGATCGTCGCCTCCTGGTCGAGCAGCCCGACCACGGCGTTGACTCCGGCGACGGGCAAGGACAGCTCGGCGGCGATGAGCGAAGGGTATCGGTCGATCATGGTCGTCAATTTTACCTTACGTCGGGCTTTTTTGGTGTCAGGCCTACCGTTCTTTGCATAACTTGATTCGCGCGCCTGGAGTTATGCAAAGAACGGTAGGCCTGACACCATCTTGGGATGGTAAAATGATTCGTGAAGATCGATTTCGCGTGGCCGGAGGCGCGCTCCGTCCTGAGGCTCGCCGGGCCCATCGCGCTGACCCAGATCGGGATGGTGCTGTACGGCACCATCGACATGCTGTTCGTCGGCCGCCTGGGGCCCGTGGCCATCGCCTCCGTCGGCCTGGGGTCGATGACCTACTTCACCTGCTTCGTCGTGGGCATGGGCGTGGTCATGGGCATCGACAGCCACTCCTCGAAGGCCTTCGGCGCGGGACGCCCCGACCTGTGCGGCCAGCTCCTCGTCCACACCCTCGTCCTGGCGCTGGCCGTCGCCTTGCCCATCTTCTTTTTATTCGGCCTCGCCGGGACGGCGTTCCGCTTCATCGGCGTGGACCCGCGCGCGGCCGAGGGCGCGGTCGGCTACCTCGCCGTCCTGCGCTGGGGCGTGTTCCCCGGCCTGTGCTTCGTCGCCTGCCGCCAGTTCCTCCAGTCGATGTCGGTCACCACTCCGCTCCTCGTCGCCATCGTCGCCGGCAACCTGGTCAACGCTTTCCTCGACTGGCTCCTCGTCTTCGGCAGCCTCGGCGCCCCCAAGCTCGGCGTGCCCGGCTCGGCCTTCGCCACGCTCGCGGCCAACGCGACGATGTTCGCGGTCGTCGGCCTCTCGGCGTGGGGCCGCCTGCGCGCGATCTCCTTCAAGTTCCACGGCTGGCACCGGCGCCTGTTCATCGACGTGGCCGCCCTGGGCCTGCCCGCGGGCGCGGCCATGGCCGTCGAGGTGGCCGTCTTCTCCCTCGTCACCGCGCTCGTCGGGCGCCTGGGCGCGGAGACTTTGGCCGCGCATCAGCTCACCTTGAACCTGGCGAGCCTGACCTTCATGGTGCCGATGGGGCTTTCCCACGCCGCGTCGGCGCGCGTCGGCCAGGCGCTCGGCCGCGGCGATCAGCGCGCGGCGGCGGCCTCGGGCCGCGCGGCGGCCATCATGGGCGTGACCTTCATGGCGGCCACGGGCGTGGCCTTCGCCTCGGCCCCGCGCTTCATCCTCGGCCTGTTCGGCGCCGACGACACGGTCATCAAGGCCGCGACCCCTCTTCTTTATTGCGGCGCCGCCTTCCAGGTCTTCGACGGCGCCCAGGCCGTCCTCACCGGCGCCCTGCGCGGCCTGGGCTCGACGCGCCGTCCTCTGCTCATCAACCTGCTCGGCCACTGGCTGATCGGCCTGCCCATCGGCGTGACCCTCGGCTTCGGCCTGAAGTGGGGGGCGACGGGACTGTGGCTCGGCCTCGTCGCGGGGCTTGCCTCGGTCGCCGTCCTGCTGTGGCGCGAGTGGGAGCGCATGGTGCTCGAAACCGCTTCGGTTGCGGAACCGGCGGCAAGCGTCACCGCTCCGGTCTAGACCGATTGCCTCCGGGGCCGCGCCCCTTTCGTCCCAGGCGTCCCGGGCGGGCCACCGGTATCATGGTCTCATGATCAAGATATTCGCCTTGGCCCTCGTCCTCTCCTCCGCCGTCCCCACCCGCGCCGCCGTGTCCTGCACGCCCGACGCGCAGTGGGTCTCTTCTTCCTCCCTGGCCGTCCCCCAGGCCCGTCTGGCGGAGCATCTCGCCCGCCCCGTGCAGCGGGTCTCGCCGACCTTGCTGACGGTGCACTCCATCCTCTACTGGGTCGGCGTCGTCTACCGCGACGCCTCGGCCGAGCCCGCCTGCCACGCCACGGGCTCCGTCGCCTTCTACTACTTCGGGCTCGAGGCCCAGCCGGAGATCGACTTCGTCAAGACCGTCGAGTCGGGCGGCGAGGCCTCCCTCAAGGCCCGTCTGCTCGAGCTTCGCTGGTACGACGAGAAGGACGGCCTGCGCCACACCTGGGCCGACGGCGACCTCGCCGACAAGATCGGCTGGTTCACCGACGAGCGCGGCGAGCGCGGCGGACCCTGGCCCATCTCGTACGCGGCGCCCATCAACGGGCTGTATTAGCGTCCTAGTCGTTCCAGGGCTTCACCGCGGTCACGCGGCCCTTCTTGTCCACCGTGACGTCGAGGTAGTACAGCTCGGCCAGCGGGAACTCGAACCGGAAGGCCGCGAGCCCCGTCGGTTCGACCGCGAAACGCGCGCCGTGGAAATCCTTGATATGGCCGACGCCGATTTCCGTCACCGGGCTCTTCCGAGCTAGGACGGTCCGCGCTTCCTCCACGGTCATCCCGGGCTTCACGCCGCCTCCGGACGCGTGCCAGGCGGCGAAGTCCTCGTACGCCGAGCCGACGAACGCGGACGGGACCGTCAGCAGGCCGATCAGCGCGCCGCTCGCCGCCCAGGCCAAAGAGAGGCGCCGGACCCATCGGGACCGGGCCTGGTCCCGCGACACGCGGAAGCCCACGCGGACGAACACCGCGAGCAGCGCCAGCAGGAGCGAGCCGATCAAGGGCTCGGCGGCCAGGACCGCGCCCGACAGCGTGATCAGGATGATCAGGACGAGGGGGACGCCGATCGTCAAAGCCGAGAGCACGCTTCTCCGTACCGCGGAGCGGGCGGAAAGCTTACATCCCCGGACGGATCAGGGGGAGACGGGCACCCACAGCGGGTTGTCGTCGATGAGCTTCTCCGCCTCGGGCGTCCCGATCGCCTTCAACGCCGAATAGGCGCTGGAGCTCCAGTCCTTGTCCTTGAGGAGGACGCCCAGGCGCGGCACCGCCGGCGCGGCCGCCGGGCCGATCTTCTCCAAGACGGTCAGCGCCGAATAACGGCCGTCCTCGACGCGGTCCAGCAGGGCGATCATGTCGGGCACGATGGGCGCCGACTTGGGGCCGTACGCCTTCAAGGCGTCCACGGCGGCGTAGCGCAGCCGCTCGTCCTTCCCGCCCGCCCAGCGGGCGAGCGCCTTCAGGACTTTCTTCGGGGGATCCTTCAGCTCGGACAGGCCCTCGACCGCGGTGATCGTGCCCAGGTCCAGCAGAGGCTTCCATTCGCCGAGGCGTCCCAGCTCCTGGGCGGCCGCGGTCGCCTTCCTCAGCTCTCCGGTCTTGGGGTGCACCGGGTCGCGATGGGCGGCCGACCCCGTCAGCGCCACGGCGTTGTTGCGCTCGCGCACCGCGCGCCCCGGGTCGGCGCGCAGCGCCTCGAGCAGCGTCGGCTTGACCTCGCCGACGACGGCCGGGCCCCGGGCGACCACCTCCTCGTGGCACTTGGGCGCCTCCGGCCAGCCGGACAGCAGGCAGGCGATCAGAGCGGTGATGGAAGTGTTCATGATCGGGATCGTATCAAGTAAGAGATGCCCTGGATTTTCGTCTAACGCAGGGGCTGACCAGCGGCGGCTTCAACAGTCCACCCAAACGCAGGCCGCCGGCTGGTCAAGCCAATCTTCTGAAAGCATAGGTCAAGGACAAAGCCGTGGCAAGGGCCTCCTGTATTTCGACCTTTTGTCACACTCT
>JACPOW010000107.1 GCA_016191335.1 Elusimicrobiota bacterium | reverse complement strand
GCCATCCGGCGTGTCGCGAGATCAGCCACGACCACGTCCGCCGCGGCCGTGAGCGCGCGGGGATCGACGATGCACTCGTGCGCCACCAGGCCGTTCCTCCCCTTATAAAGGACGGGGAAGTGGGCGTCGAGGCGCTTGGCGATGTAGTTCGCGTTGAGTATCGCGTTCTTCGTCGCGTTGGCCAAACCGTCGGGGCCCATCATTCTTATGTACATCCACGAGATGGGCAGGATCGAGGCCGAGCCGAACGGCGCCGACGAAACGGCAGACACGTCCTTCGAGCCGGGCAGGAAGGGCGCGAGCTCCTTGACCACGCCGATCGGGCCCATGCCGGGCCCGCCGCCGCCGTGAGGGATGCAGAAGGTCTTGTGCAGGTTCAGGTGGCAGACGTCCGCGCCGATGTCGCCGGGGCGGCACAGGCCGACCTGCGCGTTCATGTTCGCGCCGTCCATGTACACGAACCCGCCATGACCGTGGACGATCGAGCAGACTTCCTTGATGCCTTCCTCGAAGACGCCGTGGGTCGAGGGGTAGGTGACCATCAGGCACGCCAGGTCCTTCGCGTGCTCGTCCGCCTTCTTCTTGAGGTCGGCCAGGTCGATGTCGCCGTCCTCGAGGCACGCGACGGTGACGATGCTCATCCCCGCCATCGCCGCCGACGCCGGGTTGGTGCCGTGCGCGGAGACCGGGATCAGGCAGGTCTTGCGGTGCGCCTGGCCGCGGGCGTTCTGCGCCGCGCGGATGGCCAACAGACCGGCGTACTCGCCCTGAGAACCGGCATTGGGTTGAAGGCTGACGGCGGCGAAGCCGGTGATCTCCGCGAGCCACTTCTCGAGCTGAGAGGTCATCTCTCGATATCCCGCGGCTTGATCGGCGGGAACGAAGGGGTGCATCTTTCCGAACTCGGGCCAAGTGACGGGAAGCATTTCAGAAGCCGCGTTGAGCTTCATGGTGCACGAACCGAGAGGGATCATCGAGTGCACAAGCGACAGGTCCTTCCCCTCGAGCTTGCGCAAGTACCTCAACATCTCGGTTTCCGAACGGTGTTCGGAAAAAACTTTGTGGGTCAAGAACTTGGAGGTTCTCTTAAGGTTGGCGGGTATCTCGACGCTCGGTCCATCCGTCGCCGTTCGACCGCCGAAGGCGGTCAATATGTCGGCCACATCCGTTTCCGTTGTGGCCTCGTCCAAAGAGATCACCACTCCGTTGCCGTAAAAACGAAGGTTGATCTTCTTCGCTTCCGCCGCCGTTCTTATTTTCCCCGCGTCGCCGGAGGCGACGCGAGCATGTATGGTATCGAACACTATGTCGGTACCCGTATCCACGCCCAATTCGTTCAATCCGTTTCTTAATTTCTGCGCCAACGCGCGCACACGAAGGGCGATGCGGGTGAGCCCTTCCGGTCCGTGGTACACGGCATACATGCCCGCGATCACGGCGAGAAGCACCTGCGCCGTGCACACGTTGCTCGTCGCCTTCTCGCGCCGGATGTGCTGCTCCCGCGTCTGCAGGGCCAGCCGCAGCGCCGGCTTCCCGTGCGAGTCCTTCGACACCCCGATGATGCGCCCCGGGATGCGCCGCTGGAACGCTTCTTTCACGGAAAGATACGCCGCGTGCGGCCCGCCGAACCCGAGAGGCACGCCGAAGCGCTGGGTGGAGCCGACCGCGATGTCCGCGCCGAACTCGCCCGGGGCCTTGAACAGGGTCAAGGCCAACAGATCCGCCGCCACGACCAACTGGCCCCCGGCGGCGTGAACGGCGTCCGCGAACTTGGACCAATCCTTGACCGCTCCGCGGGTGTCGGGGTACTGGACCAACGCGCCCAACAGCTTCTTGCCGGATATCTGGGACTCGTCTCCGACCAGCACGGTCACGCCTAGCGGCGTGGCGCGGGTTTTGACGACTTCGATGGTCTGGGGATGGCACTCGCTCGAGACGAAGAACACCCTGCCCGCGGGGTCCTCGCTGGCGTGAAGACATATCGCCATGGCCTCCGCCGCGGCGGTGCCTTCGTCGAGCAACGACGCGTTGGCGACGGGCAGGCCTGTCAGATCGATTATTAACGTCTGAAAATTCAGCAACGCCTCGAGACGCCCCTGCGCGATCTCGGGCTGATAGGGGGTGTAGGCGGTGTACCAGCCCGCGTTCTCCAGTATCTCGCGGAGGATCACCGGCGGCGTCACGGTGTCGTGGTAGCCCTGCCCGAGGTACGAGCGCCACACCTGGTTGCGGGCGGCCAGCGCCCGCAGTTCCTTCAAAGCCTCGGCCTCGGACGCGGCGGCCGGAAGGTCGAGGGCCTTCTTGAGGCGTATCGCCGGAGGCACGACCGCGTCGATCAGGGCGTCGAGCGACGGGCGGCCGAGCGCGGCGAGCATCGCCGCCTGGTCGGCGGCGCCGGAGCCGATGTGGCGGCGGGAGAAATCGTCGGCGGGAGGAAGGGAGGTCTTCGTGGCTCTCTCCTTAGTGGCTTCCATGGGCGGCCTCGGCTTTCAGGAACTCCTCGTACGCCGCCTCGGTCATGAGCTTCGCCGCCTCGTCGGGAGCGGACGCCTTGAGCTTGAACAGCCAGCCCTTGCCGAAGGCCTCGGCGTTGACGAGGGAGGGGTCCTTCACCACGTCGGCGTTCACCGCGGTGACCTCGCCGGAGACGGGGGCGTAGATGTCGAAGGCGGCCTTCACCGACTCGACGACGCAGCACGCCTCGCCCTGCTTGACCTTGCGGCCGACCTTCGGGGGCTCGACGAAGACCACGTCCGTGATCTCCTTCTGCGCATGGTCGGAGATGCCGACCGTGCCCGCGTCGCCCTGCAGGTCCAGCCACTCGTGGGACTTCATGTACTTCAATTTCTTCGGGTCGAGCATAAATTCAGGCTCCCTTTTTGAGGTTGGGTGAGATGTAAAACGGCGTCTTCACGATCTCGGCGGGGATCTCCCGGCCGTGCAATACGACGCTGCATTTGGTGCCCGGAGCGAGGTCCGGTCTATCGAGGTAGCCCGTTCCTATCCCCGCCTGCAGGCTCGGCGAGTAGGTGGCCGAGCAGAACTTCCCGATCTCTTTGCCTTCAAGCATGACCGGGGCGCCCGCGCGAGGAACGCCGCGCTCGAGAAGCTTCACGCCGGTGAGCTTCCTCTTGATGCCCTCGGCCTTCTGCTTGACCAAGGCGGCCTTGCCGATGAAGTCCCCCTTGTCGAGCTTCACCACCCAGCCGTAGTTGGCCTCGAAGGTGCTGAGGTCGTCGTCGAGGTCCTGCCCGTACAGGAGATAGCCCGCCTCGAGGCGGAGCACGTCGCGCGCGCCGAGGCCGCAGGGCGCCGCGCCGAGAGAGCGTCCCTGCGCGAGCAGGTCTTCCCAGACGCGGACGACGATCTCATTGGGCACGATGAACTCGCAGCCGTCCTCGCCGGTGTAGCCGGTGCGGGTGATGAACGAGGGCTGGCCGTACAATTCGAGCTCGAGGGCGCCGAACCGGGGCAGCGCGGCCATCTTCGGCGCGATCATCGCCGCGATCTCGGCCGCCTTGGGGCCTTGCACCGCGATCATGCCGTAGAGGTCGGACTTGTTCTCGAGCTTCACGTCGAAGCCCTTCGCGTGCTTCTGGAACCAGGCGAAATCCTTGTCGGCGGTGGCCGCGTTGACGACGATCAGGTAGCGGTCCTTGGCGAGGCAGGAGACGATGACGTCGTCGACGACCCCGCCCTTCTCGTTGGGCAGGTGGGAGTAGATCGCCTTGCCCGGGCCGATGCGGGAGATGTCGTTGGCGTTGACCTTCTGGAGGAAGGCGAGGGCTCCGGGGCCCGTCGCGAACACCTGGCCCATGTGGGAGACGTCGAACAGGCCGCAGCGATGGCGCGTGGCCTCGTGCTCCTTCATGATCGATTCGTACTGGACCGGCAATTCCCACCCGTGGAAATCGACGATCTTACCGCCCAGATTCTTGTGGCTTTCGTACAGCGCCGTGCGACGCGCGACCGCCGAGGTGGACATATGCCTAAAGTAGCATTTAGGCAAAAGGCCGACAACAACGGCGGCCGGGCGGGAGGGCGCTAGGACTTCGCGAGGACTTCGAGGAGCGCGCGCGCCAGCCGGCGGCGCTCCACCATGTCCACCCAGACGAGCTCCGCCAGGCGCTGCCCGTCGTCGTCGTCGCCCGCGTGATGGACGCGCGCGCGCATCAGGAGCCGCTCTCCCCCCAGCTCGAACTGCGCCAGCAGGACCTCGCCCTTCGCGAGGCGGGCCGCGGTGGACAGCTCCGCGCCGCCGGCCGTTATCTTAAGGAGGCGGCCCCAGGAGTCCTGGCGCGCGGAGGAGCCCGGGAAGCGCAGCAGCGCGGGCACGAGATAGGGGGCGCGGGTCATCGCGCTTCCTCTTTATGCCGGACCAGGCGCGCCGGGGAACGCCCGTCCTTCGCCTCGCCCACCGTCCAGAACCGCGCGCCGTCCCAGGAGACGCCGGTCGGGATGTAGTCGCCCTCGGCGTATTCGGGAAGCGGGATGCCGTCCACGGGCTCCTCCGGGCGGTCCAGGGCGTACCGCGCGAGCCGGCGGTCGGCGGCGTCGAGGGTCCAGAGCGAGCGGCCGTCGAAGACCAGGCCGGCGGGCTTCGAGCCCCGCCACCGGTAGGTCGCGAGGACGCTGAGCTCGCGGTCGACGAGGTGCTTGCGCAGGACCTTGGCGCGGGCGTCGAGAGTCCAGAGGTAGAGGCCGTCGAAGGCGAGGCCGGCGCAGTTCGGCGCGGCCTTCGCGTAGCGGGCGAGAGGGGTCATCTTGTCGTCGCGCATGCGGCGGATGACGGTGCCGTCGGCGGAGACCGTCCACATCGCCTCCGCGGTGAAGGCCGCCGCGACCGGGGTCTCCGCGGTCAGGTGGCGGACGATCCGGACGGCGGTGTCGTCGGGGGAGAGCGCGTAGAAGGATTGGGTGAACCACTCGACGAGCCACAGCGACTTGCCGTCGAAGGCGAGGCCCGCGGGATGGCGGACCGGGAGCTCCCAGCGGTCGACGCGCGCGGCGGCGGCCGCGCGGTTCGCCTCGGCGCGCTTGAGCGAGGCGACGCCGAGCCCCGCCGCCAGGAACAGGCCCACGGCCAGCGCGTACCAGATCGGGGAGCGGCTCAGGGGCGCGGAGCTCGCGACCGAGAGGGCCGTGCCCTGGAAGCGCAGCCCCTTGGAGACCGAGGCCTTGAGGTCCTCCGGGGTCCACGGCGGGGCCACGACCTCCGCGGCGCCCACGCGCATCAGCGCGACGGCGCGGCTCGCGTCGCGCACCTTCAGCGCGACGACGACCGGCATGAGCGGGAAGGCGCGGATCAGCTCCCGCGTCAGGCTCTCGGCGTCGGCGCCGCCGCCGTCGACGAGCAGGAAGGCCTTCGTCCGGCGCTCCCGCGCGAACTCGAGGGCCTCCTCGAGGCGGCCGGCGCCCTCGGCCCGGTGGCCGAGCTCTCCGAGCATGAGCCCGAGGAGCTCCCGGTCGGCGGCTTCCTTCGCCAGCAATCCGATGGCGGCCATGTCAGTTCGGCGCGGGGATCAGCAGCGAGGCCCCCTCGGCGGGCAGCCCGCGCTCGACCTTCTCGCGGTTCGCGTCGTAGATCCTCTCCCAGAGATTGGGGTCGCCGTAGTACTGCTTGGCCATGGTGCGCAAAGTGTCGCCGGCCTTGACCACGTGGCGCTTCGGCCAGGCCGGCGGGGCGGGCTTCGCGCGGACCTTGATCGCGACGGGCTTCGGACGGCCCAGGAGCCCGGCGGCCTTCTCGGCGGCGCGGTAGTCGAGCTCGTCGTTGCGCTTGAGCAGGGCGCGGTACTCGTCCTGCGCCTCGGCCACGCGCTTCTCGAGCACGCGCAGCTGGCTCTCCGCCGCGGCCTTGTTGCTCTCCGCCGTGCCGGCCTGCTGGGACATCGTCTTCTGCTTCTGCTCGAGGTTGGAGAGGTCGCTGCGAAGGGTCTCCGCCTGCGCGGCGGCCTGTCCGACGAACTGCCCGGTGAAGGACGGGGCGCCGAAGCGGTAGCTGAAGGTCGCCTGGTAGCCGCCGCCGGACCGGTTGAGGCCCGCGGGCGGAAGGGACATCGCGATGTCGAGGATCATCGGCGAGAAGTTCAGCCCGAGGCCGAAGGCCAAAGTGCTCACGCCGTCGAGGGTCAGGCCCTTGCCGCCCCGGACGCGCAGCAGGCCCTGATGGAAGGTCGCTTCGATGCCGGGATAGAACTCGGCCAGGCCCCCGCGCACGCGGAAATCCCCGGCCAAGGTGAGGCGCCGGCCCCAGGCGTACGCCGTCGCGAGCGTGATCGCCGGGCGGGGATACGCCAGAGAGGTGACGAAGTCGCTGAGCACGATGCCCGCGGAGAGGCCCATGTTCGTGCGGGCGATCGCGCCGACGTCGAACCCGAGGCCGAACTTGCCGCCGTTGCCCGCGTCGGAGTTGACGATCTTGGCGTTGGCGCCGATCTTGAGCGGCTTCGAGAACGGGATCTGGCGGACCCGGTACTCCTGGCTGTAGTTGAAGAGCATCGCGTCGATGTCGCCGCCGTTGCGCTGTCGTTCGAGGTGATAGGCGGCGCCGATGGTGGCGGTGTTGATCGGCTCGTAAGGGCGCATGTAGGCGCCGGTGGCGAAGGACAAGGGGCCGCGGGGAGAGAGCATCCGGCCGATGGTGCCCGCGCCCTGCGTGTACGGCGTGTTCGCCGAGCCCGCGGGGTTGTAAAACAGGCCGAACGCGTCGTCGGCGATCGCCGAATACGCGGTTCCCATGCCCATCGCCCGCGCGCCCGGCAGGACGTCGTTGTAAGCGACGGCTCCGGCGTCCGGAGCGGCCAGCGCGAGGGCGAGGAGGAGCGCCAAAGCCCTTCTCGTCATCCCGGCGATTATAGCCGTTAGCCATTACGGAATTAAGTATCGGACGCCTTGACAGGACGGCCCGCCCACACCATAATGAAGCCATGAGCGAGGAGCACCCGCATAAGACGAGCCGCCTCGGCGTCATCCTGGTCTTGATCGCCGTCGGCGGCTCGGCCATCGGGGTGACGGGCTGGCACCTCATGTCCAACCGCAACGCCGGCCTCGACACCTCCGGGTTCGACATGAGCACCACGCCGGACCCCTCCCAGTCCGCCGCGCCGCCTTCGTTCCCGGCCCCCGCTCCGGCGGCCCCCGAGCCGGTCCAGCAGACCAGCCTGGGGATGGTCAAGGGAGACGCGGGCATGCGCGTCGTCGGCCCCGGGGCCTCGACGCCCAAGCCGACGAGCGCCTCCGGCTCGACCGCGAACCCCTCCGACCCGAAGGCGTCGGCCGCGCTGAGCTTCAAGGAGGCCGCGCTCAAGAACGAGAAATTCGTGGACGCCTTCGTCCGGCGCATGGAGAAGAAGCACCCCTCCATCACCCAATACGGAAGGGACTGGGCGGCGTCCCCCGAACTGCGCGCCCTGCGCGACGCGTACTGGAAGGACAAGGACCCGCTGAAGTTCGCCTACGGCCTGGCGAAGTCGAACGATTTCAGCAAGCTCGTGAAGAAGTACGGGAGCGATCCCGGGATCCGGGACGCCCTCATCTCGGGGATCAAGGAGGCGCCTCCCGGCCTGACGGCGGCGGTCGGCGGGCTCTTCCAGAACGACAACGTGGTCAAGAACCTCGGGACGGCCGTGATCAAGGCGGTCGGCCTTCCCGCGAGCCTCACCGGCTTCCTCGACGGCGGCGACGCCCCTCCCCCGGACAAGAACAAGGTCATGGCCGACCTCATGAGCTCCGACGAGATGAAGAAGGCCATGAAGAACCAAAACGCGCCCGTGCCGCTCGACACGAAGGACGGCGAGAAGGCCCCGGAGCAGCCCAACGGGTTCCGCCCCCTCGGCGGCCGCTAGCCCGCGAAAGAAAGGCCCGCCCTCGAACGAGAGGGCGGGCCTTTTTTCACCCGGCGCAGGTCAGTTGTTCCCGGAGGTCCTGAGGGGGGTGGCGGCGGGCTTGCTGGACACATTGTCGCCGACGCACTGGTTCCCCTCGCGATGGGTCCCCTGTCCGCACTTGTAGGACAGGGGCTGGGACACCTGGCTCGTGGACGAGGTGTCCGGCTGCTGCGAGCAGCCGCTGCAAGCGGCGGCGCCCAGCATCCCGAGGCCGAGGATCACGGCGAAGAGTCTGTGTAGATTTTTCATATGCCTCCGGATCATTTGACCGTCCCGACGCACTGGGTCCCCTGAGCCACCGTTCCGCGCCCGCAGGTCACCGGCGGAGCCGCCGCCTTCTTCGCCTCCTCCTGCGGCATGCAGCCGCTGCAGCCGGACAGGGCCAAAGCGCCGAAGGACACCGCGGCGAGGACGATCAACGATAAGCTTTTCATGTCAATTCTCCCAAAACGATTGCGGCGTATGACAACAGTGTAAGCCCGCCAAGTTGGGCTGTCAAGGCTTGCCGGGCCTTTTAATCGTATTTTTACCGCGTTAAAAGTGCCTCCTGGAGGCGCCGGGACACCGAGCCCGGCAGCCACAGGAGATGCACGATCGCGGTGTAATGCCCCAGGGGCAGCCAGACCTGGCGGGAGTCGGGAAAGGCCTCCTTGAGCCTCAACGCGTTGGCCCGCGGTATGACCGTGTCCGAGTTCACGTTGATCAGGAGCGCCTTCTTGCCCGCGTTCGACGCCTTGTAGTCCAGGGGGTCGAGGCCGGTCCAGGCCGCCCTCAGATCCCCCGCCTGGAGGCCCATCTTCCTGACGAAAGGCCCGCTCAGGGAGCCGTTGAGCGCGATGCCCGGGAAATCGGCCCCCCCCATCACGAACACGCCGGCCGCCGGCCGGGGGTCCACGGACCAGGTCACCGAGCCCACGATGGCGCCCAGGCTGATGCCGAACAGGGCCACCCGCCGGGGGTCCACCTCGGGGCGGGCGGCGAGCACGCCGAAGGCACGCCGCGCGTCGGAGACCGACTGGCGGAAGTTCCGCGCGAGCTGGCCGGTCGTGCGCGCGAGGAAGACCTGGCCGCTCGGCATGGACGGATGCGGCCGGCGGTGGAACTGCGTGGGCATCTCGATCCACATGACGACGAGGCCGTCCGCGACGAAGCGGTCCACGAACCGCGTCTCGATCCAGACGTTCGGCGCGGCCATCACGGGAAGCACCAGCACCGCCGCCCCGTTCTTGCGCTTGGCCGCGTCCGGCACGGACAGGTGCGCCCAGACCGTGTCGTTGGCCGGCCACGGGCTCTTCGCCGCCGACGGGAACTTGAGGAGGTAGTCGGTGCGGCCGGGCGCGGTGCTGACCTCGACGACCGAGACCTTGAAGTCCTTGCCCGGCGCCGCGAGGCCCGCGGCCCCGGCCGGCGCGGCCAGCAGCAGGGCGAGCGCGGCGGCGGTCCTCGGCACGGCTAGAACCCCATGACCAAGGAGAACGCTCCCTGGTAGATGTCGTTGAGGCCGAGGGAGGTCGCGCTGCGGACCGTGGACTTGCCCATCACCCAATACGAGTACTCGAACTTCGCCGCGAAGTGCTCGGCCAGCTGCCAATGGGCGCCGGCCGTGTATTTCCGGATCCGGCGCGTGACGAAGGGCGCCGCGGCGCGGTAAGCCGTCATCGAGTCGAAGGTCGTGGTCCCGTCGTTGAAGTTCAGGAGGAAGTCCAGCAGCGGCCCGCGCCGGTACAGCTCGTTGTAGACGAGCAGGCCGGTGAGGCGCCGGCCGTACGGCGGACGGCGCATCAGCGGGAAGGACGCCTGGATGAAATAGCCGTAGAGATGCTCGACCTGGCGCGAGTGGCTCCCGGTCGACAGGAGCACCGGCGACGAAGCCGTGGACGAGGGCGACAGCATCGGCGTCAGGAAATGGTTCTTGCTGTACATCACCTCGCCGGACAGGTTGATGCCGCGGTAGTCGAAGGCCCAGTCCGCGCTCCACATCTCGTAGTTCAGGTAGCCCTCGAGGTCGTAGTTGCCGCCCATGCCCGACAGGCCGAGGTGGGTGCCCGAGAGGTCCGAGGCCCGCTCGGGCACGGGCCAGGGCAGGCGCAGGTCGCCGAGGGCGAACACGACGCGTCCTCCGAGGGACTTGGCGTTGTTGTTGTCGGCGAGGTTGTTGTTCTCGTGGCCGAAATCGGGCGACACCCCGGCGGTGCCCGGGCCGGGGATGCCGAGGTTCGAGGGGTTGGGGAAGGTGCGCAGGCGGTTCTTCTGCTCGCTGAGGCCGTTGACGACGAACAAGGTGACCTCGCTGGGCACGAGCGGATGGACCCGGACCGGATACCAGCTCCAGCGCAGGCCGATGTCGGCGTACCCGTAGCTGACCGGCGGCCGCGGCGAATTGGGGCGCACGACGAGGTCGAGGCTGTCGGGCGACGCGTACAGGAGCGGTCGCGTCACCGCGAGATACTGGTCGGGCCGGTACAGCTCGTTGTAGCGCCCGAACGGGACCATGAACTTGCCGAACTGGAACTTGATGCGCCGCACCCCGTCGTACTCCACGTAGGCCTGGCTCAGGCGCGGCGAGCCCCGCCCGGCGGTCGGGAGGTTCCACTCGATCCGGACCGGGACGTCCTCGGTCACCGGGCCCTCGGCCCCGAGGTACATGTCCGCGAGGTAGACCTGGTTCTGGATCTGGGTCTCGAAACCGGGCTCGCGCGGGCCGACGTTGCGCCAATTAAGGGAAGCGGCGCCGAACAGCTTCACCTTGGCGAGCTTCTCGATCGCCCGCGCCACGCCGGGGCTTAGCGCCGACGGCGTCGAGACGGCCACCTCCGCGCGCGCCGGCGCCGCGGCCGCCGACAGCAGAAAGCCGAGGAAAATTTGACAACAAATGGACGAAGATGTACGATGGACCACGCAGAGTAAGTATAACGCGTTTTGCCGTGACGCGCCATGCGGCGCAAGGGAGAACCTCAAATGACTCATATCATCGTCGAAGGCTGTTTGGGCGAAGTCTACGCCGCGTGCGTCGATGTCTGTCCCGTCGAGTGCATCCACCCCGGCGACTACAAGAACGAGAAGTTCATGATCATCAACCCCGAGGTCTGCATCGACTGCGGCGTCTGCCTCCCCGAGTGCCCGATCGGCGCGATCAAGGGCTCGGCCGACGAGGATCCCGCCTGGGCGAAGATCAACGCCGAGCTCGCGCCGACCTTCAAGGACCACCCGAAGGTGACGCCCCGCGCCCCCAACGATCCTCCCCACAAGCCCACCAACAAGCTCGTCAAGTAAGTTGGCGTCGAATGAAAAAGCCGGGCGGCCGCTCTGGTCGCTCGGCTTTTTCATTCTCCTGTCCGCGTCCTCCGCCCACGCCATGAACCATAACGTCCTCCATCGCACTCCGCTCGACACCGCCGGGTCCCGCGCCGTGGGGCTCGAGCGCCTGCCTTTCGCCGAGGGCCTGTACCGGACCAAGGCCGCGACGGCGACCCTCGAGTCGCGGGACCTCGAGGCGCCGGCGCCGTTCGACGACCTCGTGGGCTCCTTCATCGCCGAGGTCCCCGCCGGCGGCGAGGCGGAGATGAGCGTCAAGGTACGGCTCGAGTCGGGCTGGACGGAGTGGTTCTCGCTGGGCACGATGAACGGCTCCGGCTGGGCCTCGCCCGCGGCGGCCCCCGCCGGGGACGGCCCCGGGTCCGTGGACGTGGACACCCTCAAGCTCAAGCAGAAGGCGACGGCGTTCCGCTATCGCCTGAAGTTCAAGGCCGGCAGGAAGCCCGTGCGCCTGCGCTCGGTCGCGGTCGCCGTGTCCGACGCCGAGGCTCCGTCCGCGCCGTCCGCGTTCGCGCCGGGGCCGTGGGTCAGGGACCTCGGGCTCGCCCCGCGCTCCCAGGGCGACGCGCAGGAGAAGTACAAGCACGACATCTGCTCGCCGACCTCGCTGGCGATGGTCCTCGAGCACTGGGGCCGCCGGCTGGACCTCGAGGCCGTCGCCCTCGCCGCCCAGGACCGCGGCTCCCAGCTGTTCGGCAACTGGCCCGCGAACGTCGCCTACGCCGGCTCGCTGGGGCTCGAGGGGCGCGTCGCCCGCCTCGAGTCGCTGGCCGACGCCGAGGCCGAGGTCGCCCACGGCCGCCCGGTGATCGTCAGCGTGACCTTCTCCGAGGGCGAGCTGCCCAACGCCCCGATCAAGAAGACGCGCGGCCACGTCATGGTCATCGGCGGCTTCACCGCCGAGGGCGACGTCATCGCCTACGATCCCGCCGGCAAGGGCAAGGACGGCGTGCGCCGCGTCTATCCGCGGGCCGCGTTCCACAAGGTCTGGCGCGGGCGCAAGCGCGGCCTGGCCTACCTGATCGGCCCGACCTTCCCCCGCGAGTTCACCGTGGGCGCGCCGGTCGCGGACCTGTGGACCAAGCCGGTGCGCCGCAGCGGCGTCAAGCTCGACGACGAGGCTCATCTCTCGCAGATCCTGTACGGCGAGGTCGTGACCGTGCTCGAGGCCAAGGGCGAGTGGGTCCGCGTGCGCGCCGAGGAGCAGGAGAGCTTCCTGCACTCCGGCGACTGGCAGGGCTACCCCGGCTGGATGAAGGCGGACGCCCTGGCGTCCGCGCCCCCGCCCAGGTCCGGCCCGGTCGTCCGCGTGCGCCAGGCCCTGCTGCAGCGCGGCGACGACCTGCTGACCCTGTCCGTCGGCACGCGGCTGTCCTTCGTCTCGGACAGCGGCACGGCGACGGTCGTGCGCCTCCTCGACGGGACCTTGGCCGAGATACCGTCCGCCTCGCTGTACCAGGCGCCCGCCGAGCCGACCGCCGCCTCGCGCGCCGAGATCATCCGCACCGCCGAGCTGTTCCTCGGCACCAGCTACTACTGGGGCGGCCGCTCCGGCGTCCAGGCGGACCCGAAGGTCGGCGTGGACTGCTCGGGGCTCGTCAGCCTCGCGTACCGCATCCACGGCCGCGACGTGCCGCGCGACTCCCACGAGCAGAAGCTCCACGCCAAGCCGACGCGCAGCGCCGCGCTGCAGGCCGGGGACCTGATCTTCCTGACCGACGACGAGACGAGCGAGCGCATCACGCACGTCATGATCTTCACGGGAGGCGACGGGCTCATCGAGAGCCGCAAGTCCTCCGGGCGCGTGCTGCGCACGACCTTCCTCGAGCGCTTCGGCTCGCCGCTGACCGCCATCGAGTCCGGCGACGCGGTCAGCGACCTCTCCTTCGCCCGCCCCCGTCGGCGCCGCATCTTCTTCGGCTCCTATTTCTAGATGGCGAAGAAGCCCCTGATCCACTTCGTCGGCATCGGGGGCGCGGGCATGAGCGCGCTGGCGCAGATCCACGCCATGGACGGCGGCCCGGCGACCGGCTCCGACCGGGACTTCGACCGCGGACGGGGCGCGGGGCTGAAGTCCAGGCTCGAGGCCCTGGGCGTGCGCCTGTTCCCTCAGGACGGCAGCGCGCTCACCTCCGGAACGGAGCTCGTGGTGCTGTCCACGGCCATCGAGGACTCCAACCCCGAGATCGCCGCGGCCAAGGCCCTGGGCGTGCCGCTGATGCACCGCTCCGAGTTCCTGGCCCGCCACGTCGCGGAGATGCGCACCATCGCGGTCACCGGCACGAGCGGGAAGTCCACCGTCGTCGCGATGATCTTCGAGATCCTCGAGGCGGCCGGGCGCGGGCCCTCGGTCATCACCGGCGGCGCGCTCATCGCGCTCCAGGCGCGCGGGCTCACCGGGAACGCCTTCCGCGGGAAGTCGGACATCCTCGTCGTCGAGGCCGACGAGAGCGACGGCTCGCTCGTCAACTACAAGCCCGCCGTAGGGGTCTTCCTCAACCTGACCAAGGACCACCTCGAGGTCTCCGCGCTGCGGGAGATCTTCCTCAAGTTCCGGGCCCATGTCGCGACGGCGCTCGTGAACGCCGACGACCGCGCCCTCGACGGCATCCGCGCCGACGCGACCTTCGGCCTGTCGTCGGGCTCCGTGCGCGCCGAGGGCCTCGAATTGAGCGCCGGCGGCTCGCGCTTCCGCGTGAAGGACGTTCCGTTCACGCTCCCCGTCCCCGGCCGGCACAACGCGGAGAACGCGCTCGCCGCGATCGCCGCCTGCGTCAACGAGGGCGTCCCGCTCGCCGACTGCGCCCGGGGACTCGCCTCCTTCCAGGGCGTGGCGCGCCGCTTCCAGAGCCTGGGGACCGCGCGCGGCGTCGAAGTCGTCGACGACTTCGCGCATAATCCGGCGAAGATCGCGGCGACCTTGGTCGCCGCCCGCCTGCGCGGCCGGCGGACCTTGGCCGTCTACCAGCCCCACGGCTTCGCCCCGACGCGCCACCTCAAGAACGAGCTCATCGCGGCCTTCGCCGAGGGCCTGCGCCCCGACGACCGCCTCTGGCTGCCCGACCTCTACTACGTCGGCGGCACGGCGAGCAAGGACATCTCCTCGAACGACGTCGTCGCCCCGCTGAAGGCCAAGGGCCTTCACGCCTTCCACGTCCCGGACCGCGCCGCGATCGCCGGCCTCATCGCCGCCGAGGCGCGCGAGGGCGACCTCGTCATCGTGATGGGCGCGCGCGATCCCTCCCTGTCGGACTTCGCCCGCGACATCCTCAAAGCGCTGAAGTCATAGCCGCCGCCGCGCTCTGACGAATAGTGATTAAAAAACAATCATTTAACCGTATCTCTTTGCCCTGTGGATATGTGGATAACTCCGTGAATTGTTATATAGATTACATATAATTGTAACATGACAACTTAAGGCTCAGGCCGCGCCTGGGCCCTTCGGCCCCTCGCGCCGGGGGCACGCCGCCCCATGCGCGCGGGTCCGCCGCGGCCTATCCTTAAATCATGAGAATCCAAGGCTGCCTTCTGACGGCGCTCCTCGCGGTCTCGCTGACCGCTCACGCTCAGACCGTCGCCCCCGATCCGGCGGTCGTCGAAAGCCTCGGGCTGACCGCCGACGGTTCCGGCTGGCGCTACCGCGAGGAGGAGAAGGAGCCCCGGATCCTGACCGCGGAGCAGAACGCCAAGGTCGACGCGTTCCTGAAGGACGACGTCTCATCGCGCGAGAAGCTGTCGGCGTGGTGCCGCGCGCGCGGCGTCGAGGCCAAGAACGCGGTCGCCGCCCTGCTTTCCTCGCCTTCCACGGCCGGCGTCCCCGCGCCCGCTTACCGCGACGACGCCGCAGCCGTCAAGGAGGCCGCCGAGCGCGGCCGGGCCCTGTCGGCGTCCCTCGGCGCCGCTCCCGATTTCGACGCCGCCGGCCATCGCCCGCTCGACCTGACCTTGCGCTGGGGCTCGGCGCCCCGCGCCGAGGCCACCGGGCGCAACCTCGAGACCTTGTACGGGCTGTACGGCCGCGGCACCGACGCCCTTCTCGACAAGGCCGGCGCCGGCTCCGGCGGGGCCGGCATCGCGGCGCGCATCGCGAAGGCGCCGCTCGACCTCGGCGTCGCCTGGACCACCACCTTGGCGGGCCACGAGCTGGGCCACTTCGAGGCGGCCTGGCTCGCCGGGGCGAAGAACGTGTCCTGGGCGAAGGCGGACGGGAACTATGCCTTCGGACGCATCACCGAGGTCGCTTCCGGGGACTGGTCGCGGATGTCCGCGGCGGGACGCCAGGCCTTCAACGCGGGCGGCATCATGGCCACCCAGGCCGCCGCCGCCGCGCTGCGCTCCTCCCTCTTCGAGCGCGGCGAGGCCGACTGGTCGCAGTGGCCGCTGATGTTCTTCCGCAAGGTCGACATGACCGCCTACGGCCTGACCGCCCCCAAGCCGTCGCAGGCCGGCGCCCTCGACGGCGCCAACGACATGACCAGCTACGCCCGGCTCTACGGCGAGCGCTCCGGCCGCGGCGGCGACGCCGTGCACGGCGACATCGTGCGCGGCGCGGTGTGGAACATGCTCGACCCGATGGGCCTATACTCGGCCTACGGCTACCTCGGCCGCTACGTGATCGGCGGCGAGCGCACCCAGAAGGTCCCCGGCGTCGAGCTCGGCGGCCGGACCTGGATGGCGGGCACCGGCTTCTGGCTCTCCGAGGTCGGGGCGCGCTACTCGATGACGGTCCTCTCCCGCGGCAAGAAGGGCGACATGATCGAGACCACCGCTTCGACCGGCGAGGGCCAGCCCGCCGCGGCCGTGCGCTGGTCCGACGACGTCGGCGCGGGCGTCCGCGCGCGCCTCGAGCGCGCCGCGGCCGAGCAGGGCCCGAAGAGCCTCGGCGGCGCCCTCAGCGTCGGCGCGGAGAAGAAGTTCGGCGCCGTCTCCGCCTTCGCGGAGGTCGGCCGGAAGACCACCGGCGCGATGCTCGGCCAATCCCACGGCGCCGGGACGTTCTACACCATCGGCCTCTCGGGCAGCTTCTGATGAAGGTCCGGACGCTCCTCGCCGCGCTCCTGCTGGCCGCACCCGCCTGGGCTCAGACCCGCGTCGCCGCGCCTGTCTCCGCGCCGGCGGCGGTCATTCCCCTTCAGCTCGGCGCCCCCGTTCCGGGGCTCGCCCCGGCGCCGGCGCTCTCCCTCTCCGCGCCGCTGTCGCTGACCGCCGCGCCGCTGGCTTCGCCCCTCGCCACGCCATCCGCCATGCAGGCGGTCCGCCCCGCCGCCTACGCCCCGCTGCCGGTGAAGGTCGCGGCTCTCAACGCCGGGATCACGAAAGCCGTCGCGAGCCTCGCCGAGAACCCGGCCTCCGGCGCCGCCGCCCTGACGGCGGGACGCGACATCGAGGCGCTGCTGACCGGCGCCGTACTCTCCGCGCCGTCCGCCGCCGCCGCGGCCGCCTCGCCCGAGGAGCTCGCCTTCGCCGTCGGCGCCTCGCAGGCGCTCGCCGCGCGGGCCGACGACCTGGGCGCCGCGAAAGGCCTGAAGGCGCGGACCATGAGCGGGGCCGACTTCGTCGGCATGCTCGACGCGGCCCGCGGCTCGGGCGCGCCCGCCCCGACGCCCGCCGCCGCCGCGGCCGTCAAGGAGATCGAGTCGGCGGTCGTGCGCTTCGCCCGGGCCCTCATCCCCGCGGACAAGCCGCTCATCGACAGCCTGAGCCGCGCGCTGGCGGTCTGGCAGGTCTTCGACCAGGAGATGGGCATCGCCGCGTCGAAGGGCACGCTCGAGGCGGTCGTCGCCGACGCCAAGCTCTTCGCGTCCCAGGTCGAGGAATCCGTCGCGCCCGCGCCGGCCCCCGCGGCGGCGGCGCTCGCCCCCTCCACGCCGAAGGAGGTACGCCCCGAGGATCCGAACGACTACGCCTCCGTCGCGGTCCCCGGCAGCATCTTCGGCTGGCAGCCGATCGAGAAGTCGCCGGGCCACGGCTTCCCTCCGCTCGACGCCCTGATCCGCAAGGTCCTCGGCGAGAAGAAGAGCTCTTACGCCAAGGGCTTCGAGCTCCCGGGCGCGGCGAAGCGGGAGGACGCGCGCGTCCATTTCTACGGCGAGCGCCACACCGACGGCGCGCTGATCGGCGCCAACATGAGACGCCTCGTGGAGGACGCCCGCCCCGGCAAGCCCGTCATCGTGCTCGTCGAGGGCTACACCGGCTGGGCCCTGCGGGGCTGGCCGGCGCTCAAGTACCTCGCCGACCGCGGCCTCGACCCCGACGCCCTGGCGGAGAAGGGCGTCCCGAGCGCCTTCGTCGAGGTGCGCGGCTGGGAGAACACCGTCCACTACGACGACTCCAAGCACCCGCTCCTGCAGCACCACATGGATCAGCTCGCGATGAACCACCTCGCCCACGGCGAGCTGCGCGGCTGGCGCTACTACCGGGAGATGGCGCGCGCGGCGCTGACGGCCTGGCGCTCCTACCGCGAGCTGTGGCAGGCGGCCATCGTCGTGCGCAACGGCGACCTGAACGCCGCCGTCGCGAAGGCCGCGGCGGACGCCGACGCGACCGGGGCGACGGTGCACGTGATCGCGGGCACCGACCACCTGATGGAGAGCCCGCGCCTGGTCGGCCTGCCGCTGATCGGACGGCCGGTCTTCCGCAAGTCCCTGCGCGACGCCCTCGGGGGCCGCGCGTTCTGGGCCAGCCAGCCTCCCAACACTCTGGACTAGACGCAAAGTTGGTAGAATCCCGGCCATGAAAAGAGCGCTCGCGGCCGCGTCATTCCTGGTCCTGGCCCTGCCCGCCTCCGCCCGCCCCCGGCCCGCCGCCGCGCCCGAGGAGCCCCGCGTCTCGGCCGCGGCTCCCCTGTATCCGGCGCGCTCGACCGAGCCGATCGTCTTCATCTGGCCTCCGGAGAACATGCCCCTCGCGGCCGAATCCGAGTTCATCCTCGGCTCGGTGGCCCCGGCGACGGCCCCCTTCACCATCAACGGCGTCACCGTCGCCGTCCACCGCGACGGCGGCTTCCTCGCCTGGCTGCCGATCGCTCCCGGGACCTTCACCTTCCGAGCCGAGCTGGCCTTGTCGTCGACGACGACGGCGACGGCCGAGAGGCGCATCCTCGTGCCCGTCCCCGCCCAGCCGCTCCCGGGCAAGCTCGCCATCGACCCCGCCTCCCTGTCGCCCAAGGCCGACCTCGACCTGCGCGCCGGAGACTGGCTGACGGTCCGCATGAAGGGGACGCCCGGCAAGCCGGCGCGCTTCCGGCTGGGCAAGGGCCCGTGGCAGGACATGCGCGTCGCCAACGCCGCGCTCGGGATCTACGAAGCGACGAGGCAGATCGCGCTCGGCGAGGAGATCGAGTCCGGGCCCGTCGAATACGAGCTCGGCAAGGGCTGGTCGTCGGTCAAGCTCACGGGGACCGCGCGGGTCTCCGCCTCCGCGCGCGATTCCCTGATCGCCACGGTGAAGGCCAGCACCGCGGGCTTCGTCAGCGTCAAGACCGGCCCCGCCAACGGCTTCCTCTCCTTCCCGCTGGCCGGCACCCGGCTGATGGTGACCGGCCGCGAGAACAGCTCCCTGCGCGTTCGCCTCTCCGAGACCCTGTCCGGGTGGGTCGAGGCCAAGGACGTCGACCTCTCCTCCGGCACGCCTCCCCGCGCCGTGAGCGGCACGATCGGCGTCGCCAGGACCGACCGCGGCGCCTCCGTGAAGATCGGCGTGTCGGAGAAGGTCGCCTTCGACGTGGAGCCCTCGGCCCGGCTCGACGCGCTGACCGTGCGCCTGTACAACGCGACCGGCCACACGAACTGGGCCGTCAACGAGGCCCCCGACTTCGTCCAGGAGGTCCGCTGGCGCCAGGAGGCCACCGACGTCGTCGCCGTGACCATCCTTCTCAAGCCGAGCGAGGTCCTGTGGGGCTGGTGGCCGTCCTACGACGGCGGCTCGCTGCGCCTCGAGCTCCGGCGCACCCCGAAGATCTCGGAGTACAAGCCGTTCTCGGGCATCACGGTCATGCTCGACCCCGGGCACATGCCGTCGGCGACCGGCGCGACCGGCCCCCTCGGCACGCGCGAGATGGACGCCAACTACGCGATCGCGCAGGCCGCGAAGGCGCGCCTGGAGCGGGCGGGCGCGACGGTGCTGATGACGCGCAGCGACCCCCTGCACGAGGTCTCCCTCGTGGACCGGCCGAAGCAGGCCGTCGAGCGCGGCGCCGACCTCTTCGTGAGCCTCCACAACAACGCCCTGCCGGACGGCGAGAACCCCTTCGGCAAGCCGCGCGGCTTCACCGTCTTCTACTACCACCCCCAGAGCCTCGAGCTCGGCCGCGCCGTGCACGAGGCCTTCCGCGCGCGTATCAAGCTCCCCGACGAGGGCCTGCGCTGGGGGAACCTGCTCGTCGCCCGGCAGAGCGCGATGCCGGCCGTCCTCGTCGAGAACGCCTACATGATCTTCCCCGAGCAGGAGGCCCTGCTCAACGACGCCGCCTTCCGCGACGAGCTCGCCCGGTCGCTGGTCGAGGGCCTCGAGAGATTCCTCCGGAACGCGAGGAGAAAGCCATGATCACGCCCGGCGCCGGAGCCCTGCCCGCCCTCGTCGACATCCTCCATTTCCTGTCCACGGCGAAGGAGGCCGAGGAGGACCAGGTCTGGGCGCGGGTCCTCGACAAGCTCTCCGCGGCCCTCGACTGCGAGGCCGCGACCTACTTCGTCTTCCTGCCCAAGCCGCAGCAGCTCATCGCGCGGGCCGCGCTCGGCGCCGCCGGCCACCGCGTCGAGTCGCGGCGGGTCGAGTCGGGCAAGGGCCTGTGCGGCTGGGTGGCGAAGTACCGCGAGCCCGTGCTGACCGTCGACGCCTACTCCGACCCCCGCTTCCTGAAGCAGCTCGACGCCGAGACCGGCTTCAAGACCAGCCACGTCCTCGCGGTCCCGCTCCTCGACCGCATGGAGCTGATCGGCGTCTTCGAGATGATCAACAAGCGCGGCGGGCCCTTCACCGAGGCGGACCTGTCCCTCGTCCTGGCCGCCACCTCGGCCTGCGCCATCGCGCTGCGCGCGATCCGCCTGGAATCGACGGTCGACAAGGTCACCGCCCACAACGCCAGCATCCTCGAGAACCTCGGCGGCGGCTTCGTCGCGGTGGACATCCACGGCCGCGTGATGCTGTGCAACCCGGCCGCCAAGAAGATCCTCGGCCTCCCCGAGGACCTGCCGATGAACCAGCCGGTGGACGCGACCTTGATCATGATCCCGGAGATGGCCGAGATCCTCATGGACACCTTGGTCAAGAAGGAGACGGTCAAGCGCCAGGACCTCTGGTGGAAGCTCAAGGGCGAGAGCCGGGTCTTGGGCTACTCGACCTTGCTCATCCAGGACCCGCACGGCCAGGTGGTCGGCGCCGGCGTCACCTTCCAGGACATCACTTCCTTCCAGAAGAAGGCATGAAGGCCCCCGGCTTCAGCCTCAAGGGCGTGGACGGCGCGACCCACACGCTCGACTCCGTCAAGGGCGCCAAGGCGACGATCATCGTCTTCTCCTGCAACCACTGCCCCTACGTGATGAAGGCCGAGGACGAGCTCGTCGCGGTCTTCCACCATTACCGGCCGCTGGGCGTCGGCATGGCGGCGATCAACTCCAACAACGCCGACGCCTACCCCGAGGATTCCTTCGAGAACATGGTCGCCCGGGCGGCCGAGAAGAAGTTCCCCTTCGTCTACCTGCGCGACGCCTCCCAGATGGCCGCCAAGGCCTACGGCGCGACCCACACGCCGCAGATCTTCGTCTTCGACCGGGACCTGAAGCTGGCGTACACGGGCGCCGTGGCCGGCCTGCGCGACGCGCTCGACGACCTCGTCGCGAGCCGCCCGGTGCGCGTCCCCGAGACGCACGCGATCGGCTGCACCATCAAGTGGAAGTGACGCCGTGAAGGCCCACACCGAATACCTGTTCTTCGAGACGCCCGAGCGCCGGGCGCTGGTCAACATCACCGAACGCCTCGCCGCGATCGTCGCGAAGTCGAAGATCGCGGAAGGGATGTGCCTCGTCTCCGCGATGCACATCACCGCCGGCATCTGGGTCAACGACGAGGAGAGCGGCCTCAAGCAGGACCTGATGGACTGGCTCGAGCGCCTGGCGCCGGTCGCCGACTACCGCCACCACCGGACCGGCGAGGACAACGGCGACGCCCATCTCAAGCGGACCTTGCTCGGCCACCAGGCGATCCTGCCGGTCACCGAAGGCGCCCTCGACCTCGGCCCCTGGGAGCAGGTGTTCTACGCCGAGTTCGACGGCCGCCGGCGCAAGCGCGTCGTCGTCAAGGTGATGGGCGCGTGAAGCCCGCCTTCCTGCTGTGGCCGCTGCTCATCGCGGCGGCGCTCTACCTCGGCCTGCGCCGCTTCGAGCGCGCGATGGTGTTCGTCCCCTCCCGGGAGATGCTCGCGCACCCCGGCACCGTCGGCCTGGCCTACGAGACGACGACCTTGACCGCCTCCGACGGCGTGAGGCTCCGGGCCTGGTGGATCCCCGGGCCGTCCGCGGACTCCCCCGTCATGCTCTGCCTGCACGGCAACGGCGGCAACCTCTCGCACCGCACCGACAAGATGCGCCTGTTCCACGACGCGGGCGCCGCCCAGCTCTGGCTCGACTGGCGCGGCTACGGCGAGAGCGCCGGGGCCCCGGACGAGCCGGGCCTGTACCGCGACGCGCTCGCGGGCTGGGCCTGGCTCAACGCGGTCAGGACGGTCCCCGCCTCGCACCTCGTGCTGTACGGCGAGTCGCTGGGCTGCGCTCCCGCCATCGAGCTCGCCACGCGCGTGCCCGCCGCGGGCCTCATCGCGGACAGCGGCTTCACCTCGGTCGCGGACATGAGCCGCCGCGTCCTGCCCTGGTTCCCCGTCCGGCTCCTCAGCCTGAAGTTCGACAACCTGTCCCGCCTGCCGCGCGCGACGATCCCCACGCTCTTCCTCCACAGCCAGCAGGACGACATCATCCCCTACGAGATGGCGCTGAAAAACCTGGGCGCCTCCGGCGCGGCGAAGAAGCGGCTCGTCGACCTCAAGGGCTCGCACAACGAGGGCTTCCTCGACTCTGGACCGCTCTACCCGAAGGCGATCCGGGATTTCTTGGCGTCCCTCCCGGCGGAAGCGAAGAAATAGCCGTCCCCTCTCCCAAGATCCGCCTCCTCTCGGAATCATTGTGGGCGCGGCACAGCAATCTCAGGTTCGCGACCGTGTCGTCGCCGCCCATCGACCGCGGCTTCACATGGTCGACCTCCAAAAACCGCCTGGACAAGCACCTTACTCCCGTCGTGCTGAGATAACTGCAGCGCGCCCTATCACGAGCCCAAACGGCGCGTCGCGATGCAGCGGGGATCGATGAACTCCCTTTCAACGGAGCGACGCGTCCCGGAAGCCCCCTTTGAGGATCGTGCCGGAGAAGATAATCACGCGTCACCTCCAACAGAATTTTTTCGAGCTCTCCGCCCGGACATTTATGGGACAGCAGTTGTCGAGCCCGATCGATGGCGTCGCGAAGCTCCAAGGACGCTTGAAAGCTGAAATCGGCGCGAAGCACGGGCGCCGGTGCCCCAGCAACATGGATCGCGACGACGCGCACGACGTCCCTTTTCGCGGATCCCGGCATCAAAGAAGACAGCATTTCGTGGATTTCCCTGGCCGTTTTTCCCTCTGCTCTCGAAATGATTTCAGCCGCGTCCTGGCGGTGCACGAAAGGAGCGAGCTTCGAGATCGCGGACAACGACAGCTTGCCGTCCGCAAGCGCCGACAGCAATTCCGGCCGCTTGACCGTCGCGCGTGCCGCGTGGATCCGCCGGTAGGCCTCGTCCTCGCTGAGCTTCAGGCGCCGAACGCAATAGTCGAAGGTGGAAGAATAGCCGGTCGCCTCGGGAACCTTCCGCATGTCGGCTTCCGCAAGCCATGCGAGAAACGAATGCAGACGCAATCGTTCCTCTTCGACGAAGCATTCCAGCCTCGTGAGCAATTGCTCGTCCGTCAGGGTCTTAGGGTCATCCACACTAAGCAGACGATTGACCCCCTGAAAAAGTTGCATGGGCCCGCGACTTGGTACGTACCAAGTTTGTGGATAACTATGCCGCGGATGGGGCCCGACGGCTACTCGGAGTCGACGCCGCGCTGGGGGCAGTCGGGGCGCAGGGAGCACGAGGAGCACTGCGGGTTCTGAGCCTTGCACACGCGCCGGCCGTGCCAGATCACGGAGTGGGACCAGAACACCCAGTCCTTGCGCGGGACGATGCCCGCCAGGTCGCGCTCGACCTTGACCGGGTCCTCCTCGTCGGTGAGCCCGAAGCGGAAGGCGAGGCGCTTCATGTGCGTGTCGACGACGACGCCCTCGGGCTTGCCGTAGACCTCGCCGAGCACCACGTTCGCCGTCTTGCGCGCGACGCCGCGCAGGGCGAGGAGCCCCTCCATCGTGTCCGGGACCTTCCCGCCGTGCTCGTCGCGGATGGCCCGGGCGGTCTCGACGATCGACTTCGCCTTCATCCGGTAGAAGCCGCAGGAACGGACGATCGCCTCGAGCTCGGCCGGATCGGCCTTGGCGTAGTCGTCGACGGTCTTGTAGCGCTTGAACAGGGTCTTCGTCGTCGCGTTGACGCGCACGTCGGTGCACTGCGCCGAGAGAATGACCGCGAAGACGAGCTCGTGCGGCGTCGTGTAGTCGAGCTCGCAGTGCGCGTCCGGATAGAGCTTGCGCAGGCCCTTGAGGAGCTTCTGCGCGCGCTCGCTCTTGACGCTCACCGCTTCTCGATCGGGTAGTAGTAGATCCCGAGGTTCACGGGGTTGTCGACGAAGCCCTTCACCCAGCCCCGCACGCCGTAGACCCCGGCGGGGTGCACGGTGAAGATCGCGGGCGCCTCGTCGAAGCCCTTGGCGAGGATCTTCTTGTAGAGCGCGGCGCGCTTGGCGCCCGACGGCTCGCCGGCGGCCTTCTCGATCAGCGCGTCGAGTTCCGGGTTCGCGTAGCCCTGCGCCGACGGGTAGCGCCCCTGCGAGTGGTAGAAGGCGTAGATGAAGTTGTGCGCGTCGGGATAGTCGGCGAGCCAGCCGCGCGCGAACAGCGGCATCAGCCGGCGCTGGGCCTTGTCGAGGAAGCTCGCCCAGTCCACGCCGCGGAGGTCCACGCGGAACTTGGGGTTCAGCTTCTCGATGTTCTTCTTGAGGATCTGGGCCGCCGCCTCGCGGTTCTCGGAGCCGGTGTTGTAGGTGAGCGTGAAGCGGAACCCCTTCTCCCAGACGCGCCCGCCGTGCGCCTTGCGCAGGCAGGCCTCGGCCTTCTTGAGGTCGTGGGTGTAGCGCGGCTGATTCGGGTCGCTGCCGGGGACGCTCGGCGGGATGGGCCCGAGGGCGCGAGCGGCCGTCCCCTTGAAGGTGTCGCGCATGATCGCGTCGTAGTCGAAGGCGTAGGAGAAGCCCCGGCGCACGTCGGCGTCGGCGAAGAAGTCGGGCGGGATGCCCTCGCCATCGAGCTTGCCGGAGCCGACGTCGGGGTTGGCGACGGGGTTGATCTTCACCGTGAAGAACAGCGCCGGGTCGGTCTGAAGGCGCAGGAGGCCGTCGAGCAAAGACGCGCCGGGGATGCCGGCGATCTGGGACGCGTACGGGCGCGGCGTCTCGATGAGGTCCGCGTCGCCGGCCTGGAGCATGAGCTTGCGCGTGTTGAGCTCGGGCACGGCCTTGACCAGGACCTGCTTGAGCTTCGCCGGGCCGCGGAAGTAGGCGTCGTGGCGCGCGAGGAGGACGTAGCGTGCCGTCTTGTCCCAGCGGACGAGCTTGAAGGGGCCCGCGCCGTTCATGTGCTCGTGAAAATACGATCTTTCTTTCGGCGGATCGTTGAAGTCCTTCCAGGTCTTCTCCGTCCCGTCCCATTCCCCGTGCGCGATCGCCCAAGGCTTGGACATGACGTACGACCAGCGGGCCATGATCCCGAGGAAGGGTCCGAAGGGGCGCGGCAAGGTGACCACCACGTCGTTGCCGTCGACGCGCACCGCTTTCTCGAGCGCGGCGTAATCGATGGTGATCGTGCCGGAGGAGTTCCGCGTCGACGGCACGCCCGCGATCGGCTCGAGCAGCAGCGCCGAGGGCCCGCCGGAGCGGTCCGTGATCATGAAGCGCATCAGAGAGTAGCGGACGTCCTCGGGGGTCACCTCGGACAGGTCATGGAAGCGGACGCCCTTGCGGATCGGGAAGCGGTAGGTCCGCCCGTCCGGCGAGATCAGCTTGTTCTTAAGGGAAGGGACCTTCTCCGCGAGGCGCGGCTCGAATTCGGAGAGAGAGGAGCCCTTGAACGCGATCAAGGTCTCGTAGACGTTCTGGATCACGGACTGGCTCGACCCGTCGTACGGGAAGACCGGGTCGAGGCTGCCGACCTCGCCGATCTCGAGGTTGGTGAAGGTGTCCGGGTTCTTGACCGGCTCGGCGGAGGCGGCGACGGCGGCGGCCAGCAGAAGGGCGGTGATCATGCCGCCAAGATACCGTATCGCGCGAAGCGTGTAAAGCGCGCCGGGACGGACATCGCGCCTCAAAGTTAAATTCACACGCCCCGCATGGCGCGGCGCCGGCCCTCCCGCTATCATTCAGTCCACCCAGGAGGGAGACATGAACAAGAGACTCAAGCAGCCGGTCCAGGCCGAGCGACTGTGCCGGGAGTTGGGCCTGACCTTGATCGGGCCCGACAGGGAGATCCGGGCTGTGGGCGGCCTCGATTCGCTCGACGCGCATTCGCTGGCCTTCGTGCGGGACCGCGCGCCCGGGCCGGATTCGACCGGCACGGTCTTCGCGACCGCGTCCCTGCCCATCCGGGGCCTCACCGTGATCAGGTCCCCGAAGCCGCGGCTCGACTTCATCCGCGCGCAGCACCTCCTCCGGGAATCCCCCGGATTCCTCGAGGATTCCACTCCGCCGGACCTCCATCCGACCGTCCAGGTCGGGCGCGGGGCGGTCATCGAGAACGGCGTGAGGATCGGCGAGGGGACGCGCATCGGCAGCGGCGCCGTCATCAAGTCCGGGACGGTCATCGGCCGGCACTGCGAGATCAAATCGGGGGCGATCGTCGGCGAGGCCGGCTTCGGGTTCGAGCGCGACGAGGACGGCCGCCCGATCAAGATGATCCAGCTGGGCGGGCTGCGCATCGGCGATCACGTGGAGATCGGGAGCGTCAACACGGCCTGCCGCGGCGCCCTCGGCGACACGGTCGTCGAGGATTACGTGAAGACCGACGACCACGTCCACATCGGGCACAACTGCCACATCGGGGCGGGCACGATGATCACCGCCTGCGCGGAGATCAGCGGCTCGGTCACGATCGGCAGGAACGCGTGGCTCGCTCCGAACTGCTCGATCATGCAGAAGGTCACCCTCGGCGACGGCTGCTTCATCGGAATCGGCGCCGTCGTGCTGCGCAGCGTCGAGGCCGGGGCCAAGATGTTCGGCAACCCCGCCATGCGCCTCGTCGTCCCGACGGGGCCGTGAGCCCCCGTCCGGGCCGGGGTGGAGATCACATCGCGAGAGACCTCGCCGCTTCGCCCCGCCGGCGCGATCCGTCGGCCGGCCGGGCGATCGAGAGGGCCCGGATCGCCGCCTCGGGCGTCTTGAAATGGTCCACGAGGGCGTGGAGCCAGCGTTCGATGCCGAACGCGACGCAGCCCGTGTAGGCGGGCTTGTCGTCGGCCGTGCGTATGCGGCAGCGGTCGCCGAAGAAGTTCCGGTGGAAATTCATCGAGCCGAACGCCAGCGACCCTCCGTAGACGAACTCCTCCTTCGTCGGGAACAGGACCTGCATCTGGGCCCTCGGGTTCGTCGGCTGAAAGAAGGGGTCGCTGGCGGCCTTGATCTCGTGCGGCAGGCCCAGGCCGCGCAGGAAATCCGAGATCCTCGCCTTGAACGAGCCAAGGTGAGCCTGGACCGCGTCCATGGGTCCGACGCACGCGATCTCCCTCATCGAGAAGCCCCACAGCCGCCTCAGCCCGTCGTATTCCGTCTCGTTGCGGAAGCAGCTCGCGATCGTCGTGACGTAGGCCGGCGCGTCGAGCCGCTCATCCTGGAGGTGCAGATAGATGTTGTAGCACGCCGCCGAGGGCAGGACGTACGCGCTCGGGGTCATGTGCTCCGCCGGGATCTCCTCGACCCCCTCTTTGAGGGCGTACTCGGCCTCGAGCTTCGACGGGGCGATCCTCGCGACGGGCGCCGCCAGATGCGGGAAATTCTTGAAGTAGTCGAAGCGGCTCAGGTCCTTGACCCGCATCAGGGGCGGGAACAGCATCGGCGCCGCCTGGCAGGCCTGCGCCCACTCCAGGAACCGGGCGTCGAGCAACGCACGGATGCGCACCATCTCCGGCCCCAGCGTCGCCAGGCCCTGATCGACGCTATACGCCGACTTTGATCGTCTCATTGTTCGCCCCCTCCAGGAAGTTAGTCTGGATCCGCCGCAGAGTGCGGAGCGAATTCACGGCCGTCCCCGACGCCAGCGGGATCCGCCTGCCGGTGAGCTCCTGCATGAAATAGACGAAATTGATGAACGTGACCGAATCCAGGACGCGGTCGTCGATCAGGTCGGTGTCCAGGCCGATCTCCTTGATGTCGGGCCTCTCCCGCAGCAGCCACCTCCGCACTTCTCCGATCCGCTCGTTATCCATGAGTCCTCCTTCTAATACAACGCGTCCGGCCGCAGGACCATGCCGCTGCTCCGCAGGAAAGCCAGCGAGCGTCCGAGGAACACCCCGTGCTGCTTCCTCCGGCCGGGCTGCAGGAGAAGCTCCCGTCGGAACCCGTAAGCGTCCCGGATACCCGCGTCCGAGTACATCTGGGGGTTGTAGAACGACTGGAGGGTGAAGGAGACGTACTCCTTGAGCTGCTCCAGGAAAGCCGACTCCTCCTCCGGGCTCAGGCGTCCGAGCAGCGCGTGGAGGCGCCGGGCGATCTGCCGGCCGGCCGCGATGTGCCGCGACTCGTCGCCGTGGTGAGCCCTGTTCAGGGCGCGGACGATCGAGGGCAGCCTCGCGTCCGAGCCCATGCGGATGTTGAAATGATCGCCGATCTCCTCGAATATGAGGATGCGCAGGAACGACAGGAGGATCCCGAGCCCGGGGCGGAGGTCCTCCGACGCGACGCTGACGGTGGAATCGGGATAGATCTTCCCGTAGCGCCGGCAGAATTCCGAGAAGAACCAGATGTGGTTGTTCTCTTCCTCGATGAAGCGATGGAAGAAGTCGGACGGAGCCTCGAACCCGTCCGTGTGGATGTGTCGGCTGATCACCATGAGCAGCTCGCGCTCGCCGTGAAGGGTCAGGCTGAAGAAATTCACCAGCTCCCACTTGCTCAGGGCCTTGAGGGTCCGCCGGTCGAGGGAGCCCGCCAGCGGCGTGTCGTGGACGGACATGAGCTCGGGCGGCATCAGCCATTCGTCCGCGTCGAGGCCGTCCGGCCATGCGAAGCGCCGGCGCGGGTCGTAGTCGTGCTCGATCGAGCTCTTCGTCAGCTTCTCGAGGACCGCCGCGTACGCCTCTGCCATGACTCCTCCCGCCGTCTTTTGCGTCTGGCCGGTAGTGTAATCAGCGGCCCGCGGTATTCCCACATACGCCGTGTCATGGTTTTGTGTTTTCGGGATCCTTGCTAGGACCGCCCGCGCTCAGTAATCGGCCCAGGGACGGCCGCGCGAATCGACGTGCTTGCAGTCGACGACGACGTTGCCGAGCAGGGGCGAATTCGGGTCCGCCACGTAGGCCCAGCCGCCCGTGTCCTTTAGCTTCGCCTTGAGGGAATCCAGGTCCTTGACGCCCTTGTAGACGGTCACCGTGTCGGTCTCCGCGTGGTTGTGGACGCGGATGCGGGGGACCGCGGTCAGGTACTTCCCCCCGGCCGTTAGGTCCGCGAACGACGACGGGTAGCGCCCTTCCAGGTCCCCGTAGTAGATGGACAGCGCGGAGCGCAGCGCGCCGAGGGAGCCCTTGGCCTGGCCCTCGTTGCTCGGCGTCGGCGCGACCGGGACGGCCCGCTTGGCGTGGATCATCCTCTGGGCGTCGGGCGAGGACGCGTCGCCCAAGGTCACGTTGACCAGAGCGGTCCCCGCGCCGGCCTCGAGCGAATCCCGCGCCTGGGTCAGCTTCGCCAGCTGCGCGGCCAGCAAGGTGCGGGCGATCGGGAGGTTCTCGAGCTCCGCGGCCCCCGCCTTGCGCTCGCCCTCGAGCGCGGCGATCTTCTCGCGGATCTCCGGGAGCTGGGTCGCCGCGCCAGCCTTCTGCGTCGAGAACTGCTGGAGGTCGCCGAGAGAGAACAGGCGCTTGGCGGCCTTCTCGGCCTTCTCCACCGGGACGAAATAGCTGAGCTGCTGGTACGGTCCGGACCGGCCGTAGCCGCCGTAGCCCCCGCTCTGCGCCGGGCGCCCGCCCGACTGCTCGAGGAGCTTGACGGCCTTCTCCCGGGCCTCGGCCGGGGCGTCCACCTTCAGGTTGACCATGTACAGGACCGACCACGGCTGGCCGTACCCGTATTGCCGCTCCCAGTAGCCGTCGGGCCAGGGCGCGGCCTGGGCGAAGGCGGCGGAAGCGCAGGACGACAGGGCGAGGAGAAGGAGGAGTCTCATGGAGGGAGTCTAAATCGAAAACCGCGCCGCGACAAGGCCCAAACAACCATAATTACAAGTCCGGCCTCCTCCCCCATTGTTTGACCTAAATCAACTAACGACCATCAATGCCGTGATAGAATCGGGCCTATGGAAGCCAACTGCGCCTCGAAGCGTTCGTGCCGGATATTCGAGTTCCTTGAGTCCTCGATCGGCAAAAAAATCATGGTCGCCGCGGCGGGGATACTCCTGTGCGGCTTCCTCGTCACCCACCTCGCCGGGAACCTGCTGATGTTCGTCGGCGGCCCGGCCTTCGACCATTACGCCGAGGCGCTGGTGCACAACCCGCTGCTCCCGGTCGCGGAGCTCGGCCTCCTGGCGCTGTTCCTCCTGCACATCGTCCTCTCCATCCGGGCCACGCTCGCCAACCGGGCCGCCCGTCCCGAGGGCTACCAGGTCTATAAGGGAAAGGGCGCGCGCACGCCCGGCTCCCGCACGATGGCGGTCACGGGGCTGCTCATCCTCGCCTTCATCATCGTCCACGTCGCGACCTTCAAGTACGACGTCGGCGGCCTCAAGGGCCAGGTCGCGGGCCAGGAGGAGAGCCTCTTCGCCCACGTGCTCGGCTGGTTCGCCAACCCCTGGTACGCGCTGTTCTACGTGCTCGCCGTCGGCGGCGTGGGCTTCCATCTGTCCCACGGCGTGCAGAGCGCCCTGCAGACCTTCGGCGTCAACCATCCGCGCTACACGCCGGCGCTGAAGAGGCTCGGCCTCGCGTTCGCGGTCCTGATCTTCGTGGGCTTCGCGTCGCTGCCCGTTTACTTCGGCTTTTTCCATAAGGCCGACCTGGCCTGCTGCGCGCCGGTCGAAGGAGGCTCCAAGTGAAGCTCGAATCCAAGGTTCCGACGGGTCCGATCGAGAAGTCGTGGGATAAGCACCGCTTCGAGCTGAAGCTGGTCAACCCGGCGAACAAGCGCAAGTTCAAGGTCCTCGTCGTCGGCACCGGCCTCGCCGGCTCCGCCGCCGCGGCCTCCTGCGCCGAGCTCGGCTACCAGGTCGAATCCTTCTGCGTGCAGGACTCGGCGCGGCGGGCCCACTCGATCGCCGCCCAGGGCGGCATCAACGCCGCGAAGAACTACCCCAACGACGGCGACTCGATCTGGCGCCTGTTCTACGACACGGTCAAGGGCGGCGACTTCCGCGCCCGCGAGGCCAACGTCTACCGCCTCGCCCAGGTGTCGAACAGCATCATCGACCAGTGCGTGGCCCAGGGCGTGCCCTTCGCGCGCGAGTACGGCGGGACCCTCTCCAACCGCTCGTTCGGCGGCGCCCAGGTCAGCCGCACGTTCTACGCGCGCGGCCAGACGGGCCAGCAGCTCCTGCTCGGCGCCTACTCCGCGCTGATGCGCCAGGTCGGGGCGGGCACGGTCAAGCTCCACACCCGGCGCGAGATGCTGGACCTCGTCGTCATCGACGGCGTGGCCCGCGGCATCATCGTGCGGGACCTCGTCACCGGCAAGGTCGAGCGCCACTGGGGCGACGCGGTCCTGCTCTGCACCGGCGGCTACGGCAACGTGTTCTACCTCTCCACGAACGCCAACTCCTGCAATGTCACCGCGACCTGGCGGGCGTACAAGCGCGGCGCGGCCTTCGCCAACCCCTGCTTCACGCAGATCCACCCGACCTGCGTGCCCGTCAGCGGCGACCACCAGTCCAAGCTGACCTTGATGTCCGAGTCGCTGCGCAACGACGGCCGAGTCTGGGTCCCGTTGAAGAAGGGCGACAAGCGCAAGCCGCAGGACATCCCCGAGGCGGAGCGCGACTATTACCTGGAGCGCAAGTATCCCGCCTTCGGGAACCTCGTTCCCCGCGACATCGCCTCGCGCGCGGCCAAGCAGATGACCGACGACGGCCGCGGCGTGGGCAACACCGGCCTCTCCGTGTACCTCGACTTCGCCGACGCGATCAACCGCATCGGCCTCGACAAGGTCAAGGAGAAGTACGGGAACCTCTTCGACATGTACCACCACATCACCGATGAGGACCCTTACCAGCAGCCGATGCGCATCTACCCCGCGGTGCACTACACCATGGGCGGCCTGTGGGTGGACTACAACCTGATGACCACCATACCGGGCCTGTTCTGCCTGGGCGAGGCCAACTTCTCCGATCATGGAGCGAATCGGCTAGGCGCGTCGGCATTGATGCAGGGCTTGGCCGACGGCTACTTCGTGGTCCCCTACACGATCGGCGGCTACCTGACGGGCACCAAGCTCCCCAAGGTCACCACCGACCACAAGGCCTTCGTCGAGGCCGAGGGCGACGTCGTCAACCGCACCAAGGCCCTGCTGGGAACCAAGGGCAAGAAGACGCCCGCGGCCTTCCACCGCGACCTCGGCCGGGTCATGTGGGACAACGTCGGCATGGGCCGCAACGCGAAGGGCCTGCAGGCGGCCATCTCGAAGATCCCCGAGATCCGGGCCGAGTTCTGGAAGAACGTCACGGTCACCGGCGAGGGCGCGGACTTCAACCAGGTCCTCGAGCGCGCCGGCCGCGTGGCCGACTTCCTCGAGTTCGGCGAGCTGCTGGCCAAGGACGCCCTCGTGCGCGAGGAGTCGTGCGGCGGCCACTTCCGGGAGGAGCACCAGACCCCGGACGGAGAGGCCAAGCGCGACGATGAGAAGTTCCAGCACGTCGCCGCGTGGGAGTACAAGGGAGAGGGCCAGGCGGCCGAGCGCCACACCGAGCCCCTGACGTTCGAGAACGTGCACATCGCGCAGAGGAACTACGCCTAACATGAACATCACTCTGAAGGTCTGGCGTCAGAAGAACGCGGCGGCCCCGGGCGCGCTCGTGGAATACACCGTCTCCGGCGTCGTGCCCGAGATGTCCTTCCTCGAGATGCTCGATACCCTCAACGAGCAGCTCATCGCCAAGGGCGAGGATCCCCTCGCCTTCGACAGCGACTGCCGCGAGGGCATCTGCGGCATGTGCAACCTCATGATCGACGGCCAGGCGCACGGCCCCGACAAGGAAGCCACGACCTGCCAGCTCCACATGCGGCGCTACAAGGACGGGGACGTCGTCACCGTCGAGCCCTTCCGCGCGAAGGGATTCCCCCTCGTCAAGGATCTCGTCGTGGACCGCTCCGCCTTCGACCGCATCCAGGCCGCCGGCGGCTTCGTGTCCACCCACACCGGCGGCGCCGGAGAGGCCAACGCGATCCTCATCCCGCACGACATGGCCGAGAAGGCCATGGACGCCGCCTCCTGCATCGGCTGCGGCGCCTGCGTGGCCGCCTGCCCGAACGCCTCGGCGATGCTCTTCGTCGCGGCCAAGGTCAGCCAGTACGCGCTGCTCCCCCAGGGGCAGCCCGAGCGCGAGAAGCGCGTGCTCGCCATGCGCGAGGCCATGGACAAGGAAGGCTTCGGCCACTGCACGAACGAGTACGAGTGCGAGGCCGCCTGCCCCAAGGGCATCAAACTCAGCAATATTGCTCGCCTCAATCGGGAATTTCTCCGAGCAACATTGTTGACTGAGTAAACGCTGCGAGCGTGCGCCTAAACGAGGATTTTGGGGTCGCGCCAGGGAAGCTGGAAGAGCTCAAGGCCCGCATCCTGCGCCTCAGGATCGACCTCCGCCTCGTTTCGGAGTCGTTCTCGCGCGGCGGAGGCAAGGGCGGGCAGAAGGTCAACAAGACCTCCAACCGCGTCCAGCTGTGCTATCCTCCGCTTGATGTCCGCGTGGCCTGCCAGCGCGAGCGCAAGCGCAGCCTCAACCGCTTCCTCGCCCTGCGCGAGCTCGTGGACCGGATCGAGATGAAGATCTCCCCCGAGACCTCCGAGCGCCTCGCCGAATTCCGCCGCCTTCGAAAGCGTAAATCCGGAAAACACGCGCGCACGGGCGACAGCCCGAAACACACTCCGGAGCCCCTTTCATGACGACCTGGCCTGAATTCGTCTTTAACGCCGCGAACTGGCTCATGCTGCTGCTTGGAATAGCCTCCGGCGTCGCGGCCGGCCTAGTTCTCATCAAGAAGCCGCTCAAACTTTCCCGATATTTTCAGGCGCTGGATCCTCGGAAGGAGTTCTATTGGGCCATCGCGATCTGGGGAGCGGCATTCCCCGCCTGGATCGTGATCCTCAAGATGGCGCAGCATCAGAATTTCCAGCTTACCTCCGATTCCGCGCATGTGGTCCATTACGCCTGGAACACGATCCACGGCTTCGGATACTACAGCAGCATGTACGGCATGCCGACGCTGTCGGGACATTTCTCGCTCACGGCCGCGCTGCTGTCTCCATTCCTGTTGCTATGGAACAATCTCAACACGTTCATCATGCTTCACGGCCTGGCTCTCGGCTCGACCGCGCTGGGCGTGTATATGATCGCGAAGCACCGCACGGACAGCCGTCTGCTTCCATGGCTCCTCGCCCTTTTGGCTATCTCTCATCCGCGATTTCAGGATCTGATGAGCACGATCCTGGAAGACTCGGTCTTCGCCACTCCTTTGTTCGTCTGGGCGGTGTATTTCCTCGACACCAAGAGGCCCATCTTGGCCATCGCCTCTCTTGCTTTGATCCTGACGGCCAAGGAGGAAGCCACGGCCGTGCTCTGCGGCGTCGGACTCTATTTCATGTTTTGCAGAGAGAAGAGGGTCAGATTGGGCGGCGCGCTCGTCGCCGCCAGCGTGCTCCTTTCCTTCTTCGAGCTCGCGGTGATCATGCGGCACAGAAGCGCGCTCCCCGCCGATCGGTTCACTCCGGGAGTGGCTTTCATCTTTCCCGCCTTGGGCAACAGCGCCCAGGAAGTGATCTCGAATCTCCTCCACAGGCCGTGGATATTCCCGGCGGCCCTCGTTTATCCGCCCGCGAACCTGATGCCGTTGCTGCATAATCTGCTCTATGTGGGATTATTCCCGCTGCTGTCAGGCGCCGCGATCCTGCCGGCGTACTGCACTTGGCTGCCCCATCAATTGGCTAGCGGGCAATTCAACTACCATCGCTTGCTGGGCTATTACAGCGGCTTCATGCTCGGCCCCCTGCTGTTCGCTACCGTGGTCGGCGCGACCGTGGCATGGAAGCGCGTGGGGGAGCACAAGAGCGGGCTGCTCGCCGCATACATCCTATTGATCAGCGCGATCGGGTTCATGTCCGGGGGCGCCTACCATACCAAGCTGATGCCCGCCAGCTGGAGAACCTCCGTTCCGAAAATCATCCCGCTTATTCCCCCGGATTCAAAACTGTGGTGCGAAGGCTATCTGACGCCGCATTTCGCGTTGCGGCGCTATATCAAGTATCTTCCGAACAACCTCCCCAACGACATTTTCGAACGGGACCTTTACATGCCGGATCAAGTGCTTCTCAGCACCTACTGGATGCAGATTTCAGACCCATCTTCCGTGGAGAGAATCATGGGATTCCTGCGCCGCGAGGAATTCCAAGTGATTTTCCAGGAAAAGGACCTTATACTATTCCAGCGCAAAGGCGCGCGTTTCGGCGCACAACCCGCTGTTCTCCTTGGCGACAAACTCTGAATCTTCTCCTTCCCTGATCCGCGCGGTCGCGCTGACCTTCCTATCAGTCGCGTGCCTCGCGGCCCCCGTCCGCGCCCAGCGCCCCCCGGTCGAGCGGACCGACGCCGCGGCGCGGGAGCTCGCCGCCGATGTGAAGGCTTCCCCCACCACGCCGGAGAACATCAAGGTGCGCATGGACCGGCTCATGCATTTCGCGATGGCCAGCGGGCGGCCGGAGCGGTATCTGAACAGGGAGAAGGCGCACCGCGTCCAGAAGATCGCCGTCTCGGGCCGGCTCAAGGAAGCCGCGCAGATGGTCGACCAGCTTTATTTCGCGGCCGCGGAAGCGAGCGGACCCGAGGCGGGGCCGCCGGAGTTGCCGCCGGACCACCCGCTCGGCGAGCGGCCGCTGCTGGGGCCGGGCCACGACACCCCGGTCATGCTTTCCCGGATGCCCGAGGCGCGCCCCATCGCCCCCGCGCCGGCCGCCCCGCCCGCGCTGCACGCCGCTCCCGCCGAACCCATCGCGGCCGCCGAGGCTCCCGCGACGGAGGCGGGGCCGCGCCCCCGCTCGCTCCTTCCGCTCGCCGGGCTGCTGATCCTGTCGGCGGCCGGCCTGATCGCCTTCGCGGTCTGGAAGGCCCGCCCCAAGGCGGAGGGCACCGAGCCGAGGGTGTCTCTGACGGACAAGTACGCCCTCGGCCCCCTGATCACCGCCGGCGGGATGGGCGAGGTCTACGAGGGCCAGGACCTCACCTTGGGACGCAAGGTGGCGCTGAAGCGGATGCTGCCGGACCTCAAGCTCGACGACTCCCTGCGCAAGCAGTTCCTCCACGAGGCCAAGACCGTCGCCAAGCTCACGCATCCCTACATCGTCCAGATCCACGACTGCATGGAGAACGGCGAGGACGTCTACCTGGTCTTCGAGTTCGTCAAGGGCCGGACCTTGGCCCAGGTCCTGACTGAGAGGCCGCGCCTGCCCCTCAAGGAATGCCTGAAGATCTTCTCCCACGTCTGCCCGGCCATCGAGCACGCGCACAAGAACCACGTCCTGCACCGGGACCTCAAGCCGGCGAACATCATGATCGACGACAACGGCATCGCCCGCGTGATGGATTTCGGCATCGCGCTCGAGTCCACGCGCACGATGACGAGCACGGGGCCCGGCCACCTCGACGCCTCGGGGACCCTGCGCTACATGCCGCCGGAGCAGCACTACGGCAAGAGCGTGCGCGCCTCGGACGTCTACGCGATGGGCGTCTGCCTCTACGAGATGACGACCGGCACCTTGCCCTTCGCCGCGGGCGGCGTCGAGGAGCTCATCGAGCAGAAGCGCGCGCGGCGCTTCCCGGCGCCGAGCTCCCTGGTCCCGGGCCTGCCCCGCGAGCTCGACCTGTTCGTGACCTCGGTCCTGGCCCCGGACCCGCAGGAGCGCATGGGCAGCGCGATGGAATTCCTCGAGCTCCTCGAGAGGACGGCCGCCGCGTGAAGTACTTCACCCCGGAGGAGGCCGACGCCCTCATCCCCGAGCTCGAGAGGATATTCTCGGCCGTCGCCGGCCTCGCCGCGCAGGCGGAGATGAAGTCCCGGAGCCTGCGCGAGCGCCTGGCGCGGGCCGACGGCGACGAGGCCGCCTCGGCCATCGAGCGCTCCCAGCTCCAGTTCCTCGCCTCGGGGATCAACGATTGGATGCAGAAGATCGTCGCGCTGGGCGCCCTGCCCAAGGGCGTGGAGCCGGCTCTCGTGGACTTCCCCGCGAAGGTCGACGGCCGCGAGGCCTACCTGTGCTGGAAGCTCGGAGAGAAACGCGTCGCCCACTACCACCCCGTCGACGAAGGCTTCTCCACGCGCAAGCCGCTCCCCAAGCGCCGCCCGTAGCCGCCCGCCGACACAAAACCGTGAACTTTCCTCTCTAGCTCCTCCCGGAGCGCCGCGATATACTGCGGATCGTCAGCGGCCCGCGTGCGCGGAGGGTTCTATGAAGAGGAGATCCGGCTGGTTCGCCGTCGCGGCGCTCGGCGCCGCTCTCGTGTCGGGCGTCGTCCTGGAGCGCAGCAAGGCGCAGTTCTCCCCTCCCGGGACGGGGCCGTACCAGACCGGGTGCGAGGCCGTCGACGAGACGACCGTCGAGGGCTACGTGAAGAACAACGGGACCGGCATGATCCGGATCGACGGCCTGGTCCGGTTCAGCTTCACCGTGGCGAACTCGATGTCGCGTCCGGCGGTCCAGACGCAGGGCGCCGCCCTGGTGCCGCCCGGGCGGACCGTGAGCGTCGCGCGGGCGCGGCTCGTCTGGAGCCTCATGCCCGGAGAGAGCTGCCAGCTCGATGTGACGGGCGCGGTCCGGTAGCGGCCGCGACATAACCGCGAACAGGAGGGAACGACATGACGAAGGTCCTGGAAAGGGTGACGGTGAAGAGCCTCGACAAGCCGGACGAGGTCCGGGGATTCGAGAGGGGCCGGCTCGAGCTCGTGAACATCGCCGGCCGGACGGTGGGACGCGCCGTCTTTCAGCCGGGCTGGAAGTGGTCGGCCCACGTCAAGCCGATCGCCAAGACGCAAAGCTGCGAGGCGCCGCATTTCCAGTATCAGGTCGCGGGGCGGATGCAGGTCGTCATGGACGACGGGACCGAATTCGTCTCGAAGCCCGGCGACGTCATGAACATCCCGCCGGGCCACGACGCCTGGGTGCTCGGCGACGAGCCGGTGGTGGTCGTCGACTTCCAAGGCTTCGTCGACTACGCCAAGAAGAAGTAGCCGCTGCCGCCCGTCGCGCGGGCCCGCCGGGAGCCGTCGGCCGGCCGGCCCGCCGCGACCGCGTCAGCGGCCCCGGCCGTTGCCCCGGCGCTGGGCGCCGCCGTGAGACTGCCGACGCTCGCCGCCCTGACCGCGGCCGTCGCGGCCCTCTCCCCGGCCGTGGTCGCGGACCCCGTTGTTCTGGTGCTCGCGGCGCTCGCCCCGGCGCTCCTCGCGACGGGGACCCCGGCGATCCTTGCCGCCCTTGTTGCCCTTGTCGTCCTTGTCCCCCGGGATCGCGGGGCGCTCCCCGGGATCGGCCGGCTGGGTGCCCGAGGGCGTCTCCGCGGGCGGCCCCCCCTGGGCCTGCTCCTGGCCCCGAAGAGGCGGCGCGACGACCAACGAGACGGTGAGCGCGAGCAAGGCGAGTTTCATGCGTGACCTCCTGAACCTCCGCGAGGATAGCGGGTTCGGGCGGATTTCGCCAGGCCGGAACGGTCACACGCCCCCCGGCCGCGAAGTTCACCCGAAGTTTGGTTGACGCCGGCCGGAGAGGGGATATACTGAGCACATGTCCGACCTTTCCAGACCGGACAGCGGGCCCCCCCTCGTCGCGGTGTACGAGGCGATCAACGATTCCCTCCGGGAAACCTATCTGGGGACCACCGAGCTTCCCGAGGAAGCCGTCGCCGAGGGCTTCCGGCGGACGCGCCCCTCCCGGGCCGCTCACTGGGAGGAGCGGCACGCCGTGACGGTCAACATCGTCGAGCGCGGCCTCCGCCTGCACGACGCGCGGGATTTCCTGACGCACTACGCCGCCAGCCTCGAGGCCGTCGGCTGGAAGACCCTGCGCGAAGACAGTTGACGCCCCTTCCCTAGGGCGCTAAACTGCGGTCTCAAGCCGTCTCGGCTTCCAGGAGACCCATGGGCTTTCTACTCGGCGCGGCGTTCGGTTTCGTGGCGTGGTTCCTGCTCAATTACCTCGTGGCCGGCCTCTACACGGTCGACCAGAACGAACGCGCGGTCAAAACCAGCTTCGGCCGCGCCCAGCGCCTGGACGGCGTGAGGACCTTGGACGATCCCGAGCTCAAGGCCACGCTCAACGCGGACGAGCAGACGCGCTACAACTATCCGCAGCTCCGGGTCATCCCCCCGGGCGGCCCCTACTTCAAGTGGCCCTGGGAGCGAGTGTACCAGGTCTCGATCGCGACCGAGAGCATCATCATCGCCTCCGACCCCGAGACGCCGTCCGCCAACAAAGGCGGCACCATCCTGGAGGCGATCACGATGGACCAGCTCAACACCGGGCTGACCGGGCAGATCCGCTACCGCGTCTCCGAGCGCAACCTGTACGCCTACCTGTTCGGCATCAAGAACCCGATCGTGCACGTGATGGGCTACTTCGTCTCGGTCCTGCGCGAGAAGATCGCCACCTTCGAGGCGCCCAAGCTCGAGGGCGCCGCGCTGACCCAGGCCACGGGCCTCAGCGAGCTCAGCGGCGTCTCGATCAACGACATCCGCAAGAACCTCCGCGCGCTCAACGACGCGATGGACCAGGACTGCAAGTCCTCGACCTCCCGCTACGGCATCATCCTCGACGCGTCGCTCATCACCGGCATCGACCCGCCCGCCGAGGTCGAGTCCGCCCTGGCCGCCATCAACACCGCGCACAACCACGTGTCCTCCGAGATCAGCCTGGCCCAGGCCTCCGCCGACCAGAAGATCGTCCAGTCCAAGCGCGCCGTGGAGATCGAGACGCTCAACGCCCAGGCCGAGGTGGAGCCGCTGCTGGCGCTCGCCAAGCAGCTGACCGACCTCAAGGCGATCGGCGGGTCCGGCTCGCTGATCGCCTATCTGCGCAACGTCCGCCTCGGGCTCTTCGGCCGCGCGAAGCAGCTCGTCCTCGAGAACCGCCAGCACTGGGAGGGCCGCTGACATGATCTCCAGCCCGTTCTTCCTCGCCGCCGCCGTCACCTTCTTCGGCCTCTGGATCGCCGTGCCCGTCCTGCTCGGCGTGCTGCGCCTGCTCGGCTTCTACACGATCGTCCACGAGGGGACCGCGAAGGTCTTCGTGCTGTTCGGCAACGTCCTGGAGACGATCACCGAGCCCGGCATCCACTTCCTCTGGCTGCGGATGGGCCCCGCCGCGCTCATCGTCAATTGGATCGGCACCTGCTATCCCATCGACATGCGCATGGACCAGGTCTACCGCCGCAGCGAGCCCGTCAACTCCGAGGAAGGCGCTCCGATCGGCATCGGCATCTGGTACGAGATGTACGTGTCGGACCCGGTGGCCTTCCTGTTCAAGAACGCGGATCCGCGCGGCTCGCTGGCGGCCAACGTGAGCAACGCCACGGTGCGGTCGCTCTCGAACATGAAGCTGGCCGCCATGCTCGGCAACCGCCACCAGATGAGCCAGGTCGTGCGCGAGGAGGTCTCCCCAAAGAGCCATGAGTGGGGCTACAAGCTCGGCTCGGTCTACATCCGCAAGATCCACCTGCGCGACCCGCGCATGATCAAGCAGATCGAGGAGAAGGTCGTGAACCGCCTGCGCCAGGTCACCGCCGCGATCAAGCAGGACGGCGAGAACCAGGTCAACATCATCGCCAGCACGGCGCAGCGCCAGGCCGCGATCGCCTTCGCCGAGGCCGCGGCCCTGCGCCCGAAGATCGTCGGCCAGGCGCTCAAGACGATCTCGGCGGCGCCGGACATCCTGCAGGCCATGTTCGAGATCCTCGAGGTCCAGCGCGTCCTCGAGAGCGGCGCGCAGATCACGATGGTCCCGCCCGGCTCGGGCATGCTCGCCCAGCTCGTCGCCGCCCGGACGGAGCCGCCGGCGCCCGCCGCCTGAAACCTCTCGTCGACGCGAAGGGGCGCACCGCGATCCTCCCCCTTCCGGGAGCGGACCGCCTGCCCGAGCTCCTCGACCATCGCGGCGAGCGCTTCGTCCGCAAGAGCGAGCTGCACGTCACCTTGGCCGGGTCCCGCCTGAAGCTCGATCCGGCCGCTCTCGGCGCCGCGGCCCGCGGCCTCGAGTTCAAGGTCCGGCCGTCCGGGCTGTACCGCCTCGCGCGCCGGGAGGCGCGGCGATCCCTCATCGAGCTCGTCGAGGTCGAAGGGCTCGAGGCGTACTGCGCCGGGCTGGGCATCCCGCCGCCTCCGGCCCACGTCACCTTGTTCACCGAGCCGGGGGGCCGCGGCATCGCCCTGTACACCCGCGCGGAGCTCGAGGCTTGCTCCTCGCCCGCGGCGCTGACCCTGGCGCGAAGCCCCTGGCGGCTCGACGGGGACGGGGCTATACTGGGGGTCTGAGCCCCCTCTTCCTCGCCGTCCTCCTCCTGACGGCCGCGCCCCGGGCGCGGGCGCAGACGCGCGCCGGCGTCGTCGAGGCCGGGAGCGTCAACGCCGCCCCGCAGACCGGCTCGCTCGGCTCCTCCCTGCCCGGCGGCGCGCCCCAGCTCGTCACCCTCAGCCTCGCCGCTCCCGCGCTCGCCCTGACCCCGTCCGGCCTCGTGCCGTCGGCGCTCGCCCCGACCCCCGCGTTGGCGGCGGCGCCGCTCGCGCCCTCCGTGCTGCCCGCCTCCGTCATCGCCTCCGTCATCGCCCCCGTCCGCCCCCTGGAGCCGAAGCCCGCGGCGGCGCCGCTCGCCGAGGCCCGCCGCGCCGCCGGGGACGAGGCCGCGGCGGCCGGGAAGGCGCCTCTCGGGGAGCTGATCGACCTCACGAAGCGCCTGTTCGGGGAATCCTCCGTCGCCGGCTACAAGTCCGCGGAGTATCTCCGGCCCGGCGCGCCGTTCCGTTTCGCCGAGACCGATGTTTTCCGCTACCGCTCGGCGCTGAACGCGCCCTACGCCAAGTCGGGCGCGGCCGAGGTCCGGACCCTGGTGGACGCGGCGGCGGGGCTGGCGAGGAGCGCGGGCATCTCGGTCGAGCTCGGCGAGCGCGCCGGCAAGCCCGTCCTGAAGATCGTCCCCGAGGAGAAGGGCCACAAGCTCAACCGCCTCGCCTGGGACATGAAGAACACCTACGACTCGACGATGGAGTACGCCCCCGCCAAGACGAACGGCGCGGTCGCCGCCTACAACTCGACGGACCGGGTCCTCTATCTTCCCGACTTCGGGCGCGGCGACTCCTTCGAGGCGATCCTGCACGAATCCCGGCACGCCCTCTTCACCAAGCGCCTGCGCCGCGGCGACCTCAGCGTCTTCCACCCCTCCTTGGTCGCCTATCCGGGCCGCTCGATCGCGCCGAACGCGACCTCCTACGACGACTACATGTCCCTGGAGGAGCTCAGCACCCACGCCAAGACCTTGCTTCACGAGATCATCCGGGCCCGCCGCGGCGACGCCTCGGCCGTCTCGGGCGCCCGCTCCGACGCGCATCAGTTCATGGACATCCTGCGCAGCGCCGAGATCAACCTCTTCCAGCTTCAGCGCCTCCTCGCGAGCGGCTCGCTCAAATCCTACCGCCTGACCGGCGAGACGTGGCCCGCCGTAGGCGGCGGCCATTGGGAGGCGATCAACCTGCCTCACGCGATCCTCGCCCTGCCCGTCCTCGACGGCCCCCCGCCGGCGAAGCGCTCGTTATGGGCCCGGCTCTTCAAGGACGAGCCGGAGCCCCCCGCGCTCGCGGCCGCGCGCCGCCACGCCGCCGCGCTGCGCCCGCTCGTGAAGAGCCTCGCCGCGGAGCTCGAGACCTACCTGTCCGCGCTCAAGGGCGACGCGCCCGACGTGGAGAAGGCCCGCGCGGCGGCCGCGCGCATGGTGAGCCTCGCGGAGCAGGCCGACAAGCGCTTCGCGGCCGCGCCCTAGCGGGCCGGCACGGGCGGGGAGCCCTCGATCTCGCGGATCTGGTCGTCCACGAACATGCGGGTCCCCTCGTCGAGCTTGTTCTCGAGCGCCTTGCGGAAGAACTTGAGGGCGTAGCGGTCGTTGCTCTCGCGGCGCAGGCACAGCCCCATGCCGGTGTAGGCCTTTCCGGCGTGCTCGTCGGAGACCTTCAGGCGCTGGGCCGCTTTGAGCGCCGCCGTGAAGGCGATCCGCGCCTCGGCGATCTTGCCCGCGCGCAGCCAGGCGGCGCCGGTCCGCTCGTGGTAGCGCACCTGGCGGGGGTCGTCGGCCTTGAGCGCGGCGTGGACGTCGTCGAGCGCGTCGCGCGCCCGAACGTACTCCCCGACCTCGATCAATTGGTCGGCCTGCTTGAAGCCCGACTCGACGGGGTCCGCGCGGCGGGCGGCCGACGAGGCAGAGGCCATCAAGAGCAGGCTCAGGGACAGGGCGTATCTCATGCGCCCAGAAAGGATAACGGATTGCGCCGCGCCGTCAATACCGGGGGGATGACGGGGCGGTCTCGGGGCGCCCGGTCTCGAACCGGGAACCTCGTGGTCCCAAACCACGCGCTCTGCCAATTGAGCTACGCCCCGCCGAGACCGCGGACCGATTATACCACTCTCTTTTAATATTTCCGTCCTTGCGCGGGGTCCGGAGCCCGGGTACACTAGGCTCGTGAAGAAACTACTCGTCGCCGCCGCCGTCGCCCTGCTCTGCGCGTGCCGGTCCGGCCCCCCCACGATCTTCGTCGGCGAGGAAGACCGCAAGGCCTACGGGCACGACAGCGAGGACGAGGAGCGCCGCGCCCGCGAGGCGCTGGCCGACATCCAGGAGAAGGTGGAGCGCGGAGACCTCCCGAAGATCCAGTTCGAGTTCGACAAGGACGAGATCACGCCCGAGTCCGACCCGACTTTGGAGCTCGTCGCCCAGCTGCTGATCAAGAACCCGCGGCTGAAGGTCATCTGCCTCGCCCACACCGACAGCGTGGGCACCGCGGAGTACAACCTCGATCTCAGCGAGCGCCGCGCGCGCGCGGTGAAGGCCTTCCTCGTGAAGGAAGGAGTCCCCCCGCCCTCGATCCGGTTCAAGGGCATGGGCTACTCCCGTCCGCTCGCCGACAACTCGACCGACGAGGGCCGCGCCAAGAACCGCCGCGTCGAGTTCCGCGTGACCTACCGCGACTGGGACACGGTGTACTGAGCCTCGTCGGCCCAGACCACGCCCTTGAAGCGGCGGTGCGCCCAGAGCCACTGGGCCGGCTCGCGCCGGATCCACTCCTCGGTGCGCAGCGCCAGAAGCGCCGTCGAGGCCGCGGGGTCCCGGCGCGCCTCGCCGAGCTCCAGCTCCGGCTCGATGACGACGCGGACCACGCCGTCGGCGCCGCGGCGCTGATAGACCGGGATGATGGCGGCCCCGGAGCGCTCGGCGAAGGTGCCCACGGCGGCAAGGGTGTCCACCTCGATGCCGAAGAACGGCACGCGCGCCCCGGTGGGCGGCGGCGCGTACTGATCCATCACGAAGCCGACCGACTCGCCCTTCCGGAGAGCCCCGAGGATCTTCCGCGCCGGGTTCTCGTTGTCGAAGAAGCAGCCGAAATCCACCGAGCGCCGCGCCTCGAGCATCTTGAGGTGGAGCCACTCCGGCTTCAGGTGGCGGGTCACGATGGTCAAGGGGACCCCGCCCATCGCGCCCACCGCCGCCATCAGCTCCCAGTTGCCGAGGTGGGCCGAGACGAACAGCACGCCCTTTCCCTTCGCGTGGGCGCGCTGCCAATGTTCGATGCCCTCGAGGACCGCCGTGCGCCGGGCGTAGCTCCGGTAATGCCCCGGCAGCGGCGAATACATGTGGAGGAGCTCGAAGAACAGGACGCCGTAGTGCTCGAAGTTCTCGCGCAGGAGACGGTCCCAGCCGGCGGGGCCGAGCTCGGGAAGGCAGCGCCGGATGTTGTCGTGGGCGATCTTGCGGCGGCGCCGGTCGAGGCGGAGGCCCAGCCGCCCCAGGGCGGGACCGAGGGTCAGCTCCCAGGATCGCGGAAGGACGGAGACCGCGGCTCCCAGGGCCCCGAGAAAGACTCGAAGACAGAATGAGAGGACCGGATTCATGACTCTCTACATTTTATTCGCGGCTTTCATCCTGCCATCACTATTGTAACAATTCGGGAATTCGGGCTCAAGGGCCGGGCCGAAAGCGGAGGGGCCCCCGGCGATCCGCCGGGGGCCCCCTTCACGGCGTCCGATCGACGCGACGGATCAGTTCTTCTTGGCTTCCGGCTTGCCCATCTGCGCCAGGTTCGCCCGCGCCTTGGCGAGGATCTCCGAGTAGGCGACGCCGGTCAGGATCTCGAGGCCCTGGCTGACGTGGCTCACCGCGTAGATGTGGAACTTGCCGGCCTTCACGGCCTCCACCACCTCGAGCGAGAGCTGGAGGTCGGCCACGTTCGCCTGCGGGATCACGATGCCCTGGTCGCCCGTCAGGCCGCGCGCCTTCGCGAGCTCGTAGAAGCCCTCGATCTTGTGGTTCACGCCGCCGATGGCCTGCACGTTGCCGAACTGGTCGGCCGAGCCGGTCACCGCGAAGTTCTGGCCGATCGGCACGCCCGACAGCGCCGACAGGATCGAGTAGATCTCCGTCGAGGTCGCCGAGTCGCCGTCGATGCCGCCGTAGTTCTGCTCGTAGGAGATGGACAGCCGCGCCGGGAAGGGGCGCTTCGTCGCGAACAGGTTCTGCAGGAAGCCCTCGACCACGCCGAGCGCCTTGTTGAAGGACGAGCCGGTCTGGTTCGGGCCCGCGTTGCGGTCCACGGAGATGATCCCGCCCATGCCCGCCGCGGCGGACGGCACCACGGTGATGCGCATCGGCACGCCGAAGGTGCCCATCACGGCCAGGCCGTTGATCTGGCCGACCTTTTTGCCGGTCGTCTCGACGACGAACACGTTGTCCTTGTAGACCTGCAGGAGATGGCGGCGATAGACCTCCTCGCGGTCCTGCTTGGTCTGCAGCGCGGTGTCCACGTCCTCGCGGCGGACCTCGGTGCGGCCCGCCTCGTGCGCCCAGTAGGTCGCCTCGCGGACGACGCCGTACAGGGCGCCGAACTGCGCGGTCAGCTTCTTATTGGAGTCGGCCATGCGCGCGCCCGGCTCGACCAGCGCGCTCATCGCGTCCTGCGTCAGGTTCGTCACGTCCTGCTTGAGCTCCGCGGCGAGCGACATCACGGCCTTCTTGAAGAACTGCACGTAGCCGGCCACCGACTCCTCGCTCACCTTGAGCGTGGACTCGAAGTCGGCCGACGCCTGGAAGTTCATCGCGAAGTCGGGGTCCTGGCGCTCGACCATCATGCGCAGGCTCGGCGAGCCGATCAGGACGATCTTGACCTTGCTCGGGACGTGGTACGCCTCGTTCTTGCCGTTCATCAGGCTCTGCAGGCCGCCCTCGACCATGGACGCCTCGCCGGTCTTCGCGGCCGCCATCAGGGCCTGGTACAGGCCCGGGGCGCGCAGCACGTCCATGAAATCCATCACCAGGAAGCCGCCTTCGGCCTGCTGGATGGCGCCGCCGATCAAAGTCGGGCCGCCCGGGGCGCCGCCCTTGACGAGGCCGACTCCGGGGATGATCATCGTGCGGCGGTTGTCGTCGGCCTTGCCGAAGACCTTGTCGAGCGTCGGGTTCTTGACCCAGACCACCGGCGCGCCCTTCGTCGAGCCGTTGCTGGAGAGGACGCTGGCCTCGAAGAAGTCCTCGGCGTCCATCGGCTTCTGGCCCGGGGCGTCCTTGATGCCGTCCTCGTCGGAGGACGCGCCGATCTTGCCCATGAAGATCCGGTAGTTCGACGCCGAGAACTGCATCAGCATCTTCACGTAGGCGACCGCCCGCATCTGCTCCTGCGTCGGGGCCGCCTTGGGCTGGTTCTTCGCCAGCTCCTGCTGGGCCTGCCCGAACTCCTGGTTCTTCGCCTTGAACTCCTTGAGCAGGGGCTCGACGGCGGCGGTCAGGGCTTCCTGGATCTGCTTGAACTTGGCCGGGGTCAGGCCCTTCTCCATGAGGGCGGCGACCTTCTCCTTGCTGAGCGCCTCGCCGCCGTGCGTGTAGGCGACCATGAGCTTGTTGCCGTTCTGGATGAAGGCGATGCCGAAGCCCTCGACGTCCACGGCGGAGACGCGCTTCTCGAAGTCTGCGGACCACGCCTCGATCTTCTCCTGGAGCGCGGCCATCTCGGGGGTGACCTTGGTCTCGGGCATGACCAGCGCCATCAGCGGCTGGGCGACCTGGGAGACGATCGAGGAGACGGCCTTGGACTCGAGCTCGGCGAGCTGCTCCTGGACGGCTTCCATCTCCTTGTTGTTCTGCTCCATCATGGCCTTGAACTTCTCCATGACCTCGGGGAACTTCTGGTCGCGCTCCTTGCTCGCCTGCTCGAACTGAGCGCGGGTGTAGGCGCCGGAGGCGATGTCCGCGTCGACGCGGGAGGGATCGACGGCCTGGCCGTTGCGCATCAGCTTCAGACCGACCATCATGCGGCCCTCGCCGGACGGCTTGGCGAAGAACTCGACGGTGAAGACGCCGCCGGCGAGGGTGATCGCCGCGACCTCGGCCTTGAAGGCCTCCTCGCGCTCGGCGGCGGCGGCCTGGACCTGCGCGACGGCCTGCTTCTTGGCCTCGCCGATCTGGCCGGACTCGAGCTGCTCGGGCAGCACGGCCTTGAGGGTCGCCACGAACTTGCGCACGCCCTTCACGAACGCCGGGCCGCGGCCCGCCTCGAGGTTGAGAACGGCGGGGACTTCCTTGTTGACGAAATTCGTCGCGGCCACGCGGTCGCCGGGGGTCGCCATCTTGCCGGCCACCTCGGGGAGCATGTGGCGCAGCGCGGTCTCGCGGCCGGACCCGTCCGGGCCGGCGACGAAGAGGTTGTAGTGGCGGCCGGGCATCTGCAGGCCGAACTTGATCGCCTTGAGGCCGGCATCCTGGCCGACGACCTGCTTGTCGGAGACGGGGATCTTGGCGGTGTTCTCGGGCAGCTGCGCCGCCGAAGGCGCGTAGTGCAGGTCCGCGATCTTCACGGCGAAGTCGGCGGGGTTGGCGGGCTGGGCGGCGGGAGCCGGAGCGGGAGGAGTCTTCTTGACGACCATCTTCGCGAGGGAGGCGGGCAGCAGGCGGGCGACGGCCGAGCGCCAGCCGGTCGCCTGGACCGGGGCCTCGACGGGGGCTTCGGCGCGGGCGCGCTCCGCGTCGAAGATCTGGCCGAGCTGGGCCGACGAGCCGGTGTTGTTCGCCGCGTTGATCGCCGCGGCCATCGCGATCATGTTCTGCTTGGCCGTGCCCTCGGGCATGGCCTGGGCCGCGGCGATGAGCTTCGCCGCGTCCTCGCGGGTGGACAGGGTGTCGGGAAGCTGGACGCCCTTGGCCTGCAGGGCGTTGAGGACGCCGATGACCGGGTGAGCCTCGAGCGCGAGAGGCTGGGCGACGGGGACCGCGGCCTGCGGCGCGGCGACGGGGGCCGCGGCCAGCGCCTTGACGGCGGGAGCCAGCGTCGGGGCCGGCGAGTTCAGCGAGAGGTTCGGGAGCGCGATCGCGGCCGTCACGGCCGACATGTTCGGGGTCACCGAGCCGATCGTGCCCGCGGCGCCGATCACGCCGGCTCCGCCGGCGGCTCGAGACGCGGCGGCCTGCGTCTGGGACCAGGCGTTCACCGGCGCGGAAGCGAAAAGGGCCAGGGCCAAGGTCACGGCCAGGGACTTTCTCGCGGCGGCTTTCTCGATGATCATGTTCGGCTCCTCTAAATGGAACAACCAGTGGCGTTGCTGAATTATAGAGGATGGATCGATTCGAGGGTTGGGGCCGACGGGTAAGCGGGGCCCAGACAAGAGGCCTACGGCCATTTAGGCCCGAGGGGTGGGGTTTCCCTTTCAGGACCGCTGTTTTTTGTAATCCGGACCGACGCGACCTACTCGGCGCGGAAGATCACGGCCAGGCCCGCGGCGTCGGGCGACGCGGCGTAGGGGCTCAGGTCCAAAGACGCCACCGGGGCGTCCGGGCGGAAGCGCAGGCCGCGCTGGCCTCCCGCGCGGGCGCGGCCGCCTTCGAGCACCGCCTCGAAGACGAACACGGGAGCGCCGACGTCCTCGGCGTCGAGGTCGACGGCCTTCGCGAAGGACCGCGGCTTCACCCGGCATTCGGCGATCACCGAGGTCCGGCCCCCGAGCGGCACCACGCGCGCGGAGAGGTCCTCCTTCGAGGCGCGGCAGGAGTATTTCCACTTCTTCCCCCCGCGCCGGACGATGACGATGTTCAGGCGCGAGGCGTCGGACAGGGCCCCGTCCTCGTCGAGCGAGAAATCGAACTCGGCCTCGTAGGCCGTCCAGCCGAAGCGGTCGGGGAACTCGATGGTCCGCCCCGAGGGGTCGAAGCCTCCCGCGTCGCGGACGGATATTCGTTCGCCGGCGAAGGCCGGAGCGGCCAACAGCATCACGGCGAAAAGCGCTCTGATTCCCATGCCGCAGTGTACCCGCGGCGTGTTTCGCGGCTATTTCGTCCCGACTTCCTTTATAAGGCTAGATCTCGACCTGGTAGTGGGTCGATTCCAGGAAGGGGCGGGGCTCGTCGGAGCCCTCGGGGACGACGCGCAGGTCGAGGAGCTTCTTCCACGGGAGGCGGAAGTCCCGGCCGGAGGGCGGCGGCGGCTTGAGCCCGAAGCCCTTCTGCGCGGGAAGGTGCAGGGCCGGGGCCGCGGGAGACGGAGGCGCGGTCACGACCGCGGCGCCGAGCTCGACCGCGCGCGCGGCGGCGGAGCGCGACAACCGCGCCGCTCCCTCCTCGTCCTCGGCGGGCGCCGCGACGAGAACGAGCTGCACGCCGCGCTTCTTCAGAGAGGCCGCGATCTCGGGCTTCGCGAGCGAGCTGGCCGACAGGACGGAGACCGTTCCTCCACGGAAACGGAACAGGGGCAGGCGCACGCCGGGCTTGAGCGGGACCTTCGCGGCGCGCTCGGCGGGCGTCGGGTCGAGCTTGTCCATGATCTGCCAGGCCCCGGCGGACAGGATGTAGGCGCGGCCGTAGGCGAAGTCCTCGCCGGGATTGCGGTGCGGCGCGTAGCCGAGGACCACGAGGCGGTCCTCTCCGGCGGCGGCCTTCGCGGCGTCGAGGACGCCGGGGACGTCGCGCCCGTCCGAGAAGCCCTCCGGGAAGACGACGGCGTCGGCTCCGGCCTTGGCGGCGGCGGACACCTCGGCCAGGACGCGCGCGCTCCAGTCCTTGTCGGTCGCGGACTTCAGGGACGGCTCCCAGGAGACGGCGCGGACGGTCAAGGTCTCGGGTATCGCCGCGCGCGCGGGCGCCGATAAGAGGAGGACGAACAGCGCCGCGAAGATCGGATTTTTCATGGCGCGATCGTATCATTTTCTCCTGGAGCGGGGACTATGGGCCCACGGCCCGGAGTCCAAGGTCCCACCGGAAGCGTAGTTCGATTGCCTCCTGATAGTGGGACCAAATCTAGCAACGCGGGCGGTTGTCGCGTGGTAACATCACCAGCAATGAAATCACGCGCGCTTCGCTCCGCGATGTCCCTCGTCGTTTCGTTCGTCGTCGTCATCGCGCCCTGGCCGGCCTGGGCGCAGACCGCGCGCGTCGTCGCTCCCGTCTCGGGAGTTTCCGCGTCGGCCGCGGGCGCGGCGATCGTCTCCCCGCTGTCGAGCGCTCCGTCCGCGCTCCTCTCCCCCTCGCTCGGGACGTTGTCCGCCGCCTCGCTGCAGGCCGGCTCCGCGCCCGCGCCTCTCGCGCCCGCGTCCATCCCGAACGCCGCCGCCGCGCAGGGTGTCGCCCCGGCTGCCCCCGTCGCCGCCGCTCCGGCCGCCGCGGCCGCGGTCCCGTCCGCCCCCGCCGAACGCCTCTCGGAGTCGGCGGCTCTCGCCGAGGCGTCCGTCCGCGGCAAGACCGTCATCATGGTCGGAACCAAGGGATCGCGCCCGTTCATCATGGAGGAGGCGCTGCGCGTCGCCAAGGAGCTGGGCCTCAACCTTGTGCTCGTGGACGATCCCGCCAACCGCAAGAACTCGATCGCCACGATCCCCGATTCCAACTTCATCGCCGCCCCGATCAACACCCGCGACGGGAAGACCATGGGCAAGATCGCGGAGGCCGTCGCCGCGCATCCCGAGGGCGCGAAGGCGCACGCGGTCGTCGGCTTCATGAGCCTGTACGCAAGCCTGACCGGCAAGATCACCGACAGGCTCGGCGCCAAGGGCATCGCGGGCGACGTCGTCGCCGCGGCCGACAACAAGCCCGAGGCGCGCAAGCGCCTCAACGCGGACGCGCGCCAGCACGTCGCGTACGCGGTGATCGGCAGCGAGAAAGAGGCGCGCCGCGCGTACCACGAGATCTCCGAGGAAGGCAAGTACAAGGTCATGATTAAGACCAGCCGCGGCGAGAACTCCCGCTTCCTCGACCTCAACATCAAGTCCGAGAACGAGGCCGCCGCCGCCTACCTCAAGATGGACGCGGCGGTGCGCGACTTCGTCGCCCGCCCCGAGGCCAAGCAGACCACCTTCAGCACGCACCCGGGCCTCATGATGGAGCGCATGCTCGAGAAGAACCCCGGCACCGAGGAGACCTCGGTCGAGGTCGTCATGCAGGACGGCAAGGCCGCCTTCGCGATCGTCTCCGACACGAAGGGCCTCGGGCAGAAGGGCGAGCTCGCCGGAGGCATCCTCGTGTTCCCCGGACAGACCGCCGTCGCGGACCACGCCGAGCTCATCGCCGCCTCCGAGCGCGCCCTCAAGGCCCTCGGCCTGCGGGACGGCAACGCGCGCCTCGACCTCTTCTCCACCCCCGACGGCCCGCGCGTCATCGAGATCAACCCGTTCATGGGCGGCGTCGCGATCTGGCAGGCGGTCAAGAGCCTGACCGGCATGAGCCTCGTCGAGCAGGGCTTCCGAGCTACGCTCGGCCTACCGGTCGACCCCGGACACGCGCCCGACGGCGTCATTCATTACACCTTCCTCGCCTCCAGCCGCAACGGCACGCTCGAAGCGATCGAAGGGCTCGAGGCCGCTCGCAAGGTGCCCGGCGTGGAGCTCGCCCGCGTGTTCGTCGAGCAGGGCGACAGGATCGTCGCGGCCAAAGGCAACGCCTACGAGGAGTGGGCCGAGGTCATCGGCAAGGGCAAGACCTGGCGCGACGCGATCCGCTCCGCGCTCATCGCCTCGCGGCGCATGGTCCTGAGGATCAAGCGTGACAACGGCGAGATCGTCCGCGCCCGCGGGGATTATCAGCAGCCGACCGCAGACGATCTGTCGCCGCTGCCTAAGGCCGAGATCGCTCCGGCGCCCGTCCCGCCCGCGGTGGAACCCGGTCCCGCGCTCTACTCGAAGGTCGTGCTCGGCTTCCTCTCCACCTTCCTGCTCGTCTCCACCGTCGTCGAGTCCACCTCGCTCGCCGTCTCGCAGATGACCCAGCCCCTGTCCCAGGGCTTCCTCGCGCTCGCCGCGCTCACCAGCGTCAGCTACGGGGCCTACACGCTCGGCAGCTACTTCGGCGGGAGCATCATCAAGCGCCTCGGCATACGCGCCTCGTACCGCATCGTCCTGCTCGCGCGCGTCGCGATCTGGACGACGCTCGCGCTTCTCTTCAACCCGGCCACCGGGACGATCGCCCTCGCCGCGCTGATCCCGCTGTTCAGCCTCGACTACTTCTTCCACTCGATCGGCCGCGTCGCCGAGCACAGCCTGCAGGTCGCCTGGTTCAAGGGCTCCGAAGCGTCCTCGAGCCGCTTCGGCTCCTTCCGCGACTTCATCGAGTACGGGACCGTCTTCATCGGCTCGGCGATGGCGCTCGCGGTCGCCGCCTTCGGCTTCGGCGCGGTGATCTACCCCGCCCCGATCGCCTTCGGGATCGCGGCCCTGCTGGCGCTGGCCCTCAAGCTTCCGAAAGCCACCGCCGACGCCCATAAGCCGAGCCGCTGGAACGAGGGCTTCAAGACCGTCTTCAAGGACGCGGGCATCTACAAGCCGCTGTTCGGCTTCGCCCTCGTCAACAGCTTCCTGTACATGATGTACTACATCATCGCGACCGCCTTCGGCGCCTACTCCGCGCCCGACCCGCAGCACGCGGCCGCGGTCGCCGGCTCGCTGACCGCCGTGTACGGCGCCGGCGCCCTGGTCGGCGCGGTGGTCATGGACCGCCTCGCCGCCCGCATCGAGAAGAAGGTCTCCGCCTTGCCCGAGGCCGAGCGCAAGGCCGGCGAGCGCTCGATGTACGCGCGCAGCGCGGCCCGCGTCCTTCCCTGGGCCGCGGCGGCCCTGCTCGGCACCTGGGCGTTCCTGAGCACGGCCACGCTCGGCACCTTCATCTGGCCGATGTTCCCCATCTCCGTCGCGCTCCTCGCGATCGGCTTCACCGCGCAGCTGGCGTCGAACCACCTCGACACCATCATGAAGTCGAACATCCCGAGCGACAAGAAGGACGTCACCGTCGGCGCCATCCGCTCCCTGATCTACGTGACCCACGTCGCCGGCTTCCTGCTCTGGGGCGGCCTGTTCGCCCTGTTCGGCACGACCGCGTTCGCCCGCCTGACCCCGCCTTACATGTGGGGTTCGAGGTAGTCGAGGTCCTTGCCGAAGGTCTCGCGCAGGCCGAGGAGGGACAGGAGCGCGAGGGCGAAGCAGAGGGTGCCGACGAGCGCCGCCGAGCCGATGATGCCTTGGCCGGGCTTGAGCAACTGGAACAGCGCCGAGACGCCGACGAGGGAGCCGCGCACGAAATTGGGGACGGTCGTGGTGGCGGTGGCGCGGATGTTGGTGCCGAACTGCTCCGAGGCGATGGTCACGAACACCGCCCAGTAGCCGGAGAAGAAGCCGAGAGCGCCGCAGGTGATGTAGAACGGGGTCAGCGCCGCGCCGCGCAGGTTCAGGTAGACCGCGCAGGTGACCGCGGTCGCCCCGACGAAGACGAGCGCGGCCTTCTTGCGGCTGCGCAGGACCTGGCTCAGGCCGCCGCTCGCGAAGTCGCCCAGCGCGCAGCCCGCGTACAGCCACATCACCGCGCGGGAGCCGGTCGGCAGCACGGGCATCTCGAGCGCCTTGCCGAACTCCGGCGCGAAGGTGGCGAGGATGCCGATGACGAACCAGACCGGGATGCCGAGCGCGATGCAGGACAGGTAGCGCCGCACGCGGTCCGGGGTCGAGAACAGCATGAAGAAGTCGCCGCGGCGAACGTCCTTGGCCTTCATCACCTTGTCGAAGATCCCGGACTCGTAGACGCCGACCCGCAGGGTCAGCAGGGCGAGGCCCATCGCGCCGCCGATGAAGTAGGCGTTGCGCCAGCCGAACCAGTCCCCGACGAGGCCGGCGACGACGCCGCCCGCGATGCCGACGCCGGCGACGATCATCGTGCCGTAGCCTCGCGTCTCCTTGGGCATCAGCTCACAGACGAGGGTGATGCCCGCGCCGAGTTCGCCCGCAAGGCCGACGCCGGCGATGAAGCGCCAGGCGGCGTACGCCGGGACGCTGTGCACGAAGCCGTTGGCGATGTTGGCGACCGAGTACATCGCGATCGAGCCGAACAGGACCGAGAGGCGGCCCTTCTTGTCGCCGAGGATGCCCCACAGCAGGCCGCCGAGCAGCATGCCGGCCATCTGCATGTTGATCAGGAGCAGGCCGGTGTCCATCATCGCCTCGGGGGCGACGCCGATGTCCCGGAGGCTCGCGACGCGCACGATGCTGAACAGGATCAGGTCGTAGATGTCGACGAAGTAGCCGAGGGCGGCGAGGAGCACGGCGGCGATCGCGTTCTTCCGGGAGGCGGCGTCGTTCATGGGGAGCATCATAGAAAAGTTCCGGGCCTTTGCTACAATTCCTACATGACCATCCCCCCCGCCGTGCGCCGTCTCGGACGCGTTTGGGCCATGTTCGCGGCGTGCGGCTTGTTCGGCGCGCTCGGCACCACCGTCTTCTCCGCCTCCGTCGCCAAGGACGCCGTCGCCGTTTCCAGCGCCGCCGCGCCCTCGCAGGCCGACCTGGTCCGCGCCCAGATGGACGCGCGCAGGGCTGCGGAGCAGCCCAGCACCGTCCTCGAGCGCTCCACCTCCTTCTTCGGCCTGTTCGCCCTGGTCGGGCTGTGCTGGCTGATGTCCACCGACCGCAAGAAGATCAACTGGAAGCTCGTCGCCTGGGGCATGGCGCTGCAGCTGTTCTTCGGCATCATCGTCCTGAAGACGGCGCCGGGGCTGTGGTTCTTCGAGCGTCTCAACGACGGGACCATGGCTCTCTTAGGCTTCACCAACGAGGGCACGAAGTTCCTGTTCGGGTCCTTCATCACCGGCAAGATCGAGGCGCCGATGATCAACTTCGCCTTCAACGTCCTGCCCACCATCATCTTCGTCTCCGCGCTGATGACCGTCGGCTACCACATCGGCCTGATGCAGTGGGTCGTCGACATCTTCGCGATCGTCATGTACAAGACGATGAAGACCTCCGGCGCCGAGACGCTGTCCACCGCGGCGAACATCTTCGTCGGCCAGACCGAGGCCCCGCTCGTGGTCAAGCCGTACGTCGCGGACATGACCAACTCCGAGCTGCTGGCCATCATGGTCGGCGGCTTCGCCAACACCGCGGGCGGCGTGCTCGCGGCCTACGTGGGCATGCTCCACCAGTACTTCCCCGACATCGCCGGCCACCTGATCGCGCAGTCCGTCATGTCCGCGCCCGCCGCGCTCGTGTGCGCCAAGATCGCGATGCCCGAGACCGGCGTGCCCAAGACCTTGGGCCACGTCAAGATGGGCCGCGAGAAGCTCGACGCGAACGTGATCGACGCGGCGGCGCGCGGCGCCTCCGAGGGGTTGGGCCTGGCCTTCAATGTCGCGGCCATGCTGTTGGCCTTCATCGCGCTCATCGCGATGCTCAACGCCATCCTCAAGCAGGCCGGCGTCTGGGTCGGCTACCCGCAGGTCAGCCTCGAGAACCTGCTCGCCATCCTCGGCTGGCCGCTGGCCTTCCTGATGGGCGTGCCCGTCCAGGACTGCTGGGTCGTCGGCAAGCTCATCGGCGTGAAGACCGTGCTCAACGAGTTCGTCGCCTACCTGCAGCTGACCGACATCCTCAAGTCCGGCCAGCCGCTGACGCACCGCTCGGTGATCATCGTCAGCTACGCGCTGTCGGGCTTCGCGAACTTCTCCTCGATCGCGATCCAGATCGGCGGCATCTCGGGCATCGCCCCGACGCGGCGGCACGACCTGGCGAAGCTCGGCCTCAAGGCCATGATCGTCGGCGCCATCGCGACCTTCATGACCGCGAACATCGCCGGCATCCTGATCCCGTAGGCCGCTTGCCGGACCGCCTCGGCGCCTCGTTCGCCGTCCTGATCGTCGCGTTGTCGGTCCATGCCGCCCTCGACCGGAAGGGCCCCCCGCGGCCGAAGGCCGACCTCGTCGCGTCCATCCAGAGAGCCTCCGCCGCCGCGGCGCGCGCCTGGCCCGGCTACGACCCTCTCGGCCAGCCGCTGCTCGTCGCCATCAAGGGCGACGGAGCTCTCCTCATCGGAACGACGGCGTACCCGGAAGGTTTCGAACGCGCCCCTTGGGCGGACGCGTCCGTTTCGGTCAGCGCCAGGTCCTTCACGCCCAGATTCTCCTATGTGCGGGCCTTCGACCTCGACGGGTCGACCGTCACCGCCATGCAGATCGAGGACGGTCTCGACGCCTACGATTGGACCGCGTATTTCGTCCACGAGCGCTTCCATAACGCCCAGGACCTCCGGTTCAGGAACCTCTCGGGCGGGCGGTATCCCATCGAGGACCCGCGGGACGTGGCGCTGGCGGGGCTCGAGGGACGCCGCCTCGCCGATTGGCTGGAGCACGGGGACGCCGAGGGCGTGCGCGATTTCGCCGCGATCCGCCAACGGCGAAGGCGTCTTTTCCCGGACAGCTGGATCGAGATCTCGGAGGAGCGCAGCGAGGGCACGGCGGAGTTCGTCGAGACCGCCGGGAACGAGACGGCCTGGCCCCGGGAATCCGTGCGGCGCCTGCTGGCCCAACGGCTGAGGACGCAGGGAAAGATCGCCGACATGGCGAAGTGGCGCCATTATCCCATCGGCGCGGCGCTCTGCCTATGGCTCGACGCGGAGAAAGAGCGCGATTGGCGCGGCGCGGTCGAAGCCGGCTTCGTTCCATCCCAGATCGCGGCCTCTCGCCTGGCCCTCTCCCCCGAGGAGATGGATCGCCGCGTGGCCGCGCTGACGATGCGCCCGGGATACGACGAGGCCGTGGAAGCCGCCCGGCTCGACATCGAGCGGCTGAAAGCCGAGCGCGAGCGGTGGAGCGACGAATACGGCTCGCTTCAAGGCCGGCGTTTCGTCCTCACCCGCGAGGCCGCCCGGGCCAGCCACTCGGGACCTTGGCTCGATTATCCCGACTCCACGTCCTTGATGCGCGCCAAGCTCTGGTCCGACGATCGCCCCGGCTACCGCATACGCCTCCGCGACATGTTCGTCCGGCGCAACGCGAACACGTCCGAGTTCATCCTGCCGCCCGAAGCCGTCATACTGGTGGACGGGAAGCCATGGGCGCCGAGCGGCGACGCGCACACGGTCTTCCGCTCGCTGTCGATCTCGGCGCCGCCTCATGTCGAGCTTACGGCAGGACCCGGAGACCTCGGCGTCTACTACTCCGGCCGGATGCTCTTCCTCCAGCTCGACGAACCCCGGCGCTAGCCCAGCTCTTCCTCGAGGCGGTCGGCGACGGCCTTCATCACGCGCAGGCGCGCCCAGCGCTTGTCCTCGGCCTCGATCAAGGTCCACGGCGCGTCCGGGGAGCTCGTCTTCTCGATCATCTCCACGGCGGCGGCCTGATAAGAGTCCCACTTGGCGCGATTGCGCCAGTCGTCCTCGGTGATCTTGTACTGCTTGAACGGGGTCTTCACGCGGTCCTGGAAGCGGCGGAGCTGCTCCTCCGGCGAGATCTGCAGCCAGAACTTGCAGACGATGACGCCCGACTCGGCGAGCTCCTCCTCGAAGGCGACGATCTCGGCGTAGGCGCGCTTCCAGTCGTCCCGCGCGCAGAAGCCCTCGACGCGCTCGACGAGGACGCGCCCGTACCAGGTGCGGTCGTAGATCGTGGCGCGGCCCAGGCGCGGGAGGTTGCGCCAGAAGCGCCACAGGTAGGGGTGGGCCCGCTCCTCGTCGGTCGGCGCGGCGACGGCCATCACGCGGGCGTTGCGCACGTCGATGGCGCCGAGCAGGCGGCGGATCGCGCCGCCCTTGCCCGCGGCGTCCACGCCCTCGAACGCGCAGATCAGGGAGCGCCCTTCCTTCCGCAGGCGGCGCGACAGGAGCGCCACGCGCGTCTGCTGCTTCTCGAATTTCTTGGCGTGGTCGTCCTCGAGCGTCCGGGCCAGGTCGAGGCGGCTGAGGACGGAGACCTTGGGCGGCTTCGAGCGGTCCGGCGCGCGCGCCGGCGCGGCCTTCGCGCTCCTCGCCAGGGCGGCCTCGATGGCGTCCGCGACGGCCTCCCCCGCGGCCAGGTCGCGGTAGCGGCGGTCGGTCGCCTCGATCACGGTCCACGGCGCCTCGGCGACGCTGGTCTTGGTCAGCGCCCGCTCGCAGACCTCGCGGAAGCGGTCGTATTTCTTCGAGAACTCCCAGTCCTGCTTCGTCACGCGCCAGGCGGTGTCGCGGTCGGACTCGAGCTCCTCGAAGCGGCGCTTCTGCCCTTTCTTGGACAGATGGAGCCACAGCTTGACGAGGACGGTGTTCTCGCGCACGAGCATGGCCTCGAAGGCCATCGCGCGGTCGAGCGCCTGGTCGAAGGCTCCGGAGCCGATGTCCTTGAAGGTGCGGCGCACGATCGGACGCGTGTACCAGGAGCCGACGAGGATCGAGCCGTGGCCCGCCGGGGGCAAGGTGCTCCAGTAGCGCCAGTATTCGGGGCGCTCGTTCTCCTCGTCGGAGGGCTCGCCGTAGGCCTCGACCTGAAGGCCGCGGGGGTCCATCCAGTCGAGGAAGCGGCGGGCCACCTCGGTCTTGCCGCCGCCCTCCACGCCGCCGACGAGGACCACGAGGCGCAGGCTCGTGGCGGCGAGCGCGTGCTGGGCCTTGAGGATGCGGGAACGCAGAGCGGCGACGCGCTTCGCGTACTCCTTCTTGTCCACCGACCGGCCGACCTCGGCGCTCTCGAACATGAGCGCAGTATACCCCCGCCGGCGGGACGCGTCAACGCCGGGGGTGGGCCTTGACCACGGGTGTTCCCGGGGTTACACTGTCGTCGACGGGAGCCCCCTCGATGAACCCCCTCTCCCCGGCGCCGTTCCTCCGATTCGCCCTCGCGGGCCTGCTCCTCCTCGGCCCCGCGCCCGCTCGCGCCCAGCAGCGGGACGAGTACAACCGGACCCTCCTGCTGATCACGCAGGAGGACTCGCTCGAGACCGCCCAGGCGTTCCTCCGGGACCAGGCCCTGCAGGACCGCTGGAAGGCCGAGGACCCGGAGGGCTACCGCAAGGCGTTCGCCTCCGCCGCCGAGCTCAAGGACATCGGCGACCTGCTGATGGGCATGTCCCAGCCCCGGGCGATCCGCCTCGGCCTGGACAAGCGCCCGGACTGCAAGTTCTGCGGCAGCCCCGCGCGCCTCGAAGCCTGGTTCGTGAGGGAGGCGCCCTGGGCGGACAAGACCCGGATCAAGGCCCTGCGCGAGGCCACCTGGGCCTGGGAGTTCGTCCCGCCCAACGCGAAGAAGGTCCTGGCCGCCAAGCCCGTCACCGAGGCGCAATGGGAGAAGCTCGATTTCCCCGAGCGCATGGACCGCCTCCAGGAGTGGAGCGGCTCCGAGCTCGCCGCGATCCTCGCGACGACCCCGCGGACCCCGGCCGAGTACAAGGCGCTGGAGGCGCGGGCGCTCGCGATCGCCGGCATCGTGGGCAACTCCGACAGCTCCCGGCTGTGGGAGCGCGTCAACCACGCCCGTCAGGCCGTCGACGGGCTGGCGCGCGCCGAGAAGCTCGTCGGGAAGGACCCGGCCAAGCGCAAGGCGCTGGAGGACGCGCGCGGCGCCGACCTCGACGGAATGCTGGCCGGGCTCGGGGGGATCTTCGACGGGGCGGGCGTCAAGGATCCCGCCTTCCGGGCGGCCGCGCCCGCGCGGGACGGGCAGCGCTTCGACATCGACGGCCGCCGGGAGATGGTCGCGGGCCTGCTGAGGACGGGCCTGATGAAGGAGACGGAGGGGACCTTCGCCGGACGGGACCTCGAGGAGTTCTACCGGACCAACAAGCTCGACCTGAGGGTCGCCGCGCCGCTCAAGGGGCAGGAGAACTGGATCGGCTGGCATCAGGGAGGCGTGATCACCTTCAACGAGAAGCACCTGCAGGAGTACCTCAAGGCGGAGGGCCGCGACGTCAAGGACCTCGCCCAGGACCCGCAGCTGCTCCGGCGCCTGTCGGTCCAGCTCGCCCCGCTGTTCGTGCACGAGGCCAACCACCAGCGCCAGATGGTCTGGGCCCGGGAGAACAAGCTGCCCTGGATGGCGGGGCAGCACAACGAGCTCGAGACGATGCAGGTGGAGGCGCTGTTCATCGTCGAGAAGCGCCGGCGCGACCCTTCCTTCGACGCCCTGATCGAGCGCGACCGCAAGACCTCGATCCTGGCGCGCGAGTCCGCCAACAAGTCCGAGCGCCTGCTCCAAGGGACCCAGATCTTCCGCGACGGGATCAACGCCTGGCACTACCCCGAGCTGCGCTCGCTGGAGGGCACCGCCTGGTGCTCCATCAAATGGCACCAGGGGATGGCCGAGGACCTGGACGCGGAGCTGGCCCGCCGCGCGGCCCTGCCGAAGGCGGAGCAGGACCGCCTCGCCGCCGGAGGGGCCTTCGCCGAGCGCATCTCCACCCAGGAGGATTGGAAGAAGAGCCTGCGGGAGACGGGCACGCCGCACATCAAGGCGTCCCTCGCCGTGCACCGCGGCGACGAGGCCAACATCCCCGCCACCTACGCCGCGTATCGCCGGCGCCTCGAGATGATCAACGCGCAGACCGCCGAGCGCCTGAAGCTCGTGCTCGACGACCAGAACCCCACCGTGCCCGCCGCCAAGCGCATGGGCGTCCCCCCTCCGCCCGCGCCGGACCAGGAGACCCGATGAAGCTTTCGCTGCCCGCCCTGCTGCTCGCCTCCGCCGCCTGGGCGGCCCCCGCCGCCCGGGAGGCCCCCGCCGTGCCCCCCAAGGACCTGATCATGAGCGACGCCTTCGAGTACTCCCTTCCCGCCGGCTGGAGCCGCCGCCCCGACTCCGGCGGCGGCGTGGTCCTCCTCGGGCCCTCGGACGACAACGACGTCTCCGCCCTGATCACCCTGCGGCACTACCCGCCCGGGGACGCGGACTTCGCGAGCTTCGACGCGTTCGTCGCGAGGCAGGCCGCCCCGCCCGTGTTCAGGAGCGCGCGCCCGACCCAGAGGCGGCCCGACCTCCCCGTCGCGGGCCGCACGGCCAAGGCCTACGCCCGGGACGCCTCCGAGTTCGTGCCCCCCAGCTCGCGCGACACGAAGGAGGTGCCCATGAAGGAGGAACTCGTCGCGGTCCCGGCGTCGAAGGGCTTCTACCTGCTCACCTACTACGCGCCGAAGTCCCTGCACCGCAAGAACCGCCGCGCGTTCGAATCCGTCCTCAAGTCGTTCAAGCCCAAGCTATAATGAGCGCATGAACCGCCTCCGCGCCGCCGCGCTCCCCCTCCTCGCCCTGCTGCTCGCGGCCCCCGCCCTCGCGGGCTGGAGCGACATCCCCTCGACGGATTTCGCGCTGGCCGCGCCGCCCGCCCCCGGCTCGCCCGAGTACGCCCGCGATTTCGAGGAGCTGCTCAAGCTCCAGGCCGCGCGCACGCCGGAGCAATGCTCGGCCGCCGCGGCGCAGGCCATACCCGATTTCCGGTCGCTGTTCGGGGCCTCGGGCATCCTGTCCAAGGCCGAGGCGGAGGCCGTCGCGCCTTTCGTCGACCGCGCGTCGAAGTTCCTGTCCAAGGTCTCCGGCTACCACAAGAAGAAGTTCTCGCGCCCCCGCCCCTTCAACGCCGACCCCCGCGTGCAGCCCTGCGTCGAGAAGCCGTCGGGCTCGACCTCCTACCCCAGCACGCACGCCGCGGCCGGGGTCCTCGACGCCTGCGTGCTGGGCCGCCTGTTCCCCGAGCGCGCGGGCATACTCGGCTCCCACGGCCGCGACGCCGGACAGCTGCGCCTCGTCTCCGGCGTGCACCACCCGAGCGACGTCGCCGCGGGACAGGACCTCGGCGCCCGCGTGTGCGCCCGCCTGCTGAAGGAAGACGACTTCCTCGCCGAACTCGCGAGCGTGAAGTCCTCCCTGCCGTGAGCCGCACCCGGGTCCTGAAGCCGAGCGCGGAGGGCCTGGCCGAAGCCGCCGGGATCCTGCGCGCGGGCGGCCTGGTCGCATTCCCGACGGAGACGGTGTACGGCCTCGGCGCCCGCGCCTTCGACGCCGCCGCCGCGCGGAAGGTGTACAAGGCCAAGGGCCGCCCCTCCGACAACCCGCTGATCGTGCACGTCGCCGACGAGGCCATGCTCGCGGGCGTCGTCAAGCGGGTCACGCCGCTGGCGCGCAGGCTGATCGACGCGTTCTGGCCCGGGCCGCTGACCCTCATCCTCGAGAAGTCGGCCCGCGTCCCCGGCGCGGTCACCGCGGGCGGCCGCACCGTCGCCGTGCGCTGCCCCGGCCATCCCGCGGCCCGCGCCCTGATCCGGGCCCTGGGAGAGCCCGTCGCCGCGCCCTCGGCGAACCTCTCGGGACGGCCGAGCCCCACCACCGCCGCGCACGTGCTGCGCGACCTGCGCGGCCGCGTGCC